>NZ_JBSFTC010000001.1:0-339593 GCF_053590415.1 Nonomuraea sp. NPDC003201
GGGCGCGGGGGCGGGAGCCCCGACGGCGGCGGCCAGCGCGGGCAGCCACTCGCGGGCGGGCGCGGGCTCGTCGTCCACGATGTTGACGGTCCCGCTCGGCCAGCGCAGCGCGGCGACGGTCGCCTCGGCCGCGTCCTCGACGTGCACGAACGAGCTGACCGCGCCGTCTGCGGCCAGGCCGCTGAGGAAGACCGAGGCCGGGTCGTCGGTGGGGCCGCCGTTGCGCAGCACGTCCGCCACGAGGCCGCCGGGCCGGTACCACGTGCCGGGTCCGTAGAAGAGGCCGTAGCGCAGCACGACGTGCTCGTCCAGCTCCGCGACCGCCTCTTCGAGCGCCTGGACGCCGCCGACGACGCCCGAGCGCGGCGCGGGCGCGGTCACGTCCAGCGGCGTGTCCTCCGTGGCCGGGGCGTCGCCCGCCTCGTACGCCCAGGCGATGGACTGGGCGACGATGCGGCGCACGCCGGCCCGCTCGGCGGCGTCGACCAGGTTGCGGGTGCCGATCCTGCGGATGCGGCCGTTGTCGGCGGGGGTGCCGCCGTTCAGCGCGGTCAGCTGGTGGACGATCGCGTCGGGCGCGGCCTCGGCCACCGCGCGGGCGACCGCCTCGGCGTCGAAGACGTCCAGCCGTACGGCGCCGGCGCCGTGGGCGCGCAGCCGGTCGAGGCCCGAGTCGGTACGGGAGCTGCCCGTGACGCGGTGACCGGCCTCGACCAGCAGGGGGACGAGGTAACGGCCGATGGCGCCGGCGGCACCGGCGACGAAGACGTGCATGCGGAGGTTTCCTTGCGTTGGGCGGCGCGGGCGGTCGGGCGGATCGGCGCTCGCACGGCCAGGCTAGGAGACAACTGTCCCAGTATTATGGTCCAGTCATCGGCCGGAAAATTGGACCATTTACATGACCGACGCGCTCGGGCCCGAGCTCCTGCTGGAGCTGCCCGGCTGGGGTTCTCGTGGCAGGGCGCTGGAGGAGGCGCTGCGGTCCGCGATCCGCGGCGGGCGGCTCGTGGCCGGCACACGCCTGCCGTCGAGCCGCGATCTCGCCTCCCAGCTGGGGCTGTCGCGGGGGACGGTGACGCAGGCGTACGAGCAGCTGGTGGCCGAGGGCTGGCTGACGGCGCGGCAGGGCTCGGGCACCCGCGTGGCGGCGGGCACCGCGGAGGCCCCGGCCCGTTCCGGGAGGTCGGCGGGCTCGGCGGAGGCCGCCGCGTCGGGGCGCCACGACCTGCGGCCCGGGCGGCCGGACGCGTACGCGTTCCCCCGCGAGGCGTGGGCCCGGGCGATGCGGCACGTCCTGCGGGAGGCGCCGACCGAGGTGTTCGGGTTCGGCGATCCGCGGGGGCGCATCGAGCTGCGCACGGCGCTGGCGTCGTATCTCGGCCGGACCCGCGGCGTCCGGGTCGATCCCGCGAACCTGATCGTCTGCTCCGGGTACACGCAGGCGCTCGGCCTGCTGGCGGAGGTCTTCACCGAGCTCGGCGTGCGTACGGCGGGCATGGAGGACCCGGCCATCGGCGACCACGTCCGCCTCCTGGCCGGCCGGCTGCGCGTCGCCGCCGTTCCCGTGGACGCGGCGGGCCTGCGCGTGGACGCGCTGCGCGACTCGGGCGCCGAGGTGGCCGTCTGCACGCCGGCGCACCAGTTCCCGCTGGGTGTGAGCATGGCGCCGGAGCGCCGCTCCGAGCTGCTGGAATGGGCGGACGACAGCCTCGGCTGGATCGTCGAGGACGACTACGACGGCGAGTTTCGCTATGACCGGCATCCGATCGCCGCGCTCCAGTCGCGCCGCCCGTCCAGGATCGTGTACGCGGGCTCGACCAGCAAGACCATCGGCCCCGCCGTCCGGCTGGGCTGGATCGCCTGCCCGCCCCTGCTGCTGGAGCCGCTCACGGAGGCCAAGCGGCGGGCGCGCGAGACCCGGCCCCTGGAGCAGCTGGCCCTCGCGCGCATGATCGAGCTGGGCGACTACGACCGCCACCTGCGCACGATGCGCCGCGGTTACCAGCGGCGCCGGGACACGCTGGTCGCCGCCGTGCGATCCGGCCTGCCGGACGCCCGGGTACGCGGCATCGACGCCGGCCTGCACGCCCTGCTCGAACTGCCCTCCGCGCCGTCGGAGCGGGCCGTCGTGGAGGCGGCGCGGGCGGCCTCGGTCGAGGTGCATCCGCTGGGCGAGTACCTGCGCGGCGACCGCGACCGGCACCCGCCGTCGCTGGTCGTCGGGTACGCCACGCCGCCGGCCCACTCCTACCCCGCCGCGCTCGACGCGCTGATCCGCGGCCTGCGCCGGCTCTGACCGGAACCCCGCGTTCGCCTGACTCGTTTTCTCATCAACACGGGGTCCCCGGGGGAAAGGCGGACATGGTCACGAGTGAGCGGCGGCTGAGAAGGCGCGCCCGCCGGCAGGCGGGCAGGTTCGTGTCGGCGCCTCCGGAGAAGCGCCGGCGCCTGACCCAACGGCAGCGCCGGCGGATGGCGCACCAGGCCAGGGCGGACGCCGCGCAGCGCCGCTCGGTGTGGCGGGAGTGGGGACCGGTCACGGCGATCACGCTGGCCGTCTTCGAGCTGATCTACTTCTTCCTGGTCGCCGACATGGTCGGGGGGACGAGCGTCGCCGGTGTGATCGTGACGGGCGCCATCGGCTGCGTCACGGTCTGCTCCAGATTCGTGCAGGAATATGCGGCGTGGAACAGGGCCGATTCCAGGGCCGTCCCGTTCCTCGTCGTGGCCGTGGTCTCGGTGGCCGTGACGCTGGTCGCCGTGGGCGCCGAGACGCTGTCGGAGATGCTCTGAACCCGTCTCGTACGAACGTGTTTTCGAGTAAACTGCCGGCATGCCGAACCCGCTGGCCCTCAGCCTGGAGAGCGCGCGACGCCTGGCCGTGACGTGCCAGCACCTGGCCGGCCCGCGTCCCGGCGGCGGCCTCGACGGGCTGCGGCAGGTGCTGCGCACGCTGCGGTGCCTGCAGCTCGACCCGATCGACGCGGTGGCCCGCAGCCACTTCCTGGTGCTCTGGAGCAGGCTCGGCGGCTACGACCGCGCCGACCTCGACACGCTGCTGTGGCAGGAGCGCTGGCTCTTCGAATACTGGGCGCACGCCGCGTCGATCGTGCTGGCGGAGGACTATCCGATCCACCACGTCATGATGCGCGGCTACGCGACGGGCGAGTCCCCGCACGCGCAACGGGTGCGCGGCTGGATGGAGGCCAACGACGGGCTGCGGCAGCACGTCCTCGACCGCTTAGGCACTGCCGGGCCGCTGCCGCCGGGGGCGTTCGACGACCTCACGAGCGTGCCCTGGCAGTCGAGCGGGTGGACCAACGGCCGCAGCGTCGAGCGGATGCTCGACTTCCTGTGGTTCCAGGGCAGCATCATGGTGGCCGGCCGGGCGGGCCGCACGCGCCACTGGGACCTGGCCGAGCGCTGGCTGCCCGCCTGGGCCGACGCCACCCCGCTGCCCCGGCGGGAGGCGGTGTCGCTGGCGGCCGAGCACGCGCTGCGCGCCCTCGGCGTGGCCCGCGTGGCCGACATCGAGCGCCACTTCATCCGCGATCGCTACCCCGAGCTCCCCGAGGTCCTGGACGAGCTCCAGCGCTCCGGCCGCGTGGTGCCGGCCGAGATCGAGGGCGGCACCGAGCGCTGGCACGTGCACCGTGACGTCCTCGGGCTGCTGGAGCGCGAGTGGCAGCCGCGCACCACGCTGCTGTCGCCGTTCGACAACCTCATCTGCGATCGGGCGCGCACCGAGCGGCTGTGGGGTTTCGAGTTCCGTACGGAGATGTACGTGCCCAAGCACAAGCGGCGCTACGGCTACTACATCATGCCGATCCTGCACGGCGAGCGGCTCATCGGGCGACTGGTGCCCCGCTTCGACCGGCGCAAGCAGGTGCTGGAGATCGAGGGCCTGTTCCCGGAGCCCGGCCTCCCGGGCGACGAGGTCTCCGTCCGGGCCATCGGGGAGGCGGTGACCGAGTTGGCCGTGTTCGCGGGGGCCCGCGAGGTCGCCTACGCGGCCACCGTGCCGGCGCCCTGGCGGGCCGTCTCAGGCTGAGCTGCGGCATCGCGCATCCCCGTTCGATTCCCTCGATCACGGGCAAGTAGGGCATGCTAAAGATCCGTCAGCATCCGCCCCGCATCACCAGGGAAGCCGTAGTCATCCACCCCGTCACCGCCCGCAGCATCCGGCGATGGATCCGCACAGGACGTCTGACCAGCGACGACGTCTCCCAGCCCATCGCCCGCGCGACGGTGCCGTGTCGCCCCGAAACCCCGCTCAGCGCGGCGATCACGCCTTTACCCTGCTGTGATCACATATAGCAATCTCATGACTACTTTTCGTTAATCGGCGGTTGCGAGACTCATCGAAAAGCTTGAGGGAGGTCCCTATGCCGTACCTGACCCAGCTGGCCGACGTCGCCCGCCGCACAGGATTCCCCGTGACCGAAGTGGCCGGGTGGCAGACCCGCGGCCACGGCCCGCAGCCCCAGGTGCAGGGCGTCGTGTGCCACCACACCGCAGGCCTCGCCGGCGGCGGCGACTACCCGTCGCTCGCGGTGGTCCGCGACGGCCGCCCCGGCCTCGACGGGCCGCTGTCCCAGTTCGGGCTCGGAAGGTCCGGCCACATCTACGTCATCGCCGCCGGGCGTTGCTGGCACAACGCGCCTTCGACCTCGACGATGCACACCAACTCCGCCTCCCTCGGCATCGAGGCGGAGAACGACGGCACCCAGCCCTGGCCCGATGTCCAGAAGGACGCGTACATCCGGTTGTGCGCGGAGTTGTGCCGCGAGTTCGGGCTGCCCGCCTCGCGCGTGAAGGCGCACCGGGAGGTCAACACCTCCAAGCCGGACCCGCACTCCATCGACATGAACGACTTCCGGGCGGCCGTCGCCGCCCTCATCCAAGGCGCCCCCGCGCCTGACCCAACGTCCTGGACGGAGGAGATCGTGAAGCAACTGCCTATGGTCCGGCCGGGTGACGACAGCTTTGACGTCAAGACCGTCAGAGGCTGCCTGTTCGCCCGGGGCCGAGTTCCCGTGTCCGCGTACGCGCAGGTGGGGCTGGAGGACTGGCTCAAGTCCACCCGCTGCGACCCGGGGCTGGTCGAGCTGGTCCGCGGCTTCCAGCAGGCGGAGGGCATCGGCGCGGACGGCGTCGTCGGCCCGAAGACCTGGCCGTCCCTCCTCCGCGTCTGACCCCGCGACACCCCTACCCCCCACCCAACGGTCCGGGCCCCGACGCCCAGGGCCCCAACGGCAATCGGCCTGACGGCATGAGCCCGGCGGCTGGGTGCACCTGCCGCCGGTCAACCGGGCGCGCTTACCGTCAGTCGAGCGCAGCGGGCGTCGGTTGGCCGGGGGCGCTTACCGGCGGTCGAGCGCAGCCGCCGTCGGTCAGCCGGATACCTTCGGTGTGGCGCGCATCCCGACGTAGCACACCGGGGTCCCGTCGGGCAGGGTCGAGAAGACGACGGGCATGTAGTCCTCGCTGAACGAAGCCCCGATGCCCGAGGCCGCGAACACCGTCTCCGAGACCGGGGTCAGATCGGCCTCCAGCGGCGGCGACAGGTCCTTCATGCCGTCGACGAACTCGTACCGGATCCGGCTCGGGCTGATCGTGATGACGACGCCCTCGCGCTTGTACGTGCCCACGAACGGCGCCATGTCCACCGCAGGCGGCTGCGCCGGCGGGCCGAACGCGTCCGGCATGCGTACCCCGGCCAGCTCGGTCAGCAGCTCGCGGAACAGGGCGGCGTACACCTGCCGGGCCCCGCCCCCGTTGGTCATGAGCGCGACGGCCACGCCGGCCTGCGGGACGACGCGCAGGTAGGCGTACTGGCCGATGGCGGCGCCGTCGTGGCCGTAGCCGAAGACCCCGTCCCAGTCGTAGAGGGTCCAGCCCAGGCCCCAGCCGTCCGCGCTGACGGTCCACTTGTCCGGGACGTCCACCTCGCGCCGCTGCATGGCCGCCACCGCGTCCGCGGGCATCACGCGCGTGCCGTCGGGAGCCAGGCCGCCGGCCAGGTGCGTCTGGGCGAAGCGGACGAGGTCGCCGGACGAGGTGATGATCCGCCCGGCCGGGCCGGCCGAACGCGGCATCATGTCCCAGACGGGCGCCGGGTCGGGGTCCTGTCCCGGCTCCCCCAGGTGGCTCATCGCCGCGCGGAACCGGAGCGCCTCCTCCTGCAGCGTCATGGAGCGTTCGAGCCCGAGCGGCGTGAACACCATGTCCCGCAGCGCCTGGTCCCAGGTCTTGCCGGTCAGCACCTCGACGAGGCGGCCGAGCACGATGTAGCCGAGGCCGCCGTAGGAGACGGCCATGCCGGGCCGGCAGTCCAGCGCCACGCCCCGGGCCGCCTCGACGTACTTGGCCAGGCAGTCGTCGCCCCGGCCGGAGTCGTGATTGAAGTCGTTGGTGACCCCGCCGGTGTGGCTGAGCAACTGCCGGACGGTGATCACCTTGGTGGCCTCCTCGTCGGGAGTGGCGAACTCCGGCAGCATGTCCACCACCCGGGCGTCCAGGTCCAGCCTTCCCTCGCCGACAAGCTGCATGACCAGCGTCGCGGTATAGACCTTGGCGATCGAGCCGGACAGGAACACCGAGTCGGGGGTCATCGGCACGCCGGTCGCGCGGTTCAGCACGCCGGTGGCCAGTTCGTGGATGTTTCCGCCGGTCAGCACCGCCAGGGTCGCGCCGGGCACGTGGTGGGCGGCGCACAGCTCGTCGAGCCGCCGCTGCCAGTGCTCGACGTAGAAGCCGCGGCCGGTCGAGTCCAGCGTGCCCCAGTCGCCGGTGGCGTTCCAGTTCAGGTTCATGATCTTTCTCCTTAGATCGAGGCGGTCTTCTTGGGCATCACCAGCAGGGCCAGTACGGCGGCCGCCACCACGCCGGCGGCGCTGATGAGGAAGGCGGACGACATGGCCGTGGTGAAGGCGTCGCGGGCGGCGGCCGCGATCCCGGCGTCGCCGAGGCCGAGCGCGCTCCCGATCGAGAGGCGGGCCGCCGCCGGCGCGGTCGCGGGCATGGCCGCGGTGTAGGCACTGGCGAGGACGCTGCCCAGGACGGCGATGCCGAGGGCGGCGCCGGCCTGCTGGATGGTGTCGTTCAGGGCCGAACCGACGCCGGCGTGCTCGGCCGGGATCGTCCCCATGAGGGCGGAGACCGCGGCGGGCATGGCCAGGCCGCCGCCGGCGCCCATGAGGAGCAGCGAAACGGCCGCGGTGGCCGGGCCGCTCGACGCGTCGAGGGTGCTCAGCAGCGCGAATCCGCCGGCGCTCACGGCGAACCCGGTGACGATCAGCTGACGGTTGCCGATCCGCGCGCCGAGGGTCGCGCCGAGGGTGTTGCAGGCAAGGGAGGCGACGGCCATCGGGATGAAGGCCAGGCCCGACTCGGTGGGCGTGTAGCCGAGGACGTACTGCAGGTACTGGGTGAGCACCAGCAGCAGGCCGCCGTTGCCGATCTGGACCAGGGTGAGCGAGAAGCTGCCGCCGCTGAAGGTGCGGTTGCGGAACAGGCCGAGCGGGACCATGGGGTGCGGCGTACGCAGCTCCCAGAGCACGAACCCGGCGAGCGCGACGACCGCCACGGCCAGCGCCGGCACGGACAGGCCGTGCGGCAGCTCGATGATCGTCCAGACCAGCGCCGACATGCCGGCCACCGACAGCACGGCGCCGATCGGATCCGGCTTGGTCTGCGGGCCCCTGGACTCGGGCATGAGCACCAGCGAGGCGACGATGGCCAGCGCCGCGATCGGCACGTTGATCAGGAAGACGGCGCCCCACCAGAACCAGGCGATCAGCGCGCCGCCCAGCACCGGCCCGCCGACCAGGCCGACCATGGCGACCGCGCTCCAGGCGGCCATCGCCTTGCGCCTCTCCCGCTCGTCGAACACGATGATCAGGATCGACAGGGTGCTCGGCATGATGAGCGCGCCGCCGATGCCCATCACCGTGCGGGCGGCGATCAGCGTCACCGGATCGGCGGCGTAGGCGGCCGCCAGCGAGGCCACCCCGAACAGGGCCAGCCCGATGATCATGACCCTGCGCCTGCCGAACCGGTCGGACAGGCTGCCCGCCGTCAGCAGCAACCCGGCGAAGACCAGGATGTACGAGTCCAGGATCCACTGGATGTCCTGCGCGCTCGCGCCCAGGTCGGCGGTCAGCGGCGGGATCGCCACCGAGAGCACCATGTTGTCGATCACCAGCACGAGCGTGCTGAGACACAGCACCACCAGGATCAACCAGCGGCGCGAATCACGTGCATGCATCAGACTCTCCCAGACTGCGAGTACGTTGTCCTCGTCATGCGAACACTGTACGCACAAGGGAGTAGCGTACGCAACCGAGGCGGGCCCGCGTCCGGACGCGGGCCCGCCCCTACCGGGTCAGTCCTGGTTGCGGGTGAAGTGGAACGGGCAGTGGCTGCCGCCCAGGCCGATGGTGGTGCGGCGCTCGAACGCGAAGCCGTGCCTGCCAGGCTCGATGGCCTCGATCCAGTTGGCGTCGAACGCGCACATGATCGGGGTCAGCTCGGGAGCCCCGTTGGCGGTCAGCACGTCGTGATAGAAGCACCGGCGGACGTCGACGTGATAGCGCCGGTCGTCGTCGGCCGGCCGGTCGAAGACGAACCCCTTGCCGAACGCGTGCTCCTCGCGCGACTTGGACACCGCCACCATGGCCAGGAACGGGTCGGGAGCGCTGTCCAGCATGGCCAGGGTGCCCTGCCGGGTGGCCTCGCCGAGCGGCTCGACGAACGCCGCGCGCACGGCGTCGATCGTCGCCGGCCGGCCCAGCCTGGGCAGCAGCAGCTCGTACGCGGCCACGAGGGCCAGGGTCATGCGCAGGTTGTGGCGGGCGGGCTCGTCGACGATCAGGTGCCGGTTCGCCGCTTCGAGCTCCTCGTGACGCGCTCGCATGGCGGAGACGAGATCGCCGTGCTCGCGGGCGAGGTGGTCGTAGAAGCCGTCGAGGAGGAGGGCGGTGTCGCCATCGGGGTCGGGAACGTAGTCGCCGCCGGAGAGCCCGAACTGGTCGGTGGACATTGCGGTCCTTTCGGTACGGTGCTCGGTCCGTACACGGCCGCGATCTCGCCCGGAGGCGTGACTGGCCGTGCTCGCGACCGAGCGAGCACGCCAGCGCGCTCCACCGACCTACCAGGCGCTGACAAGCTTGAGTTGATGTTGTCCCGGCCAGTCTAGCGATTGATCGTTCAGGCGAGCGCCTCGGCCAGGGCGACCACGCCTCCGGCGGCCAGCCCCACGACCACGACCAACGGGCTGCCCTTGAGCGCCTCGACCGTGTGGAAGCCCAGGTCGCGATACTCGGACATGCCCTCGGTGCCCGGCAGCACCAGGAGCCCGGGCCGCAGCCCACGAGCACGATCCAGTCGAGCACCACCAGGTCGAACAGCGACAGCGTGGCGAACATGACCGCCCCGGCCACCGCCACCGCCGTGAACCCCAGGTCCGAGCCCAGCGCCGACCGCAGGCGCAGGATCGCCCCCGCCATGAGCGGCAGGCAGCACCCGCCCCAGAAGATCACCCCGAACCACAACGCCACCCGCCGGCCCCGCTCGCTGACGTCGGGCATCGCGGCGATGGCCGGCTAGATTTCTCCGGCTGTTCCGCCCGTGGCGAGACCGTCGCGGCCTGCGGCGATAAGGCGGGCGTCAGGGTGCGCCGGGCACGGAGATCTTGGGCTTAAGCAGGACTTACTCGCCGTTCGTCACGCTGGTGTCATCGGGACTCTAGGAGATGACATGGACGCGAACGCCCCTCGCGAGGACAGTGCCGGCGGCTGGAGCCAGTTCGGTGACAAGCCGCCCACCACCGGGACCTTCACCCGGCCCGGGCCGGTGCTGCCGCCTCCTCCGCCGCCGCAGCGACGGGCCGGGTTCGTGCTCACGCGCAAGGCGGTCGCCGGGCTGGCGCTGGCGGCGTTCGCGGCGCTGACGGCGACCGCGCTCGGGGGCGGCGCCGTCGGCGCCTACGTCGCCGGCGCCGGGCAGCCGATCCCGACGGTCACCAAGACCGTGGCGAGCCCGGTCTTCCGCACGGCCTCCGGTCAGCTCACGGTCGCGCAGGTGGCGGAGAAGGTGCAGCCGTCGGTCGTGATGATCCAGGGGCAGTCCGCCGAGGGCTCCGGCGTGGTGCTGTCGGAGGACGGGCTGATCCTCACCAACAACCACGTGGTGAGCGGCCAGGGCAGGCAGCTGACGGTGAAGTTCAGCGACGGCAAGACGGCCAAGGCCACCGTGGTCGGCACCGACCCGGCCACCGACCTCGCCGTCATCCGGACCGCGGACGTGTCGGGGCTGGCCAAGGTCACGCTGGGCGACAGCGACCAGCTCAAGGTGGGGGACGACGTGCTGGCCATCGGCAGCCCGCTCGGCCTGGACGGGACCGTGACGTCCGGCATCATCAGCGCGCTCGACCGTACGGTGACTGCCGGCGGCGGCCGGGGCGACCAGCAGCTCCCGCCGGGATTGGGCGGGCAGGGGCAGAGCCAGGCCGAGGAGCCGACCACGCTCGGCGGCATGATCCAGACGGACGCGGCGATCAACCCGGGCAACTCCGGCGGCGCCCTGGTGAACGCGGCCGGCGAGCTGGTCGGCATCAACAGCGCGGTCGCCGCCGACGGCGTCAACCTCGGCTTCGCGATCCCGGTGAATACCGCCAAGCAGGTCTCCGAGCAGCTCATCAGCAACGGCAAGGTGACCCACGCCTTCCTCGGGGTGAGCGTCACCGACGCCACCGGCGACGTGCCGGGCGCGCTGGTCCGCCAGGTGAGCGCCGGCAGCCCGGCCGAGAAGGCCGGGCTGAAGCAGGGGGACCTGATCACCAAGATCGGTGACACGGCGGTCGCCGGCGGCGACACGGTGGTGGGCCAGGTCCGCGGGTTCAAGGTCGGCCAGCAGGTGCCGGTCACGTACCAGCGGGACGGCAAGACCGACACCGTGACCGTGACCATGGAGGAGAAGAAGTAACCCGTCTCCCGCGAACTTCCCGGTCAGGCGCTGACCGGGAAGTTCGCGCGGAACACGCCCTGCGGGTCGCGGGCGCGCTTGAGCTCGCGCAGCCGGGCCAGGGTCCCCTCGTCGAAGGCGTACGCCGCCCGCTCCCCCGCGGCCAGGAACGTGTACGGCTTGCGCCCGCTGACGCGCAGCTCCCCGACCAGCTCGGCACGGGCCATGGCGGGAGCGGGGTCGGTCGGCTCGGCGGTGATGTCGGCCAGGTTCGCGACCGGCAGCACGGCCCGCTTGTCCACGACAGCTCCGTCGATCTTGTCCAGGGCGGCCAGCAGCGCGCCACCCTCGACGGCGTCGCCCAGGTAGGCGGCGTCCACGGCCACCATGGGCGGCCCGTCGGGGAGCTGGACCCGGTTGAACCAGACCGACAGCTCGTCCGGCGCGTTCTCGGTGATCCGCCGGAGCGGGAGGCGAGAAGGTGACCGCGATCGCCTGTCACCTTTGGCGGGGCTGCGCCGTCAGGTAGGTAAGAGCCCTGATCGAGGATGTGACCGTGGACGCCGACGACTTTCTGGCCGACCGATTCGAGGAGCACCGTACCCATCTCAAGGCGGTGGCCTACCGGATGCTCGGCTCCCTCGCCGAGGCCGAGGACGCCGTCCAGGAGTCGTGGTTGCGGCTCAGCCGTACGGACTCGGGTGAGATCGACAATCTGGGCGGTTGGCTCACCACGGTCGTCGGCCGGGTCTGCCTGGACATGCTGCGCACGCGTACGTCACGGCGCGAGGACCCGCTGGAGCTGCGGCTGCCCGACCCGGTCATCAGCCCTGAGGACGGGGGCGACCCCGAGCAGCAGGCGCTGATCGCCGACTCGGTCGGGCTGGCGCTGCTCGTGGTGCTGGAGTCGCTCAGCCCGGCGGAGCGACTGGCGTTCGTGCTGCACGACATGTTCGCGGTGCCGTTCGAGCAGATCGCCCCGATCGTGGACCGCACTCCCGCGACGGCGAAGAAGCTCGCGAGCCGGGCCCGGCAGCGCGTACGCGGGACGGTCCCGTCGCCCGACCCCGACCCGGGCCGGCAGCGCCAGGTCGTGGACGCCTTCCTGGCCGCCGCGCGCGACGGCGACTTCGAGGCGCTGCTGGGTGTGCTCGATCCGGACGTCGTGATGCGCGTGGACATCGGGGCCGCGGCCGGGATGTGGACGATCACCGGCGCGGCGGCCGTGGCCGGCGAGGCGACGCGCTTCCAGCGGTTCGCACACGATTACACGGTGGAGCCGGTGCTGGTCAACGGCATCGTCGGGCTCGTCAGCAGGGAGAACGGCCGGCCGCGGTCGGTGCTCGGCTTCACGGTCACCGACGGCAGGATCGTCGCCGTGGAGATCCTCACCGACCCGGAGCGCCTCGCCCTGCTCGACCTGAGCGCGCCGGCCGAGTGAGCGTCAGCGGAGGGAGATGTACAGGGCCTCGCCGACCTTGCGGTAGCCGACACGGGCGTAGACCCGCGCGGCGCCGTCGTCGGCCGGAGTGAGGAACGGGGTCGTGACCCCGGCGCCCGCGCACTCGCGGGTCAGCAGCGCCGTGACCGCGCCCGCGATGCCGCGCCGCCGGTGCGAGGGCAGCACCGCGATGCCCGCGACCTCGGCGACCCCCTGGTGCGGGCGGCCGAGCTGCCCGGCGCCGACGGCCTCCCCGGCGTCGAAGGCGGCCGCGATCAGACCGCCGCCGTCGAGGACCCGCCGGAACCGCGATGTCGTGCCCGGTGGGCTCCGGCGCGTCGAACGCCTCGTTCATCACCCGCGCGACCTGCCAGAGGTCGGGGTCCTCGGTCACGAGCGCGACCCGTACGTCCACCGGCCGCTCCACCACCTCGTCCGGCGGGCACACCAGCAGCGGGTAGCGCCCCTCCTGGGCGAACCCGGCCGCGAGCAGGGCGTCCTCCACCTTCGGGGACACCTGCGGCA
The DNA here is from genome assembly GCF_053590415.1 of Nonomuraea sp. NPDC003201. Taxonomy (NCBI): domain Bacteria; kingdom Bacillati; phylum Actinomycetota; class Actinomycetes; order Streptosporangiales; family Streptosporangiaceae; genus Nonomuraea; species Nonomuraea sp. NPDC003201. Next base: position 12,932 of record NZ_JBSFTC010000001.1, read on the forward strand.
CGTATTCCAGGCGGGGCGTCCTGGCCCGCGCGCGGAACGCCTCGACCAGCGCGGCGACCTCGTCGGCCGTGGGCGCGGCGTCGTCGTCGGGAACGGCGTAGTTGAACGGGAGCGCGTCGTCGTGCTCGTCGAACTTGATCGTGAACGGCCCGCACCGGACCGCCCGGTCCCCCGCCATCGACCTGAGATAGGCATGCACGTGAGCGTCCAGCAAATGCGTTCTCCTTCCCGAAGGATCCGACGCATACGCTATCGCCAGTGCCGCCTGATCACCCGCCCCCGGGGACGATCAGGCCGCTCTCGTAGGCGGCGATCACCGCCTGCACCCGGTCCCGCAGCCCCAGCTTGGTCAGCACGTTGCTGACGTGGGTCTTCACGGTGTGCTCGCTGACCACCATGGCCTGCGCGATCTCCGCGTTGGACAGGCCGCGGGCGATCATGCGCAGCGTCTCCTGCTCGCGTGCCGTGAGCACGGCCAGCCGCTCCGTCGGCGGCACGGCGGGACGGGCGGCCGTTCTGGCGGTGAACTCGGCGATCAGCTTCGTGGTGACCGACGGCGCGAGCAGTGACTCGCCGGCCGCCACCACCCGTACGGCGTGGATGAGGTCGTCGCGGCGGACGTCCTTCAGCAGGAACCCGCTCGCCCCCGCGCGCAGCGCGTCGTAGACGTAGTCGTCGAGGTCGAACGTGGTCAGCATGAGGACGCGGCAGCCGCTGTCCGCGCACACGATCCTGGCCGCCTCGATGCCGTCCATGACCGGCATGCGGATGTCGAGCAGCAGCAGGTCGGGACTGTGCTCGCGGACGGCCGTGACGGCCTGCTCGCCGTCTCCCGCCTCGGCGACGACCTCGATGTCCGGCTGGGCGTCGAGGATCATGCTGAACCCGGCGCGTACCAGCTCCTGGTCGTCCGCGACCACCACGCGCACGCTCATGCCGCCACCGCCCGGCCGGCCAGGGGGAGCCGTACGAGGACCCGGAAGCCCGGCCCGTCGGGGCGCCGGCCGAAGTCGGCGGTGCCGCCGCAGGCCGCGGCCCGCTCGCGGATGCCGATCAGGCCGTGGCCGCCCGAGGGGAGCGAGCTTCCCGAGCCGCGGCCGTCGTCGGCGATGTCGATCATGAGGGTGTCGTCCTGCCAGGTGAGTCTGATGTCGGCACGGGCCGCGCCCGCGTGCTTGACGATGTTGGTGAGGGCTTCCTGGGTGATCCGGTAGGCGGCGATCTCCGTGTCGGGAGTCAGCGGCCCCGGCACGCCGGAGGCGGAGTATGTCACGTCGAGACCGGTGGCCCTGACCTGTTCGGCCAAGGTGGTGAGCGCGGCGATCGTCGGCTGCGGCGCCCGCGGGCCCTCTTCCTCCTTGAGCACGCTCAGCATGCGGCGGAGCTGGACCATGGCGTCGCGCCCCGCGGCGGCGATCGCGTCGAAGACGGCCTCCGCCCTGGCGGGGTCGCTCCTGACCACCACCGGTCCGGCTTCGGCCTGGACGACCATGAGGCTGACCGCGTGGGCCAGGATGTCGTGCATGTCGCGGGCGATCCTGGCCCGCTCGCGTTCGGCGGCCCGCTCGGCCTCGGCCTGGCGCTCGCGGGCCAGCTGGACGGTGCGTTCCTCAAGCGCGGCGGCGTGGGCCCGGGAGGCTGCGGCGGCCCGGCCGATGGCGTAGGCGGCGGTGAAGAGCACGACGCCGCGCATCGCGGTCTCGGAGGAGCCGACGATGAGCAGGCCGCCGGCGATCGTGAAGGCCAGCATGATCAGGCGGGGCCACCTGGCGGAGTAGGCGGCCACGGTGTAGAGCGCCATGAGCGAGCCGTACCAGATGGGCTGCGCGGCCACCTCGTCGACGAGGTCGTAGAGTCCGGTCGCGATGAGGCTGGCGGCCAGGACGGTCACCGGCGCGCGGCGCCGCCAGATCAGCGGCACCGCGGCGGTGACCACGACCGCGTAGCCCCACCAGTGCCAGGGCCCGCCGTACGGGTTCTCGCGGGTGAACAGCGGCCACAGCTGCGCGACCAGCACCAGCAGCGCGAGCGCCGCGTCCACCCAGATCGGCGGCAACGAGCTCGACCACCGGCGAATCGCCGCGAAGAACTGTAGATCGGACACGACATCCCATCTTGCCTCGTACGTCATGCGAGCGCGGCGGCGGGCCTGGGCGTGGCGGGGACCTGGCGGGCGACGGGGACGAACGAGACCAGCAGGCAGAGGGCGCCGAGCGGGATGAGGTCCTTCTCGATGAACGGCAGGATGAGGTCGACCATGACCAGGAGGGGCGTCCACACCCTGACCCGGCGCAGCGCCGCGAGCTGCACGACGAGGGCGAGCTGGCCGGCGAAGAACAGGAGCGGGACGACGTCGTAGACGACGACCGAGACGCCGGGGACACTCTGGACCCGGTCGAACAGCACGCCCATCGCCTCGTTGTCGGCGGACATGAACCCGACCGCGATGTCGATGCCGAACTGCGCGAGCAGCGCCACGACGCCGACGGTCCCGGCCGTCGCGCTCGCGGTGGCCAGCGCGTTCCCCCCGGCCATCCGCCGCATCTGCCAGAAGACGGGGACGAACAGGACGAGTGCCGCCATGAAGGCGAGGTGGCCGGTGGTCCACGCGATGCCTGGACCCCGGCTGCCGTCGAGGCCGTCGAGGATCCGGATCACGCCGTAGGCGAGCACGAGCAGGGGCGCGGCGATGAAGGGGATACGGGAGTTCATGGGGACGATCCTCGGCCTCGCGGGGGTCCTCGGGCATCGCCGGTGCGGGCGATTCCGCGCCTCCCTCTCAGGAGCGAGGACGAATCCGTCGCTCAGCCGCGCCGCTGCGCGTAGTGCTGCTGGATCAGCGCGGCCGCGCAGGCCATCGTGGCCAGGCCGAACCCGATGCCGACGAGCATGTTGAGATCGGAGGTGGAGGTGACCATGTTGCCGACCGCGAAGATCGCCAGCAGCAGCCACAGAACGGGTCGGGGGATACGGACGGGGTTCATGGCGTGCTCCTCACAAGATCGGGTGACACCCCAAGACGCTACGGATCGCCGTCGCCACGGGCGATCCCGCCAGTGAGACGGCCCGAGGTACAGCAGGCTGTACTGTTCGTCCGCCATCACGTCTTCGTCCTGGGAGATGCCCTAGGGTCTGAGGATGCCGACTCCCGACGCGGAGCCCTTACGCCGGTGGGACATGGTGGCCCGGACCCGCGCCACCCTCGACGCCCTCGAACACCTCGTCGGCGGCGTCGGCACCGCGATCCTGGCGATCCTGGCCGTGTTCGTGGTGGTCATCACCGCGCTGGCCTGCCTCGTCGGCGTGGGCCTGCTCCTGGTGCCCACCGCTCTGCACGTGCTGCGCGTCGTCGCCGACCGGGAGCGGGGGCGGCTGTCCCGCTGGGGGCCTGACGTCGTCATCAGTCCCGACCCGGTCCCGTCCGAGCTGCGGGCGGCGATCGCGAACCCGGCGAGCCGGCGCGAGCTGTACTGGGTGCTGATCCACGGGTTCTTCGGGCTGCTGCTCGGGGCGGTCGGCATGACGCTGCCGCTCAGCGCGGTACGCGACCTCACGTTCCCGCTGTGGTGGCGGCTGATGCCGGACGGGGCGGGCGTGGACCTCTGGGTGGTGCGCGACCTCCCGGGCGCCCTCGCGGTCGGCGCGCTGAGCGTGGGCTGGATCGCGCTGACGCTGGCCCTCGTCCCCGGCATGGCGCGCCTGCAGGCGTGGCCGGGGCGGCGGCTGCTGGCCGCCGATCCCAGCACCGACCTGGCGCTGCGGGTCGCCCAGCTCACCGCGACCCGCGCGGAGGCGCTCGACGCGCACGCCGCCGAGCTGCGGCGGATCGAGAGATCGCTGCACGACGGCACGCAGAACCGGCTCGTCGCCGTCAACGTCATGCTCGGCGCGGCCCGCCGCGCGCTGGCCCGCGACCCGGCCACCGCCGACGCCATGCTCGAACGCGCGCAGGACGCCGCCGAGCAGGCGCTGGCCGAGCTCCGCGCGGTCTCGCGCAGCATCCTGCCCCCGGTGCTGACGGACCGGAGCCTCGCCGACGCGCTGACCGGCCTGGCCGCCGGCTGCCCCGTCCCCTGCCGGATCGACGTCGACATGCCCGGCAGGTGCGCCGCGTCCGTCGAGGCCACGGCCTACTTCGTGGTGGCCGAGGGGCTCACCAACATCGCCAAGTACAGCCAGGCGCGGCACGCCACCGTCACGATCCGGCGGCACGACGACCGGCTGGACCTCCGGATCACCGACGACGGCCGCGGCGGAGCGGACGAGCGGAGCGGGTCGGGGCTGGCCGGGATCCGCCGCCGAGCCGAGGCCCTCGACGGGACCTTCGCGCTGACCAGCCCAGAAGGCGGACCTACCACCATGAATGTGAGCCTCCCATGCGGATTGTGATCGCCGAGGACGACCCGCTCCTGCGTGAGGGTCTCGCGCTGCTGCTGCGGGCGGAGGGGCTGGACGTCGTGGCCACCGCGCCTGACCCGGACGGCTTCCTGTCCGCGATCGACGCCCACCGGCCGGACGTCGCCATCGTGGACGTCCGGATGCCCCCGACCCACACCGACGAGGGCATCGTCGCGGCCGTCGAGGCCCGGCGGCGCCAACCGGAGCTGGCCGTGCTCGTGCTGTCGGCGTACGTGGAGCAGGCGTTCGCCACCGACCTGCTCGCCCACGGCAGCGCCCGGCTGGGCTACATGCTCAAGGAACGGGTGGGGCGGGTCGAGGAGTTCATGGGCGCGCTGCACCGCGTGGCGGAGGGGGGCACGGCCATCGATCCGGAGGTCGTCGCGCAGCTGCTGGCCCGCAGCAGGCCCGACAGCCGGCTCGACCGGCTCAGCCCGCGCGAGCGCGACGTGCTGGCCCTGATGGCCGAGGGCCTGGGCAACGCCGCCATCGCCGAGCGGCTGTTCGTCACCGACGGCGCCGTGCACAAGCACATCCGCAGCATCTTCTCCAAGCTCGACCTGGCGCCGACCGACCGGACCGACCGGCGCGTGGCGGCCGTCCTGCACTACCTGGAGAACGGAAAATAGCGGGCTAGGCGCCCAGGTCGCGGGCGATGTTGTCCAGCCTGATCGCCAGGTCCTCCAGGGCCTCCTCGCTCAGGCCGCCCTCTGGCAGCCGGGCCGCGAGCTCGTCGCGGTGAGCGATGACCAGGCCCTTGTGCGCGTCATCCACCTCATCGGCCGGCAGGACCACGCAGTCACCCCGGACGAACACCAACGTGGCGTCGGGTTCCTCCGACTGCAGCAACTGGCGGACGCATTCAAGATCGATGAGAGACATCTCTGCTCCTCTGCCCCGACTGACCTCAAACTGGGCGCTTACCCAGAGGGCACTCATCCGAACGTCGGAGGGCCGCCGTCCGCGTGCGAGCGCCGCACGCTGAACGTCACCAGATACACGGCGGCCCCCAGCGCCACGAGGGCAGGCGGTACCGCGAGCAGCGGCCGCGCGGCCAGCAGGGCCAGCACGGTCAGAACCACCCCCACCAGCAGCCCGAGCGCGGCCGCCAGCAGGCGCACGCCGAGCCAGCTCGACGGCGGCGGCGCCTGCGGCCACTCGCCATGGCCGCCTCCGTGCACGTCGGGCACGCCGGTGTCGCTCACCACGCCGGAGGAGGTGATGTCCTCGGGAGGCGGCGGCTCGCGCAGCACGGGAGCGAAGAACTCGTCCTCAGGATCGTCGTCGCGCCTGTTCATCCTGGATCACCTCGCCGCATCGGCTTCCTCCAGCTCGTGCAGGAACGGGTTGACCACGGCGTTCAGCTCGGCCAGGAGCGCTTCGAGCGAGGCCTGGGCGTCGTCGAGGTTCGGCAGGCCCGCGGCCCGCGCGTGGGTGGGCGTGGGCAGGCGCTCGACCGGGAGCGGCACGCGGAGCTCCAGCGTGCTCAGCGCGGTCGGCCGCTCGTACGGCGGCGGCACGTAGGTGGGCTCCTGGCGCTGCCAGCTCGACCAGCCCCGCGGCAGCGGGAACGGGAGCGGGGCGGCCAGCTCGACCACCGCCAGCAGGCCCGGCGCCTCCTCCGGGCGGTGACAGGTCGCGTCGAGCACCCGTGGGTGGCGGCGTACGTAGGCGTGCTCCGCCACCGGGCGCGTGGCCACCTCCCATGCGCCCAGTGCGAAGTGCAGCGGGTCCAGAGTGACGCCGCCCGCGGCCGGCTCGCCGTGCACGGCTTCGAAGGCATGCCGCCATCTGCGCAGCTCCTCGCCGTAGCGCTCCTGCGCGCTGCCCGGCTCCGCGCCGTCGCGCCCTCGCGCGGCGCCGAGCCAGAACGCCTGCGTGCCGGCCATGCGCCTCCCCCGGTGTCAGCCCTTGATCTCGATGCGGCGGGCGCGGCCCTTCTCGGTCTTGGGAACGCGCAGGATCAGGATGCCGTCCGTCAGCTCGCCGCCGATGTGCTCGGTGTCGGCGTCGCTCGGCAGGATCGTCCGGTAGACGAACCGTCCGGTGCGCCGGCGCAGCATCTGGCCCTTCTCCTCCTCGTTGATCTCCCCGGACACGCACAGCTCGCTGTCGTTGACCTCGACGTTGATGTCGTCCCGCTTCAGGCCGGGAAGCTCCGCCCGCACGATGTAGGCGTCCGGGGTCTCCTCGGTCTCCGCCACCGGCCGCCAGGCGGCCATGTCGCTCTCCGCGCCCTGCTCGAAGAGCCGCCCCATCTGATCCCACAGCTGCTCGAACTCGGTGAAGGGATCCCAGGACCGCCTCTGCCAGGGAACACCCGCCTGCATCGCTCCGCGATTGCGCCTTATCGGCAAAGCCACTGCTTTCTCACCTCCGTGACGTGAGGGACACCGTCGTCCCCCTCCTCCAAATTCATCCCGTACCCGCAATCTTCCGTCATGAACGGTTCCGTCGCAGGTCAGAGGGTGTGTCGAAGCCATCGGACGGGGAAGCTGGGTGGACATGACCGACGGAACGGGGACCATGCCGGGCCCGGGCGCCGGGGAATCGGTCACGCTGGCGCTCGCGGGCGACACCATGCTCGGCCGCGGCGTGGCCGAGCGGCTGAGCCTGACCGCCGACCCGGACGACTTCTTCGACACCGGCGTGCGCTCGGTGCTCTCCCGGGCCGATCTGGTCCTGTTCAACCTCGAATGCTGCGTCTCGGCCCGCGGCCGGCGCTGGGACCCGCTGCGCAAGGCGTTCCACTTCCGTGCCCCGCCCCAGGCCGCGGCGATGCTGGCGGAGCTGGGCGTGCACGCGGTCACGCTGGCCAACAACCACGCCCTGGACTACGGCCACGAGGCCCTCCTCGACACCCTCGACCACCTGGCGGCTGCCGGGATCCGCACCGTGGGCGCGGGCGCCGACCTGGCCCGGGCCTGGGAGCCCGCCGAGCTCAAGGTGGGGGATCTCCGGCTGGCGGTGCTGGGCGTCACCGACCATCCCCCCGAGTTCGCGGCCACCGAGCGCAGGCCCGGCGTCGCGTACGCCGACCTCGGCTACGGGGTGCCGGACCGGCTCACGAGCACGATCGGGAGCCTGGACGCCGACCTCGTCCTGGTCTGCGTCCACTGGGGCCCGAACATGACCTCCAAGCCCGTCACGCACGTCCGCCGCGCCGCCCGGGCCCTGGTGAAGGCCGGCGCGTCCCTGGTGGCCGGGCATTCCGCGCACGTCTTCCACGGGGTGGCCGGACCGGTCCTGTACGACCTGGGCGACCTCATCGACGACTACATCGTGGACCCCGAACTCCGCAACGACCTCGGGCTGATCTTCCTGGTCACCCTGGACGAGCAGGGCCCGGTACGGCTGCGCGCCGTCCCCATCGCGCTGGACTACTGCCGTACCAGGATCGCGAACGACATGGAGACCCGCTGGATCCGGGCCCGGTTCACCGCCGCCTGCGCCGACCTCGGCACCGAGGTCAGGTCGGAGGCCGGCACGCTCACCGTCGATCTCCGGCCACAGGTGGATTGACCGGACGCGCCACCCACTTCGGGTACGCGATCAATTACCCACAGTGACCATATGGTGGGGGTCAGTGGCCCTTTTGGGTCCGGCACCTAGCGAGAGGATCGACATGGCGCACGAACCGAGAATCGACGTCGAGAGCAGAGCCCAGTCGGTCAGGAACAGCCTGACAGAGGAGCAGTCCGAGCGGATCGCGGACGCGCTCGGCGAGCAGGGGATCTGGTTCTCGACCCCGCATCCCCGCGTGAGCGAGGCGCCCAGGCCCGACCGCGTCTGGGAGCTGGTGGGCGACAAGCCGCACCTGGGGCGCACGGCCACCGGGCGGGCCGCGATCTATCTGGCCGACGGGCACGCCGCGCTGACCCGGCCGCTGATCTTCGCCGACGGCTTCGGTTACGGACCCAGCGACCTGGACGCGTTGTGGGCCCACTTCAACAGCGAGCGCAGCCCCGGGTTCCTGGACCAGCTCCGGACCATGGGCATCGACGTCATCCTCCTGGGCTTCGACCAGCGTCAGACGTACATCCAGGCCAACGCCGCCGTGGCGGTCACCTGCGTCCAGCGGGCCATCGGGGAGCGGCAGGGCGACCTCCCGCTGGTCGTCGGCGGCGTCAGCATGGGCGGCATGGTCACCAGGTATGCGCTGGCGCGCATGGAGACCGAGGGTGCCGACCACCAGACCGACAAGTACTTCTCCTACGACACCCCGCACCTCGGCGCCTGGATCCCGCTGGTGCTCCAGCAGCTCGCCTACCTGCACGAATCGCTGGAGCCGAGCGCGAACGGCCCCGGGCAGGCCGAGCTGATCCGCAGCCCGGCCGCGCAGCAGCTCCTGTGGGCCTGGGTCGAGAACGAGGACTACTCGGGCCCCGTGACCACCGCGAGCCCGCTGCGCACGGACTTCCTGGACGACCTGCGCCGGGTCGGCTGGTTCCCGATCCGCCCGTACAAGCTGGGCCTGGCCAACGGGGTCGGCGACGGCACGGGGCGCGACCTGCCGCCAGGCACGCCGGTGTTCGACCTGCACTACGATCCGCTGCAGCTCACGGCCAAGATCCAGCCGGACATGGGCCAGCTGCAGAACGTCGGCACGGTCAAGTTCGGGGCCCCGACGTGGACGAGCGCCACCTCGCACGTGGCCGCGTTCGACGGGGCGCCGGGCGGCACGCTCGACTCGTGGGGCAGAGTGGCCGACGCGATCGGGCTGCCCGTCCAGGATCGGTTCCGCCACAGCTGCTTCGTGCCCGCGGTCAGCGCCATCGCCCTGGCCAGGGACCCGTACCAGTGGCAGACCGACCTGTGCAGGGACCTCACCGAGCTGCCGAAGGACGAGACATTCCTGGACGCGTTCTGCTGCGACACGGCCAACACCGAGCACGGCAACGTCTCCGAGGTGCTGATCGACTGGTTCCTGGAGCAGCTCGCCGGCTGGTAGCGGTGGCGAAGAGGCGCCGGCTCGCACGCGGGCCGGCGCCTCTTCGTGTCTAGCGGGTGCCGCGGTGCACGACCAGGAGCTGGTCGCGGGTGGCGTTCCGGTCGCGGTAGGCGATCGCGGCCGGGGCCTCGGCGCTGTGATGGCCGGGCAGCCGCTCGTCGGCGCTCCACGAGGAGCCGTCGAAGACGGTCCACCACAGGCGCTGGTCGCTCGCGCCGCGGTGGACGCAGTAGAGGCGGTCCTTGTAGACGGTCAGCGCGGGGCCCTCGGCGGCCGAGTGCATGGTCAGCTTCTGGTCGGGCGTCCAGGCGGAGCCGTCCCAGCGCGTCCACCACAGGCTGGAGTCCTTGCCGGTGTGCACGCAGTAGAGGTGGCCCCGCCAGACGGCCAGCGCCGGGTTGGACCGGCAGGCGTGCTGGGGCAGCTGGGTGCAGGGGCTCCAGGAGGAGCCGTCCCACCGCGTCCACCACAGGGTGGAGTCGGTGCCGGCGTGCACGCAGTAGAGCTGCCCGTCGAACGTGGCCAGCGCGGGGGCGGAGGCGCTGGGGTGCTCGGGGAGCTTGGCGTCGGGGCTCCAGGTGGAGCCGTCCCACCGCGTCCACCACAGGTTGTCGTCGCCGTCGCCGCGGTGCACGCAGTAGAGCCGCCCGTCGTACGCCGCCAGCGCCGGGCCCGAGTCGCTGACGTGCCCGGGCAGTCTCCGGTCCGCGCTCCACCCTTCCTGGGCGTCGTAGACCGTCCACCACAGGCTGGGATCGTCGACCTCGCCGCGGTGGACGAGGACCAGCCCGTCCTGGAACTCGGCGAGGGCCGGGGCCGACACGCTGAAGTGCTCGACGAACGTCTGGTCAGGAGTCCATCCCTCGCCGGGCTCGTGAACCGTCCAGTACAGCCGCTCCCCGTCGCGCCGGTCCTCGCGGGCCGGCACCAGCATGGCGGGCGCGACCCACGGCGAGACCAGCTTCACGCCGTACGGCCGGGCGACCGAGGTGATCCAGTCGGCCTTGGCGCGCACCTGCCGCTCGATGTGCGGGGCGAGCCAGGAGCCCAGCACGGTGGCCGCGGTCTCGCCGACGAGCTGCGGGATCTCGGCGACCAGCAACGCGGCGCTCTCGTTGAGGTGGATCTCGAAACCCCACCACCTGGAGACCGGCCAGACCTCCGCGCCCATGGTGCCGAGCTCACTCTGCAGCCGCCGTACGCGGTCCTGGGCCTGGGGCGACAGCCCGGCGATCTGGCGCCCGCTCTCCCGCTTGGCCGCCGACCACTCGACCTCGACGGCCTCCCGTACGGACGACTCGTCCAGCAGCTCGCTCTCGACGGCCGCGTCCACGGCGGCGGCGGCCACCGGGTCGTCCTGGCTGTGCAGCAGCACCTCCTCGCCGTCCACCTCCGCCGTGTCGAGCCCCGCTCTGTCGGCCCGGGTGTCATCAGTCATTTCCAGCCCCCCTGGAGTGATCCGCACCATTCGATGCGCATATGCACCATCTATGGTAACCAGAGGTAGTTGTCCGATTACTCTGTGGGGCTACCTCTCGACGTCCACGGTGAACGCGTCGAACACCGCCCGGCCCGCGCCGTCCCCCGCCGCGAACAGGCCCAGCACCGCCCCCACCCACCGGCTCTGCGTGGCCTGGAAGGGAGCGCCGACCTCGCGCAGCCCGTCGCCGGTGTCGGCCAGGAACGTGACGAGCGCGTTCTCCCCGATCCGCGCGCCGACGGTGACGTGCGCGCCGTCCTTGACGGGCAGGGGCTCCATGCCCCCGCACACCAGGACGGTCCCGCCCGCCGTGCGCTCCAGCCCGACGTAGGCGTAGGTGAACCCGAGCACGACCAGTCCCGCCCGGCCCTCCCCGTCCAGGGTGAGGCCGGTGGTGACCGTGCACGGGTCGCCGGGCAGCCGCTGCCCGAGCACGGACGGGCGCTCCCTGAGGTCCTCCGGCCCCGGCGCGCAGGCCAGTCGGAGGGTGCCGTCCCGCAGCTCCCACCAGGAGGGGTCGGGGTTGGCCTGCCAGCTCCACTGCAGGCCGAGCTCCGGCCCGGCGAAGTCGTCGGAGGTGGCGGGCTCGGCCGGCGTGCCGCCGGGGACGGGCACGGGGCTGCCGGGCACCGGCTCGCCGTCCGCGCCCATGACCGGCCAGCCGTCCTCCTCCCAGGTCATGGGCTGCAGGTGGACGACCCTGCCGTAGGCGCCGCGGTCCTGGAAGTGCATGAACCAGTGCCCGCCCGACGGGGTGTCCACCCAGCCGCCCTGGTGCGGCCCGTTCACGTCGGTGCCGCCCTGCTCCAGCACGATCCGGTCCTCGTACGGGCCGAAGACCGAGCTCGCCCGGAACACCGACTGCCAGCCCTGCTCCACGCCGCCCGCCGGGGCGAAGACCCAGTACGTGCCGTCGCGCTTGTAGAGCTTGGGGCCCTCCAGCGTCCGGTAGCCGGGCAGCAGGTCGGCGTCGATGATCAGCGTGCCCGCGTCCAGCACCTCGCGGGCGTCCGGCGACATGCGGTGCAGGGTGAGCCGGTTGTTCACGCCGGCGCGGCTCTTGGCCCAGCCGTGCACCAGGTACGCCTGGCCGTCGTCGTCCCACAGCGGGCACGGGTCGATGAGCCCGGCGCCCGGCTTCACCACGTGCGGCGCGGTCCACGGACCCCGCGGGTCCTCCGTGCTCACCACGTGGATCCCCACGTCGGGGTCGCCGTAGAAGATCCAGAACCGCCCGTCGTGGTGGCGCAGCGAGGGCGCCCACACGCCGCAACCCGGCCGCACGTCGTCATAGCCGCTCGTCACGGCGTGCCCGATGATCGTCCAGTTGACCAGGTCGCGCGAGTGCAGGATAGGCAGGCCCGGGACCTTGGTGAACGTGGAGGCGGTCAAGTAGAAGTCCGCGCCGACGCGGAGCACGTCGGGGTCGGACCAGTCGGCGTTCAGCACGGGGTTGCGGTAGGTCGTCATCCCTCACTCCTTGGCGGTGCTGCAATCGGTTGCAGGAAACGTCGCACCCGCATGCACCTGCCGTCAAATGGCCCGGATACCCGCCGACGGCCGGGAGCAGGCCGTCATGCCTGAAATTCGAAATTTTCGGGGCGCTGGCCTGGCGATTCCCAGGCGCGGCGGGGAGAGTGGGGGTCATGACGGTCGAGGACCAGCCCCAGCAGTTGCCCAAACTGGCCGTGATCGCCCGCGAGGCCGGCGTGTCCGTTGCAACCGTTTCCAAAGCTCTCAACGGCCGCTCCGACGTCTCCGCCCACACCCGCCGGCTGGTCGCCGAGGTGCTGGAGCGGCGCGGCTACCCCAGGCAGCGGGTCAGGCCCGCGCGGGGGAGCATGGTGGACGTCATGCTGCAGGCCCTCGACTCGCCGTACGCGCTGGCGATCCTGGGCGGGGTGGAGGACGCGGCCTGGCGGGCGGGCGTGGACCTGGTGGTCTCGGCCGTGTGCGACCGCACCAAGCACGGCCAGCCCCCGCCCGCGTGGCTGGACCGGATCGGCGCCCGCGACAGCGCCGGCGTCCTGCTCGTGCGCACGTCGCCGACCGCCGCGCAGCGGGCCTGGCTGGCCGACCGCGGGATCCCCGCGGTGATCGTCGACCCGCGCCGCAAGCCGCCGTCCAGCCTGCCCGCCGTCGCCTCGGCCAACCTGGACGGCGCGCGGGCGGCCACCGAGCACCTGATCGCCCTCGGTCACTCGCGGATCGCCGTCGTCACGGGCCGCCCCGGGGTCCCGTGCGCGGCCGAACGGCTGGCCGGCCACCGCCAGGCCATGGTCGCGGCCGGGCTCCGGGCCGATCCCCGGTGGGAGGCGTGCGGCTACTTCCAGCAGGGCGATGCCTTACGAGCCACCCGCCGCCTGCTCGCCTCCCTCCCCCATCTGCCGACCGCCGTCTTCGCCTGCTCGGACTCCATGGCCGTCGGGGTGTACCAGGCATTGGGCGAGCACGGGCTGCGCGTGCCCGACGACGTGAGCGTGATCGGCTTCGACGACTCCTTGGCCGCCGCGCACGTCACACCGGCCCTCACCACGGTCCGCCAGCCCTGGCCCGAGCTGGGCGCTGCGGCGCTGACGGCACTGCTCACCGACGGCGCCCCGGGCCGGATCGAGCTGCCGACCGAGCTGGTCACACGATCGAGCACCGCTCCACCCCGGCCGTCGTGACCACTTTGTTCAAGTTCACCTACTCGCACATGAACCTTGGTGGTCGAACCACTGCCAGAGGCCTTCGCTTCGTGGGTGGATCGGATGGCGGCGGCCAGGGACCGGCGCGGTTACAGTTGATGCGTGACTGCCCTGCACGACGCTACCGAGTTGAGCGTCACCGAGGCGGCCCAGCGAGGGGTTGCCCGCCTGGTGGCCGAGGCGGAGCAGGGGATCGATCTGGTGCTCACCCGCCGGCACCAGCCGGTGGCGGCCGTGGTGAGCATCCGCCGGCTCAACGAGTTGGAGGCGGCGACGGCCGATCTGCGGGATCTGGCGGTGGTGCTCGCTCGGTCGGTCACTGACACGGGGGAGCGGGTCTCGCTCGATGAGGTGCTGGGCGCTTTCGGGCACACTCGCGAATCGCTGGCCGCCATCCCGGACGACGAGTAAACGTGTCCGACGTCGTCTTCACGGCGCCGGTGGTCGACGACCTTCGACGCATCGGCCCAGACGCGGTGCCCAAGATACTCAAGAAGAACCTGCTGCCGCGCCACTACCAGAGCTTCGGGACTGGAGACCCTGCGTTGTGGGCCGGGTCGTCATCGAATCACTGGTCTACCGCAGGTGAATGCGAATTCTGGAGCCTGCACTCGGCTTGAAGGTTCCTGGCCAGTTCCTCCAAAGTCGCTCCGCAGCGGACGTTGGCGAGCCCGCTATCACTACGTACCAAGTGGGTGCGGATCGCGACCCAGCCGCCGGCCATGTCTGTGATCTGCCACCCGGGGAACCTGCTGAGCAGGTGCTGCAGGGTCGCGTTCATGGTTGCACCCCTGCGACCAACGGCGAGTGCGGATGCGCCCCGCGCAGCTCCGCGTAACGCATAGCGATACGCCGTGCGGCTCTGCCTGGATCCGGGAGCGGGTGCCTGGCATAGACGGCACGCTTTCGGCCCGGCTCCCAGCCCGTACGCCACCAGAAGGCGTCGTGGCGGCACCAGACGAGGAGGCCGACCCAGACGGAGACGAGGGCGATGCCGTAACCGTCTTGCACGTCGCTGGAGATGTTCAGGTGGATTAACGCCCGCTGCAACTGCTGCGCCGCGTCCAGCGACGTGACGACCTGTGGGCCGCGCAGCGCTTGCTGTGGATACATCCACCTACCTCCCGTGACTTCGGTGCCAGTACGACCAAGTGAAGCCAGGTGGGCGGGACCTTTGAACTTCGCCGCAGCCCGGTGTCGGGACGTGTTGAGCCACCGAGAAACGTCCCGAGACGGCCTTGCAACGTCCCGGACGTTAACGTCCACTGGAATGCGTGAACGAGCGCCTACGCACAGCGATGCTCCGCCACGGTGTGGCCCTGGAAGACCTGGCCGAGACGTGTGGCGTCGGGCCCAAGACGGTCGAGCGCTGGATCAACACAGGCCGGGTCCCGCACCGGCGGCACAGGTGGGCAGCGGCGAAGCTGCTGACCGCTGACGAGACGTACCTGTGGCCTGACGTGCTGGAGAGCAGTCAAGCGCGCCGAGGCCGGGCGAACAGGTCGGAACTCGTGGAGGTCTTTCCCGACCGGGCCAGCGTGCCTCGTGAGCTGTGGCTACGGTTCCTGACCGACGCTCAGGAGCGGGTGGACGTCCTGGTCTTCTCCGGGACGTTCTACGCCCAGACGCAGCCGAAGATCGCTCGATCACTGGCCGAGGCTGCGCAACGCGGTGTCGCGATCAGGCTGTGCTTCGGAGATCCCACCGCCCAGTCTGTCGAGACCCGCGATCGCGAAGAAGGGTTGGGCGGGACGTTGGCCGCCAAGATCCGCTCTTCCCTGACCTACTACCGGGCGCTGCCCGAGTTGGATGGCTGCGAGGTCCGTCTGCACTCCACCACGCCGTACGCCTCGCTGTTCCGCTATGACGATGACGTCCTGGTCAATCCACACGTATACGGAGAACCGGCCTCGGCCAACCCGACCTTCCACTTCCGCCGCCTCGATGGCGGGACGATGGCCGAGCACTACATGTCGTCGTTCGAGCGCGTCTGGGCCGGAGCCGTTCCGTGGTCCGGCGCGGAGATCTGAGAGGCACCTCATGGGACGAGTCGAGTACTGGAACGACCCGAGCGCACCCAAGGCGAACAGTCTCGTACCGGCCTGTGGGACGGTCACCGTGGACGACGCGGGGCGCATCCTCATGCAGTGCCGTCGCGACACGGGCCAGTGGGCGTTGCCGATGGGCAAGATGGAGATCGGTGAGACGCCCTCGCAGTGCGCCGTACGGGAAACCGAAGAGGAGACCGGAGTCTTGGTCGAGCCGGTGGGCATCCTTGGGATCTACTCCGACCCTGGTCACATCGTCGCCTACACGGACGGCGAGATCCGCCAGGAGTACGAGGTCATGTTGATCGCCCGCCCGGTCGGCGGTCAGCCGGAGGCCAACGACGAGGCGAGCGATGTGCGGTGGGTTGAGCCAGGTGAACTGCACTTGCTGGACATTCACCCCACGCAGTGGCGGCAGCTCAACGACTACCTGGAGCAGAGGCATCCCCACGTTGATTGAACCCAGGCCATCCGTAGCCGCCATGCGCCGTAGAACGCTCTAGTGACCAGCCCCGGCAACCGCTTGCCAAGCTCGGCGCCGTTCTTCTCTGGCAATAGGTCGCCCCATACTCCCCGGCCCACAAATTCTCCGAAGGCGAGCCGGTCCGGGGTGGGCAGCAGACGGCCCACCATCCAACCGGTCAACGGGCGGGGACGATGGCGCCGGAGGCGCGGGGGGGTGCGCCGGAGGCGCCTGAATAGGGGCGTCTGAGCCCCTGCGCGAAGCGCCCCCGGCGAAGCCCTTTGTCCGGGGCGGGTGTCAGCGGGCCCACCACCCAGATGGGCAACGGGTGGGTGGCCCCTGGCCCACCTACTACTTGCCGTCGTGGTTGCGGTGGCGCTGCGGGCGGGGGGCCAGCACGTCGAAGGAGGCCGTGGCGGTCTGGTTGCCGACCTTGACGGTCACGGTCTTGCTGCCGGGCTTGGCCTTCGACGGCACGGTCAGGGTCTTGGTGGCCTCGCCGTCGGAGAGCGTCACGCGGTAGCTCTTGCCCTCGGGGCTGGTCACGACGGCCGTGCCGGAGCGCAGGCCCTTGGCGGCGATCGTCACGTCGTACGAGTCGCCGGCGCGCACCCGGTCAGGGTCGACGGAGACCTTCAGCGCGAACCTGCGAGCGTCGTCGCGGCCCTTGACCAGCTGGTCCTGGGGCACGGTGGGCGTGACGGGGTTCGAGTGCGTCGGCTGCGGGGCCTTGGCGGTGGCCGCCGGCTGCGGCCTGGCGTCGGCGAACGCGGCGCCCGACAGGGGCAGCGTCAGCAGGGCGGCGCTGGCGAGGGTCACGGCGAAAGGCTTGGAGAAGCGCACTGGATACGAATCCAATCCGGGACGGACCTGGCCGAACATCTGAATTCAGCCCCGAAGGTCTTCCCTCGCCAATCACCCTGCCGAGCCAACCTGAGAAACGCCTGTGCCCACCTTATGTATTGGATAAGCGCAGGTAGCGGCCTCGACCTGGGGTCAGTGATCTGCAACACATAATTTCTCTTATGCGATTCTCAGATTCTTCCCGGGTTCGTTCTCAGATTCGGCGGCCGCCCTGGGGAATCGGCGTGGCGACGCGATCTCCAATGAGATCACGGCACGATCACGGCAAGCTGTGTGCCAGCTAAATCCGGGCATAGGGGGACATAAAGGCTGGGCTGAGAGGGATACCTTCCTGCCTCACAGACGCACCGAACGCTCATGGCGTTCCCGCGACGAGCAAGGAGTACCCCCTTGAAGATCAAGCACGCCCTCGCCCCCGTCGGCGGCGGGCTGGCCGCCACGGCGCTGCTCGGCGCCTCGCTGGCGGGCGGCGCGCAGGCCGCCCCGCACGTGAAGCCGACCGAGAGCGTCAGCATCACCACCGCCAAGGGCATCGCCGCCTACTGGCTGGAGAACAACGGCGCCGCGCTGAAGGCCGCCACCTACATCGAGGAGGACACCACCGACGTCGACAAGCTCACCTCCACGGGCACCCCGTCCACCGACACCAAGGCGGGCTCGGTCGCCCCGACCGGCACCACCACGACCACCACCAAGTCGAAGAACGTCAACCTGCCGAAGACCGTCGGCAAGGTCTTCTTCGTCGACTCGGCGGGCAAGAAGCGCTGGTGCTCGGCCTCCTCCATCCAGGGCAAGTACGCCAACGTGGTCGCCACGGCCGGCCACTGCGTGTACGACACGGCCAATGACGAGCAGCTCATGGACAACTGGGTCTTCGTGCCCGGCTACTACCAGGGCAAGGCCCCGTGGGGGGTCTACGTCGGCAAGCAGGCGTTCGTGCACTACGACTACAGCGTGTACGAGGACTACGACCGCGACTACGCGTTCGTCTCGGTCTACAACGGCGTGACCGTCAAGGACTCGACCGTCACCAGGTCCGAGTACGAGGCCGACCGGGCCAAGCCGGGCACCGACACCACGAAGGCCGACCACGGCTACTACGACCGGTCGTCGAACACGTACCACGTGATCGACGCCACGGACGCGGGCCGGCTGGGCGACAACGTCGGCGGCCAGGGCATCTCCTGGAACCAGCCGCTGAAGAAGGCGCACTACGTGTTCGGCTACCCGCAGGCCGCGCAGCCCGACGGCAACAAGCCGTTCACCGGCGTCACGCCCAAGTGGTGCTACGGCACGACCACGGCCAAGACCGTGGGCTCGGCCGCCAAGAAGATCGAGGAGCACGTCGGGCTGAAGTGCTCCATGACCGCCGGCGCCGACGGCGGGCCGTGGCTGCTGAAGTACAGCAGCGCCAAGCGGCTCGGCTACCTCAACGGCGTGACCAGCGCGTTCTACGACCAGGACGAGAACGACCGGGTCGACTACATCAGCTCGCCGTACTTCGACGCCGAGACCTACAGCGTCTACGCCTCCGCGGCCAATGTCTGGTCCGGGAAGCTCTTCTGACCGAATAAGGGGGTGACGGCTTCGCGTAGGAAGGGCCCGGCACGCCGCCGGGCCCTTCCGCGCATCGCCCGGGAGCAGCTCACAGGCGATTCACAAGCAGGCATCATCAAACCTTCATAGAGGGAGGTCATCGTCACGAATATGCACACGACCAGCCCGAACTCCCGGTCCGAGCCCGTGCGCCGATCGGACGGCAGCTCGATCAACATCCTCGTCGTGGACGACGAGCCTCCGCTGACCGAGCTCCTTTCCATGGTCATGCGCCAGGAGTCCTGGGACGTCCGCAGTGCGCACAACGGCAGCGAGGCCATCCGCGCGGCGCGCGGGTTCCGTCCGGACGCGATCGTCCTGGACGTCATGCTGCCCGACATGGACGGGATCCAGCTCCTTCCCCGGCTGCGCGCGGTGCTGCCGGGCGTGCCGATCCTGTTCCTGACCGCGCTGGACTCGCTCCAGGACCGGCTCGTCGGACTGCGGGCCGGCGCCGACGACTACGTCACGAAGCCGTTCAGTCTGGAGGAGGTCGTCATCAGGCTGCGGGGCCTGCTGCGCCGCTCGGGCGCGGCCCAGGCGCGGGCCGACGCCGGGCTCGTGGTCGGGGACCTCACGCTGGACCAGGAGACCCACCAGGTACGGCGGGACGGCAAGGAGATCAGGCTCACGCCGACGGAGTTCGAGCTGCTGCGCTTCCTCATGCACAACCCGGGCCGGGTGCTCAGCAAGTCGCAGATCCTCGACCGGGTGTGGGCCTACGACTTCGGCGGCCAGAGCAACGTCGTCGAGCTGTACATCTCCTACCTCCGGCGCAAGATCGACGCGCAGCGGCAGCCGATGATCCACACCGTACGCGGAGTGGGCTACACGCTCAGACCCGCCGGATGACGATGTCGCTGGAGACCAGGCTGGTGGTCTCCTCGATCGCGCTGCTGGTCACCGTCTGCGCCGTCATCGCCACCGCGACGACGCTGCTGTTCCACGACTTCCTCACCGACCGGCTCGACAGCCAGGTCACCTCGGCCGCCCGCCGCTCGACCAGCGCGGCGGCGCAACGGGAGGACCCGCCGCCGCAGGCCCGGGAGGTGTCGTTCCTGCTGTCGCCCGGTCAGGCCGAGGGCACGTTCGGCGCGCGGATCCGCCAGGGGGTGGTGCGGCGGGCCGCCGTGCTGACCGGCATCGCCACCGTGCGGGAGCTGCCCGCGCCGCCGTCGCTCGCCGCCGTCACCGGCGAGCCCGTGACGGTCGACCTGGGTCCGCTGGGCGCCTACCGGATGGCCGCCGCCCGCACGCCCGACGGCGACGTGCTGGTCACCGGGCTGCCCATGACCGCCGTGGACTCCATGCTGACCAGGCTCGTCGTGGTGGAGGCCGCCGTCACGCTGGCAGGCGTCGCGCTGACGGCCGTCGCCGGCACCCTGCTCGTACGCCGTGCCGTACGCCCGCTCGGACGGCTCGCGGCCACCGCCGCCAGGGTGTCGGAGCTGCCGCTGGCCACCGGGGACGTCGTGCGCCTGGCCCGCGTGCCCGAGGTGGACACCGACCCGCACACCGAGGTCGGGCAGGTGGGCGGCGCGCTCAACCGCATGCTCGGGCACGTCGAGACCGCCCTCGGTGTGCGGCACGAGAGCGAGACGAGGCTGCGGCGGTTCATCGCCGACGCCAGCCACGAACTGCGCACGCCGCTGGCCTCCATCGTCGGCTACGCGGAGCTGACCAGGCGCAGCGGCGAGTGGCACGGGCCGCAGACGGAGCACGCGCTCGGCCGCATCCGCTCGGAGGCGGGCCGGATGACCACGCTGGTGGAGGACCTGCTGCTGCTGGCCAGGCTGGACGCGGGCCGCCCGCTGGAACGGGTGGAGCTGGACCTGTCGCCGATCGTGGTCAACGCGGTCGGCGACGCCTACGCGGCCGCACCCCGCCACCGCTGGCTGATCAGCCTGCCCGACCAGCCCGCCCTGGTCCTGGGAGACGCCGACCGCCTGCACCAGGTGGTGACCAACCTCCTCGCGAACGCCCGTACCCACACCCCGCCCGGCACCACGGTCACCGCGACGGTCCGGCTCGGGGAGCGGGTGCGCGTCGAGGTCGCGGACGACGGGCCGGGCATTCCCGGGCACGTGCTCCCCCACGTGTTCGGCAGGTTCGGGCGGGGCGACGGGTCGCGCTCCCGGCTGGCCGGCGGCAGCGGGCTGGGACTGGCCATCGTGTCGGCGGTCACGGCGGCCCACGACGGGCGGGTCGAGGTACGCAGCGAGCCGGGGAACACGGTGTTCACGCTCAGCCTGCCGCCGGGCCGGACCCGGAAGTAGTTTTTTGCGGCGAGTTATCGCGACCCTTTGGAGGGCTTTCCGTGATGAGCCATCCCCCGGTGCTACGTTTCAGTGGATCATGTCGCGAGAAATGGCGGGCAGCGCATTGAGGGCATTCGTACGGATTGTTGCGGGCCTCGCGTTCGGGTGCGGTGTGCTGCTGGCCCCGACCGCCGCGTCGGCCGAGCCGCCGCCCGACGGGAGCTCCCTGCTCACCGAGCTGGTCGGCGCGGATCTGGGTACGGTGCTCAGAGCGCTTCCCGGCGTTTTCTGCGGAAATCGGCTGATCGCCTACAACTCGCCGTCGCCCAATTCTCCGACCAAGTGTGTTAACGGCGCGGAGAACAGCGGGAACTCCACCAACAGCGGGAACTATCACAATGAGGGAAATCCCATCAACAGCGGCAACTTCGATAATGCGAACGGCGCCGTGAACAGCAGCAACACCATCAACGGCGGCAACAATGCCAACGGCTCCCAGACCATTTCCCGGTGACCGGCGATGACGACCTTCAGACGGCGAACCGGGGTGGTGGCGACGCAACTCGCGCTGATGTTGTCGCTGGCACCCGCCTTTCCCGCTCTCGGGCACGGCATCCCCAAGGACAGCGGCAACTCCTGGAAGAGCGGCAACTACCGGAGCGTGGGCCGGCAGCTGAACAGCGGCAACTTCGAGAATGCGAACGGCTCCGTGAACACCGGCAACACCATCAACGGCAGCAGCAACAACGCCAACGGGCCCCAATGCATCCTCATACGCAGAGCCGTCCTCAAGGGCGGCTGCTGACGGAAGGGCCGTGACCGAGCGCCCGCCTCATAACGCCGTCGGGATGCTCGCCGCGCCAGGCCACGTGCTGGTCGGGGCGGACCAGCGTCAGGGGCATGCCCGGCAGGTCCACGGCCCGCAGCGGCACCCCCAGCTCCCGCGCCTCCTCGGCCAGCGCCACGGCCCCGGGCAGGCGCTGGTCCCCGACCACGCTGAAGCCCCGGCCCAGCCGGTCGTACAGGGACACGCCGGGAGCCAGCCACCGGTGCGGCAGCCGCTCCCCGGTGCCCTCGGCGACGACGGGCGAGCCCTCGTACGTGTAGCCGAGCACCAGGTCCAGGCTGTGGAACTCGCTGTCCTTCGTCCTGCGCACCGCCTCCGCCACGGCGGGCCGCACCTTCTCGAACTCGGCCTCCTCCCCCATCAGCGCCGGGTCGGCCAGCTCGGGGGCGAGGGTGGCCATGTTCGCGGCGGCGGCCTCGATGGTGTCGGCGGCGACCGGGCGGCGCTCGGTCTCGTAGGTGGCCAGTAACGTGGCGGGCGCCCATCCGTGCAGTACGGCGGCCAGCTTCCAGCCGAGGTTGACCGCGTCCCCGATCCCGGTGTTGAACCCGTGCCCCCCGTACGGCGGATTCTGGTGCGCCGCGTCGCCCGCCAGGAACACGCGCTCGCTCCCGTACCGGTCGGCCAGCAGCATCCGCGCGGTCCACGGGTCGGTGGCCAGGATCTCCGCCTCGATGTCGGCACCCGCCAGATTGCGGACCAGCCGCATCGGATCAACGCCCGTGGCGGGGACGCCCTGGGCGATGCACCACCAGGTGTCCTCCAGGTCGAGGCGGCCGACGATGCCGGGCTGGGCCGGGTTCAGCACCCAGTAGTGCACGGCGGGGCCGTGCGGCATCCGCTCGGCCAGCCCGGGGGCGCGGAAGACGATGTTGAAGTTGGGCCTGGCGTCCTGGCGGCCCTCGTAGCGGGCGCCGATGGCCGCCCTGGTCACGCTGCGCGGGCCGTCGCAGCCGACCACGTACCGGGCGCGTACCGCACGCTCCTCGCCCGTGGCGGACGCGATGCGCACCGACACCCCGTCGGCGTCCTCCCGCAGCCCGGCCACCTGCCATCCGGTCAGCAGCGCGTCGCCGACGGCCTCCCGCAGCACCTCCTCCACCAGCGGCTGCGGCACCTGCTGGCCCGGCTCGGCCGCCAGCTCGGAGCCGACCAGGTCCAGCCCGAAGCACCCGCCGATCCTGGTGACCTCCCGTCCGAGCAGGCTGCTGACGAACACGGCCTGGTCCGACCACCCGACGGCCAGCGGGGCGCGCTCCCGCACCCGCTCCGCCAGGCTCCATCTCCGGAGCAGCTCCATCGAACGCGCCGACGTCGTCTTCGCGCGGGGCCGCAGCCACGACACCTCCTCGCGCGGCTCGACCACCAGGCACCTCACGCCCTGGTACGCCAGCTCCACGGCGACCGCCAGCCCCACGGGCCCGCCTCCGGCGACCAACACCGGCACATCCACAGGAACCGCCCTCCCCGTCGTAAGGATCATGCTGTCCCTTCCCCCACACCCCCGCAACCCCGGCGCGGGCGCACTGGAGACCGGCTTGGGGGGTTGTTACGGTTTACGCCTCAACCGACGATCATCAAGGGGTTTGCATGACCGAGTCCTCGACGATGCCGCTGCACATGCGGCGGGTGGGGTTCGACCCGGCTCCCGAGCTGGCGGCGCTCAGGGAGGAGGAGGGGATCAGGCGCGTCACGACCCCGTTCGGCCTGGACGTCTGGCTCGTCACCAGGTACGCGGAGGTCCGCGAGGTCCTCGGCGACGCCGAACGATTCAGGATCGCCCAGCAGACGGTGGCACGCCTCCCCGGAGCGCCAGAGATGACCCCCGAGCAGTTAGCCAAGATCCAGGCGGGCAACCTCCTCGGCGTGGACCCGCCCGAGCACACGCGGCTGCGCAAGATGCTGACCCCCGAGTTCACGAACCGGCGGATGCAGCGGCTGGAGCCCCGGATCAGGCGCATCGTGGACGACCACCTGGACGCCATGGAGGCCGCCGGTTCGCCGGCCGACCTGGTCACGTCGTTCTCGCTGCCGATCCCGTCGCTGGTCATCTGCGAGCTGCTCGGCGTCCCGTACGAGGACCGGGACGGCTTCCAGCGCCGCACCAGCAGGATGCTCGACCTGTCGGTGCCCGGCGAGGAGCGGCTGGGGCTGCAGTTCGAGGCGCGCACGTACATGGAGGCCCTGGTCCAGCGCATCCAGCAGGACCCGGGCGAGGAACTGCTCGGCATGCTGGTACGCGAGCACGGCGACGACCTGACCACGGACGAGCTCGTCGGCATCGGCAGCCTGCTGCTGTTCGCGGGCCACGAGACCACCTCCAACATGCTGGCCCTGGGCACCCTGGCCCTGCTGCGCCACCCCGAGCAGCTCGAACTCCTCAGGAAGGAGCCCGAGCGCATCGACGCCACGGTGGAGGAGCTGCTGCGCTGGCTGAGCATCGTCAACTCGGGCACGACCAAGGTCGCGACGGCGGAGGTCGAGCTGAGCGGCCGTACCATCCAGCCCGGTGATCTGGTCCTCTGCGCCCTGCCCGCCGCGAACCGCGACCCCGCCCTCATGCCCGACGCGGGCACGTTCGACATCTCCCGCGGCGCTCCCGGACACGTCGCCTTCGGCCACGGCATCCACCACTGCCTGGGCGCCCCGCTGGCGCGCATGGAGCTGCGGATCGCCTTCCCGGCGCTGCTCCAGCGCTTCCCGGGCCTGCGCGAGGCGGGCGCCGCGGACTTCCGCTCCTCCCACATCGTGTACGGCATGAGCTCCCTGGAGGTGGCCTGGTAGACCTGCGGAAAACCGCAGGTCGATCCGGGCACGCGCATCATTCCGCCGCCATGGCCCGCGTACCTAGCGTTCCTGGCCATGACGGGAAAGTTGTTCGACGTCCCCCGCCGGGCGCTGGCGGGGCTGTGCGCCCTGCTCGCGCTGGCCGGTGTGATCATGCTGACCGCCATGGCGGACAGCACCATGCAGCCCCTGCCCGCCTCGGCGCCGGACGGGGAGTTCAGCGCGGAGCGGGCGCTGCGCCACCTGGAGAGGTTCGCCACCGAGCCGCGCCCGATCGGCAGCCGGGCCGGTGAGCGGGCCAGGGACTACCTCACCGGGCAGCTGCGCGCGGCGGGGCTCGACGTGCGGGTGCAGCGGGCCATCGGCGCGAACACGTCGGCCGGGCTGGCGTCGTTCGGGCAGGTGGACAACATCGTGGCCACGGCGAAGGGCAGCGACCCGACCGGGACGGTGGTGATCGCCGCGCACTACGACTCCGCGGCCATGGGCCCGGGCGCCTCCGACGACGCCGCCGCGGTCGCGGCCATGCTGGAGACGGTACGGGCGCTCAAGGGCACCGCGCTCCGCAACGACCTCGTGCTGCTGATGTCGGACGGCGAGGAGGACGGCGTGCTGGGCGCCGAGGCGTTCGTCAGGGAGCACCCGCTGGGCCGCAAGGGAGGGGTGCTGCTCAACTGGGAGGCCCGGGGCGTGAGCGGGCCGTCGCTGATGTTCCAGACGTCCAGGAACAACGCCGGGCTGGTCGGGACGTTCGCCGGCGCCGTGCCGCACCCGCGCGGCGACTCCACGCTGGGCGAGCTGTACCGGCTGCTCCCGAACAACACCGACTTCACCCCGATGGCCGAGAGCGGCTTCACCGGCATGAACTTCGCCTACATCGAGGGCTCCTCCCGCTACCACACCGCCGACGACTCCCTCGCCCACCTCGACCGGGGCAGCCTGCAGCACCACGGCTCGAACATGCTGGCGCTGACCCGCGCGCTCGGCGGCGCCGACCTCGAAACGCTGGACGCGGACCATGACCTCACCTATTTCCGGATCTTCGGGACCATGGTCACGTACCCGAACGCGCTCGTCTGGCCCCTGGCCGGGCTCGCGGCGGCGGCGGTCGCGGGGCTGGCGGCGCTGGCCCGGAGAAGGCGGCTGCTCAGCCTGCCCCGGCTCGCCGTCGCCGCCGCGTCGGGGGTCGTGCCGCTGCTGCTCGCGGCGGCCCTGGCGCAGGGGTTGTGGGAGGTGCTGGTGGCCTGGCGGCCCGCGTACGACGGGATGGGCGGGCTGCTGCACCGGCCGCAGGCGTTCCAGGCGGCCGTCGTGATCCTGGCCGCGCTGGCGCTGCTCTGCTGGTACCTGCCGCTGCGCCGCCGCCTCGGCCCCGCCGCGTTGGCTGTCGGCGCGCTGGCCTGGCCGGCCGCGCTCGGCCTGCTGTGCGCCCAGGTCGCGCCGGGCATGTCGTACGTGCTGACGCTGCCCGCGCTGTTCTGCGCGCTCGGCGGGACGGCCGCGATCCTGCTGCGCGGCGCGGCCCGCCAGGTGGCGGTGCTCCAGGTGACGGCGGTGACCCTGGGCGCGGTCGTGGCGGCGGCGCTGCTGCCCGCCCTGGCCAGGACCGCGTTCGACGGGATGGGCCTCGCGCTCGGCGGGGTGCCCGCGCTGGTGCTGGCGGTCTTCGGGCTGACGGTGCTGCCGATCGCCGAGCTGTGCCTGCCGGAGCGCAGGCAGTCCCTGGTCCCGCTCGCCGCCGCCGGGCTCGCGGTGCTGCTGGTGCCGATCGGCCTGGCCCGGGACGGCTTCGACCCGGCCAACCCCTTGCGCACGCACCTCGCGTACGTGATGGACGCCGACACCAGGACCGCCAGCTGGGTCAGCGCCGACGCGGAGCCGCCCGCCTGGACCAGGAGGTACGTGTCCGGCCACGACACCACACCACTGCCACCCGGCTACGCCCGCGGCACCTCGCTCTGGACGGGACGGGCACCGGCGGCGGCCGGCGCCGCCGAGCCCCGGGTGACCGTGCTCGGCCGCGACGGCGACACGGTCCGGCTCCGCGTGACCGCCGGCAGGGCGGCGCGCTCGGTCACGCTGCGGGTCGAGCGCCCGATCGCCGCGGCGACGGCCGCCGCCGACGGCCTGACACCGATGAGCGTCGACGTCACCGGCGTCCGGGCCAACACGTGGCCAGGTGAGATCCGCTTCCGCGGCCTGCCCGACACGGGAGCGGAGATCTCGCTGCGGGTCCCGGGGACGGACCGGTTCCGGCTGACCGCCGTCGCGGAGACCGACGGGCTCCAGCGGGTTCCCGGATTCGTCCCGAGGCCGAAGGGCGTGGTGGCGGCGACCCGGGAGGACGGCGACCTCGTGGCGGTCACCCGTACGTACGAGATCAGCGCGAGGCGATCGGAAGGTTGAATTTCCTTAAGAGGAAGCGGGGCCGGAGCCGGACGGGGAACGTCGTTACGACGTCGTGGTCGGCAGAAACGCCCCCTCCGAACGGTGGCGGATAATCGATTACGGAAACGGATAGGAAGACGCCCGGCCTCAGCGGGTGATGGTGCCCGCCCGGACCAGCCAGTCGACCGCCTCGGAGACGGCCTCGAGCGGCGCGTAACGGGGCCGGTGCCCCAGCAGCCGTTCGGCCTTCTCCATGCTGCAGTGGGGGCTGTAGGAGATGTGGTCGAGCGTGATCTGCGCGTCCCGCTCCGAGACCGTCTCGCGCCACCGCTCCCACGGCAGGAACGTCAGCCGCGCCTCCTGCCCGAACCAGCCCGCCACCGCCTCGGCGTAACCGCGCAGCGTCAGGGCGCTGGTGGCAACGGAGTGGAAGCTCTCGCCCACGGAGGCCGACGGGTTGACCATGGCGTCCACGAACAGCCGCGCCACGTCGTCGGCGTGCACGTGCTGGACGGTCTCCAATCCGAAGTTCGGCAGCGCCAGCTCGCCGCCGTCGGCCAGCGTCTGGAACACGGCCGGATCGACGTTGCCCGCAGGGTTGACCGGCACCCAGCCGGGACCGGTGATGTGGCCCGGGTGGATGATCGTGGCGGGGAAGCCGTCGCGGTGCGCGCGTTCGAGGAGGTGGGCCTCGATGGCGGCCTTCTGCTTGCCGTACTCGCCGAGTGGTCGCTTGGGCATGTCCTCGGTCGTCGGCACCCGGCTGCTCGGCCCGTGCGTCCAGATCGTCCCGCAGTGCAGGAACTGCCGGACCTTCCCGGTCAGCGCCGCCGCCAGGTCGCGGGCGCTGGTCTCCGTGAAGCAGATGAGGTCGATGACGACGTCGGCCTCCAGCTCCACGATCCGCCGCCCGAACGTGCCGTCGGCGTCCTCCGCGTCGCGGTCGGCGGTGATCTGGGTGACCCGCTGCCAGGCCCCGTGCGGGCTGTAGGGCTCCCGCTTGCCCCGGCTCACGGCCACGACGTCGTGTCCGCCTTCGACCAGCCGGGGGATGAGGTACGTGCCGATATGACCGCTGGCGCCAATCACCGCTACTCGCATGCGCACAGCGTAGACCCGCTGCTTCGCCGGTCAACCATCCCGATACGCTGCTGAACGTCCCATTTCGGAGGTTGGTCAGTGTCGGGGGTTGTCGCGGCGTTCGCCGCCCTGGTGTCCGTTGCCGTGATCGGCTACCTGATCGGGATGGGGGGCCTGCTGCGGGCCAGCGACGAGCTGGTGCTGTCGCGCCTGGCCTTCTTCGTGGCCACCCCGGCGCTGATGTTCGCCACCGTGTCCCGGGCGGACCTCCACATCCTCTTCTCGCCGGTGCTGCTGACCGAGGTGGTGGCGGTGGCGTGCGTCCAGCTCGTCTACGTGCTGGTGGCGCGCCTGGCCTGGGGCCGCGACCGCCGCGAGGCCACGATCGGCGCGCTGGCCTCGTCGTACGTGAACGCCGGCAACCTCGGCGTGCCCATCGCGATCTACGTGCTGGGCGACGGCGCGCTGGTCGCCCCGATCCTGCTCTTCCAGCTGATCGTCCTCACCCCGGTCTCCTTCCTCATCCTCGACAAGGGGGCCCGCTCGGTGCGCGCGGCCCTGCTCCTCCCCTTCCGCAACCCCCTCACGGTCGCCTCCCTCCTCGGGCTCGTGCTGGCGATCACCGGGATCTCCCTGCCCGTCCTGGTCATGCGCCCGGTCGAGCTGCTCGGCGGCGCGGCCGTGCCCGTCGCCCTCCTCGCGTACGGCCTCAGCCTGTACGGCTCCCAGCGCACCCCCGCGGCCCCCGAGGCGAACGGCGTCGGCAAGGACATCTTCCTCGCGGTCACGCTCAAGGCCTTCGTCCAACCGGCCGTCGCCTACCTGACCGCGCGCCTGGTCCTCGGCCTCGACGGCAGCGCGCTCCTGGCCGCCACCCTCTTCGCCGCCCTGCCGACGGCGCAGAACATCTACGTGTACGCGGTGAACTACGACACCGCCCGGCGCCTGGCCCGCAGCGCGGTGCTGCTGACCACGGGCCTGTCCATCCCCATCATGACCGCGATCGGCGCGGTCCTCGGGTGACTACCATGAAGACGTGTTTCGCTCCTTGTGGAACGAGCCCCGTCCCCCCGATCCTCCGTTACGCGTCTGGCGGGACTGGGCGCTCGTAGGGGTGCTCGTGCCGCTCGCGGTGCTCGAAGGGGTCGTCCGCCCCGACCTGCCGTGGCGGGCCGTCTCCGTGACCGTCACGGTCGGGCTGGTGTTCACGCTGCTCTGGCGGCGCACCAGGCCGCTGCTGATGCTCGCGATCCCTTTCGTCACCACGATGCTGGCCCCGCTGGCGACGGGCGGTCACCGTGCCGAGACGTACACGATGGCGTTCCTGCTGATCATCGTGTACGCGCTCTACCGGTGGGGGTCGGGGCACGAGATCGTGCTCGGCTTCGGGATCATGCTGCTGTCCGTCGGCGTCTCGGCGTCCTTCTACGACCTCGCCCCGGCAGACGCGGTCGGCGCGTTCGCCGTCATCTTCTCGGCCGTCACGCTGGGGGTGGCGTTCCGGTTCCGGGCGAGGGCCCGGATGCGCGAGCTCGACCAGGTCAAGCTGCTCGAACGCGAGCAACTGGCCCGCGACCTGCACGACATCGTCGCCCACCACGTCTCCGCCATGGCGATCCGGGCGCAGGCGGGCCTGGCCACGGCGCCCTCGAAGCCGGAGGCCGCCATCGACGCGCTCCGCGTGATCGAGGCGGAGGCGTCGCGTACCCTTGCCGAGATGCGCGCCATGGTCCGCGTCCTGCGCCGCAACGAGCCGGCGGACCTGGCGCCCGGACGGCGGATCACCGATCTCGAAGAGCTCGCCGGGCGCGTCCGCCTCGGCCCGTCCGTGGAGGTGGAGATGCTGGGCGACCTCGACGACCTGCCTCCGGCGGTCGACGCCGCGATCTACCGCATCGCGCAGGAATCGGTCACCAACGCCCGGCGGCACGCCCGGCACGCCACCCGCATCCGGATCCGCGTCGCCGCCGACGACACGTCGGTGCGCCTGCGCGTCAGCGACGACGGCGAGACGAGCTCCGCGAACCCGATGCCCGGCTACGGGCTCATCGGGATGACCGAGCGCGCCGGCCTGCTCGGCGGCACCTGCGAGGCCGGCCCCGACCCCGGCCGCGGCTGGACCGTCACCGCCGTACTGCCCCGTACGGGAGCGGCGACGTGACCGCCATGCTCCGCCACGCCCGGGGCGGCGACGTGACCGCCGTGCTCCCCCGCACCGGAGCGGCGACGTGACCGCCCAGGACCGCGACATCCAGGTGATCGTCGCGGACGACCAGGAGATCGCCCGCACCGGGCTCAGGATGATCCTCGACGCGCAGCCCGGCATCGAGGTCGTCGGCGAGGCCGGCGACGGGCGGCGGGCCGTCGAGCTCGCGCAGCGGCTGCGTCCCGACGTGTGCCTGTTCGACATCCGGATGCCCCGCCTCGACGGCATCGAGGCCACCCGCCGCCTGGCCGGGCCGGGCGTCGCCGATCCGCTCGCCGTCGTCGTCATCACCACCTTCGACCTCGACGAGTACGTCTATGCCGCCCTCAGGGCCGGCGCCCGCGGCTTCCTGCTCAAGGACGCCGGCCCGGACCTGCTCGCCCAGGCCGTCCGCGCCGCGGCCGACGGCGACGCGCTCATCGCCCCCAACATCACGGCCCGGCTGCTGCAGACCTTCGCCTACTCCGG
This sequence comes from Nonomuraea sp. NPDC003201, assembly GCF_053590415.1. Classification (NCBI taxonomy): domain Bacteria; kingdom Bacillati; phylum Actinomycetota; class Actinomycetes; order Streptosporangiales; family Streptosporangiaceae; genus Nonomuraea; species Nonomuraea sp. NPDC003201. The sequence goes on from NZ_JBSFTC010000001.1 coordinate 43,456, forward strand.
GCGCGCCACGCCGCCGGCGCAGCCCCGCGAGGCGCTGACCGGCCGGGAGGAGGAGATCCTGGCCACCGTGGCCCGCGGGCGGACCAACAACGAGATCGCCGACGAGCTGCACATCTCCCTCAGCACGGTCAAGAGCCACATCGCGAGCCTCATGCTCAAGCTCGGCGTCCGCAACCGCGTCGAGATCGCCATGTGGGCGTACGAGACCAAGCGCGTCAAGCTCTGATCGGGCCGATCGGCCAGGGAAGAGGTCGTACTTTCGGCCGTAGAGCGGGCGTGGCGGGTCTGGCGACACTGGTCGCGAGTCCCCCACAAGGAGAAAGCCATGAAAGCGTTCGTCCTTCCCGCGTACGGCTCACCCCTCGTCCTGACCGACATCGACCAGCCCGTTCCCGGCGACGACGAGGTGCTGGTCCGGGTGCGCGCCACCTCCGTCCAGCCCTACGACTGGCACTTCCTCCGCGGCGAGCCGTACGTCGCCCGTGTGATGGGCGGCGGCCCGGGGCTGCGCGCCCCGCAGTTCAGCGTCCTCGGCGCCGACGTGGCCGGGGAGGTGGAGGCGGTCGGCAAGGACGTGACCGGGTTCCGGCCCGGCGACGAGGTGTACGCGATGCCCAAGCAGGGCGGCTTCGCCGAGTACGTGTGCGTGCCGGAGAGCGAGCTGGCGCTCAAGCCGAGGAACATCTCGTTCGAGGAGGCGGCGGCGGTGCCGATGGCGGCCGGCACCGCCCTGCTGGCCCTGCGCGACGACGGCCGCGTCCAGCCCGGGGAGCGCGTTCTCATCAACGGGGCCTCCGGCGGCGTGGGCACGTTCGCCGTCCAGCTCGCCAAGGTGTTCGGCGCGCACGTCACCGGCGTGTGCAGCTCCAGGAACGTGGGCCTGGTCAGGTCGCTCGGCGCCGACGAGGTCGTCGACTACACCAAGGAGGACTTCACCCGGAGCGGGCGGCGCTACGACCTGCTGCTGGACATCGCGGGCAGCCGCTCGGGCTCCGCCTGCCGGCGGGTGATGACCCGCAAGGCGACCCACGTCCTCGTCGGCGGCCCGGCCGGCCGCTGGTTCCAGCCCGCGAGCCACGTGTTCGCGACGGTCATCGCGGGGCTGTTCGTGTCCCAGCGGGTGGTCGTGACGCAGGTCGTGCCCTGCACGGAGACCAAGCAGAACCTCATGACGCTGGCCGAGCTGATCGAGGGCGGCGAGATCCACCCGGTGATCGACCGGACCTACCCGTTCGCGGAGATCCCGGCGGCCGTCAGCTACCAGGAGGAGGGCCACGCGTCCGGCAAGGTGGCGATCTCCATCTGATCCCACATCTTGGACTGATTTGTCTTAGTAAGAGAGATGTGTCCTAGAGTTCCGAGCATGACACCACTGGAGATGGTCGCGGTGCTGGCGGCCGGGGTGGCGGGCGGGGCCATCAACACCGTCGTCGGCTCCGGGTCGCTGATCACGTTCCCCACGCTGCTGGCCGTCGGCCTGCCGCCGATCACGGCGAACGTCTCCAACAACATCGGCCTGGTCCCCGGCGGCCTCACCGGCGTCATGGGCTACCGGGCCGAGCTGAAGGGCCAGCGGGAGCGGCTGCTCAGGCTGGCCCCGGCCTCCGTCATCGGCTCGCTGGCCGGCGGGCTGCTGCTGCTCAACTTGCCCGAGAGCAGCTTCAACATGATCGTGAGCGTGCTGATCGCCCTGTCCTGCGCGCTGGTCCTCATCCAGCCCAGGCTGAGCCGCCTGCTGTCCGCCCGGCCCGGGCGCGCGCACGGCGGGCCGTGGCTGTGGCTGGGCACGCTCGCCGCCGGCGCCTACGGCGGCTACTTCGGCGCGGGCCAGGGCATCCTGCTCATCGGCCTGATGGGCATCATGCTGGACGAGGAGCTGCAGCGCGTCAACGCGGCCAAGAACGTGCTCGCCCTGCTGGTCAACTTCACCGCCGCCGTCCTGTACATCCTGGTCGCGGACGTCGACTGGCAGGCCGTGCTGCTGGTGGCGCTGGGCTCGATGATCGGCGGCTTCCTCGGCGCGCGCCTGGGCCGCAGGCTGCCCGCGCCGATCCTGCGCGGCGTGATCGTCTGCATCGGCGTCGTCGCGATCGTCAAGCTCCTGGCCACCTGATCAGCCGGACAGCCCGAAGAAGAACGCGGCCGGGATCAGCGCCACGACCAGGGCCGCGGCCCACCACCGGGGAGCGGGGCCGGCGCGCAGCACGGCGACGCCCAGCGGCACGAACGCGACCGCCAGCCCGGCCAGCGCGACCAGCGAGATCGGGTCGCTGCTGCCCTTGAGCACGCCCAGCGGCAGCCCGGCCGCCAGCGCGAGGCAGACGCACCGGATCACGCCGAGCGCCCTGGCGCGGTAGGCGCCGACGGCGAGCACGATCCAGCCGGCCATGATGCAGACGTTGACCGCCTTGAACACGTGGAAGGCGCTGTAGGTGGCCTCGACCGCCCGCCGCGCCGCGTCCAGCCCGAGGACGTCCACCAGGTGGAAGGCCAGGTGGCTCACCCCGGCGTGGAAGACCCGTCCGAAAAGGCCGAGGATCACCAGCGTGGCGCCCCATTGCGCCCAGCCGGGGTGCGAGCTCCTGATCAGGCGGGCCAGCGAGGTCACCGCGGGCCACAGGAGCACGACGCCGGCGGCGTACAGGCTGTAGGACAGGACCATCCGCTCCGGGTGGGCGGCGTAGGCGGCGAGCTGGTCGGGGAAGAAGTCGCCCTCGCCCGCCCGGATGAGCACCCCGGCGAGCAGCAGCGACGGGCCGAGCACCAGCCCGGCGCCCTCGACCCAGCGCCCGGGAAGCGTGTGCGTGATCGTCATGCCACCGATCCAAGCGGCGGGCGCGCCCGCGCACACGGGCGCTGTCGCGAGAACCGGCGGTAGAGCCAGCACTACCAGGATGTAATCTGCGTAGTTTTAGTACGACCGAATCCTGCGACAGAAGGGACCAGGCACGTGCCCGACGATGCCGGCCTCCAGGCACTACGCGAGGCGGCCCGCCTGTCTCCGGACAACCTCCCGCTCCGCCGGCATCTCGCCGAGCAGCTGCTGACCAAGGGGTACCTGGCCGACGCCGAGGCCGAGTTCCGCGCCGCGCTCCTGCTCGCGCCCAAGGACCCGGACATCTCGGCGGGGCTGGCGGAGGCGTTCGTCCGGCAGAGCGCCCACGGCGCGGCGCTCTCTGCGCTGGAGCCGTTCCTGGCCTCGCCCGGCTACCCGCCGCGGATGGGCGTGCTCGCGGCCAGGGCCCTGCTCGGCGAGGGCGACTTCGGCCGGGCGGCCTACCGCTACCACGAGGCGGTCTCCCGTGACGCGTCCGTCGCCGACCCCGAGCTGGCCGCCCGCCTGACCACCCCGGTCGCCCCGTCCGTGCCCGCGGCGCCCGCCCCGTACGCGACGACGCCTGCGGACGCGCCCTCCGGCGCGGAGGTGGAGAAGTCGAAGGTCACCTTCGCCGACGTGGCCGGGATGGACGAGGTCAAGGAGGCGCTGCGGGTGAAGCTGCTGCTGCCGCTCCAGCAGCCCGAGCTGTTCGCCGCGTACGGCAAGCGCGCCGGCGGCGGCGTCCTGATGTACGGCCCGCCCGGAGCGGGCAAGACCCACCTGGCCAGGGCCGCGGCCGGCGAGCTCGGCGCGTCGTTCGTCAACGTCGGCCTGTCCGACATCCTCGACATGTACGTGGGGTCGAGCGAGCGCAACCTGCGCGCCACGTTCGAACTGGCCCGCCGCAACCGCCCGTGCGTGCTGTTCTTCGACGAGGTGGACGCGCTGGCCGCGCGCCGCTCCGACATGCGCCAGGCCCACACCCGGCAGCTGGTCAACCAGTTCCTGGCCGAGCTCGACGGCGTGGACCAGGACGCCAACGAGGGCGTCCTGGTGCTGGCCGCCACGAACGCGCCCTGGTACATCGACGTGGCGTTCCGCCGCCCTGGCCGCTTCGACCAGCTCGTGTTCGTGCCGCCGCCCGACGCGTCGGCGCGCGCGGCCATCCTGCGCCTCCTCTGCCGCGACAAGCCGCTGGCCGAGATGGACTTCGACGCGGTGGCGCGGGTGACCGACCACTTCGTCGGCGCGGACCTGAAGGGCGTGGTGGACCGCGCGGTGGAGGCCAAGCTCCACCAGTCGATCAGCGCCGGCCGGCCCATCCCGATGAACACCCACGACCTGCTGGCCGTCGCCCAGGTCGCCAGGCCCACCGCCGTGCGCGAGTGGCTGGCCACCGCGCGCAACTACGTGCTGCACGCCAACGAGTCCGGTGCGTGGGACGAGCTGATGCCCTGGATCAAGGGCAAGCGGTGAACCCACGCGAGTCGATCCAGCGGGCCGGCACGCTGCTGCAGATGCGCCGCCCGGCCGACGCGGAGCGGGAGCTGCGCGGCGTGCTCGCCGTCATGCCCGAGCACTTCACCGCGTTCTCGCTGCTCGGGCTGGCCCTCGTCCAGCAGGGCAGGACCGCCGAGGCCGTGTCCGCGGCCCAGGAGGCGGTACGGCTGGCGCCCGACCAGTCGTACCCGCACTACATGGCCGGGCAGGTCTACCTCCGCATCCAGCGGCCGGACCTGGCCGTCACCGCCGCCGAGACGTCGCTGGCGCACAACCCCGAGTCGGCGTCGACCTGGGAGCTGCTGGCCCGCGCCCACCTGCGGCTGGGCCGGTACCGCCAGGTGGTCGAGGCGGCCCGCCGGGGGCTGGCCATCGATCCGCAGGAGTCGGACCTGGTGAGCCTCCTGGCCATGGCGCACGTCAAGCTCGGGGAGGCGGAGCAGGCCAGGGCCGCCGCCGCGGACGCCGTACGGCTCGATCCGGAGAGCGAGACCGCGCACCTGGCGTACGGGCACGCGGCGCTGGCCGCCGGCGACGCGAAGACGGCCGCCGCGGCCTTCCGCGAGGTGCTCCGGCTCGACCCCGGCTTCGACCCGGCCAGGGACCTCCTCGTCATGGCGCTCAAGCAGCGCAACCCGCTCTACCGGATCCTGTCGAACCTGCGCGGCCGGTTCCTGGGCGGCTGGCGGATGGTCCTCCTGCTGCCCGCGGTGCCGCCGCTCATCGCCGTGTTCGTCCTCATCGCGGTGCTGCACTGGGCGGCGTGGGTGGCCGAGGCGGTGACCGTGCTGCGGCTGGCCCGCGCGAAGGCGACCAGGCTGCTGTTCGAGGGAGTCGAGGCCCGCGTGGCCATCGCGAGCTGCGCGCTGCTGGCCGCCGGGGTGGGCGTGCTCGCGCTGGGCATCGCGCTCGGCCAGGACGCGCTCGGCATGGCGGGGGCGGCGCTCATGGCGCTGGTCACCCCGGTGCAGGAGGCCACGCACACGGGCTCGGCCCGCGGGCGCCGCGCGCTGTACGGCTGGACGGGGCTGCTCGTGGTCGCGATCGTCGCGTCCGTGGTCCTCGGCTCGCCGAGCGCCGCGCTGCTGGCCCTGTACGCCGGGATCGGCACGATCTGGGTGGCCGCCGGCGTACGCCGGTTGTTCCCCGCTCCCGAGCGCCAGCCTGCCCGGTGAAACTTTCAAGCATTCTGCCTGGTCACAGCCATAGAACCCACGGTGCGTTGACGAGCGTGAAGACGGCGTCCGAGCATGACGCCGCGTTCTCCCTCTCCGAAAGGCACCCCCATGCACTTGTCCAAGGCGATGACGGCCGCCCTGGCCACGCTGGTGGCCGGAGCGGCAGTCGCTGTCGCGGTGACCACCGCCGCCCCGGCAGGCGCGGCCGCCGGCACGGGCACCGGCTACCTGCACACCAGCGGCAACAAGATCGTTGACAGCACGGGCGCGACCGTGCGCCTGACCGGCCTGAACTGGTTCGGCATGGAGACCGACAACCGGACCTTCCACGGCCTGTGGTCGAGCACTCCCTGGAAGGGCCACATCGACAAGATGGCCTCGCTGGGCTACAACACGATCCGCGTGCCGTACTCCAACGACGCGCTCAAGTCCGGCGCCACGGCCACCGGCATCAACGACTACGTCAACCCCGACCTGATCGGCCTGTCGCCGCTGCAGATCCTGGACAAGATCATCGCGTACGCGGGCGGCAAGGGCATGCGGATCATCCTCGACCGCCACCGCCCGACCGCCGCGGGCCAGTCCGCGCTCTGGTACGTCGCCGCCACGCCCGAGAGCACCTGGATCAACGACTGGAAGACGCTGGCCCAGCACTACGCGAACAACCCCACCGTCATCGGCGCCGACCTGCACAACGAGCCGCACGCCGAGGGCACCAACCCCAACGCGACCGGCTCCTGCTGGGGCTGCGGCGACCAGGCCCGCGACTGGCGGCTGGCCGCCGAGCGGGCCGGCAACGCGGTCCTTTCGGTCAACCCCAACTGGCTGATCTTCGTGGAGGGCGTGAGCTGCCCGAGCGGCGGCCTGTCCAACGTGTGGGACGGCGATCCCACCAACGACGAGGACTGCGGCTGGTGGGGCGGCAACCTGTCGAAGGCGGGCCAGTATCCGGTACGGCTCAACGTGGCCAACCGCCTGGTCTACTCGCCCCACGACTACGCGACCTCGGTCTACCACCAGACCTGGTTCGACGCCCCCGACTACCCCGCCAACCTGCCGGCCATCTGGGACAAGTACTGGGGCTACCTGTACAAGCAGAACATCGCGCCGATCATGATCGGCGAGTTCGGCACCACCCTGGCCGCGAACGTGGACAAGATCTGGCTGCAGGAGCTCCTGAAGTACACCGGGACCGGGGTGAACGGGATGTCGTTCACCTACTGGTCGTGGAACCCGAACTCCGGTGACACCGGGGGCATCCTCAACGACGACTGGACCACCGTCAACCAGGCCAAGCAGGCCATCCTCCAGCCGTACCTGATCCCGCCGACCGGCGGCACCGGGCAGCCCTCCGACACGCCCACGCCCAACCCTCCCGGGCAGTGCACGGTGACGTACAAGCAGACGAGCTCCTGGCAGGGCGGCTTCCAGGGCGAGCTGACGGTGAAGAACACCGGCACCGGCACGATCAACAACTGGGCCGCAACCTGGACGTTCCCGTCGGGGGTGACGCTGGTCAACGGCTGGAACGCGGTCGTGACCCAGTCGGGCACCACGTGGACCGCCAAGGGCCCCGACTACGCCAGGAACCTCGCCCCCGGCGCGTCGGTCGCCGTCGGCTTCACCGCCAACGGCACGGCCGCCCAGCCTGCCAACGCCACCTGCTCCTGACCCTTCCCACCGTCACGGGCTCCCGCCGTCGCGAGCTCCTGACCCTCCGCCGTCGCGGGCGGACGCGCTCCCGCCCGCGGCCCCCGAACGAGCGCCCGCCCCGCGATCCACGACCGAGCACCGCGGGGCGGGCGCTCGCTTTCCCTTCCCCAAGGGAGCGCATCCTCTACGGCCCTCCCCCGAAGACGGCGTCCCTAACGTCTCCCTCCACCAAAGGCAAAGAGGGTTGACCACGGGTCCCACGTAGTGGATAACGGATTCCGACAAAGGGAGTAAACCTGCACTGTTACGGAGACCCCGATGGCAAGCGCGGCTTCTCCCGCATTGGTCGGGCGCGACACCCAGTTGCGGCTGCTCACCGGCGCCATCGCGGAGCCCCCCTCCGTCATCCAGGTGCAGGGCGAGGCGGGCATCGGCAAGACCAGGCTCGTCAGAGCGGCCATCGACCCCCTGCGTCAAAGCGGGCGAACCGTGCTGCTCGGCCACTGCCACCAGATCCGCGAGCCGCTCCCGTACGGCCCGGTGCTCGACGCGCTCCGGGACGTCGCACCGGCGCTCCCGCCCCAGGACCGGCTCAGCCCGCTCACCGGCGTCCTGCGCGGCCACCTGCCCGAGCTGGCCGGCCACCTCCCGCCCGCCCCGTCGCCGCCGGCGTTCGACGATCCGCGGGCCGAGCGGCACCGGCTGTTCCGGGCCGTCCACGCGCTGCTGGCCGCGGCCGGTCCCGTCGTCCTCGTCGTGGAGGACCTGCACTGGGCCGACGACGGCACCCGTGACCTGCTGCGCTTCCTCACCGACCAGCCGCCCGACGGGCTGGCGCTGGTGGTGACGTTCCGGCGGGAGGAGCTGCCGGTGCCGGGGCTGCCGTTCGGGCACGCGTACCGGCGGACTCCCGGGGTGCGCGGCGAGGTGATCTCGCTGACCCCGCTCGACGTCGAGGGTGTGCGCAGCCTCACCGGCGCGCTGCTCGGCCGGTCGGCGCCGACCCCCGAGTTCGCCGCCCGGCTGCACGAACGCACCGCGGGCGTGCCGTTCGTGATCGAGGAGGTGGTGCGCTCGCTGCTCGACGACGAGGGCCGCTTACCCGAGCCGGACGCGCTCGACCGCATGGCCGTGCCGCTGCTGCTGCGCGAGGCGATGACCGAACGGCTCGCCGGGCTGTCGCCGGCCGCGCTGCGCGTCGTGCGGGCCGCCGCCGTCCTGGGGCTGCCCGCCGACGAGACCTTGATCGCCGCCGTCTCCGCGCCCACCCCGTCCGAGCCCGGGCTTGGCCAGGCGCTGGAGGCCGGCGTGCTGCTCGAGCACAAGGACGGCCAGTACGGCTTCCGCCACACCCTCGCCCAGCAGGCCGTCTACGACACGATCCCCGGCCCCGAGCGCCGCCAGATCCACCACCGGGCCATGACCGCGCTGTCCGGGCTCGACCTGCCGCCCCTCGTCCAGCTCGCCCACCACGCCCGCCGCGCCGGCGACTACGCGGCCTGGCAGCGCCACGGCGCCGCCGCCGCCGACCACGCCGCCGCGCTCGGCGACATCCCGCTCGCCGTCGAGGTGCTCGAAGGGCTGCTCGCCGACCCCAAGCTCCCCCACGACGCCCGCGGCCCGCTGGCGCTCAGGCTCAGCAGGGTCGCCGCCATCGGCCTGTCCCACCGCCGCGTCGTACGCATCCTGCGCCACCTGCTGTCGGACGACTTCCTGTCCCCGCAGGTACGCGGCCAGGCCCGGCTCAACCTGGGCGTGCTCCTGTCCAACCAGGCGGGCGCGGTCGCCGCCGGCCGCCAGGAGATCCTGGCCGCGCTCCCCGACCTGCACGACAGCCCCAGCCTGGCCGCCCGCGGGCTGGCCCTGCTGGCGATGCCCGCGTGGGGCGGCGAGCCGCTCTCCATGCACCAGGAGTGGATGGTCCAGGCGGAGAAGCTCCTCGACGACCGCGACCCCGAGCTGACCGCCGCCGTACTGGTCAACAAGGTCACCTTCGCCATGCTGGTCGGCGCGCCCGACGCCTTCGAGCTGGTCGGGGAACTGCCGGTCAACGACCCGGCCCCGGCCGTGCGCCGCCAGGTGGCACGCGGCTACTCCAACCTGTACGACGCCGCCGTGGCGCTCGGGCACTATGCGGCGGCCGAGCGGTTCGCGGACCAGAGCAGGCGCATCGCCGAGGAGACCGGCGCGCTCTACCCGGAGTTCCTGCTGGAGATGTCGTCGATCCGGCTCGACCTGCTGACCGGCCGCTGGAAGGGGCTGCGCGAGCGGGCCGTCGCCGCCGTCGAGATGTCCTTCGAGGCGCCGCTGCTGGCGGTGGACGCCCGGCTGACGCTCGGCATGCTGGCCCTGGCCAGGGGCGAGTGGGACGAGGCCGGCGAGCACCTGGAGGCGGCCGGCGTACGCGACCTGGACTCGGGTTTCCTGCCCGTCGCCGCGGCGGCCTCCGGCGGGCTGGTGGAGCTGCACCTGACCCGCGACTCCCCGGAGTCGGCGCTGCGCGAGGCCGATCTGGCGGTGGGCCGGCTCCGGCGCAAGGGCGTGTGGGTGTGGGGCGACCAGCTCGTGCCGGCCGCCGTCCTCGCGCTGCTCAAGGCGGGCAGGCGGGGCGCGGCGGCGGATCTGGTGGCGGAGTTCGCGGCGGGGATCGAGGGCCGGAACGCACCGTCGGCGGAGGCCGGGCTGGACGCCGCCAGAGGGGCGCTGGCCCAGGACGGGGAGGAGGCGGCCCGCCACCACGCCAGGGCCCGGAGCGCGTATGAGGCGATGCCGCGGCCGTACGGCGCGGCGCGGGCGGCCGAGGCCGAGGCGGGCGCGCGGTTCGCGCTCGGCGACCGGGCCCGGGCCGCCGACCTCGTCGCCGACGCGGGCGAGCGGTACGCGGCGCTCGGCGCCACCCACGACGCGGCCCGCTGCCGCCACCTGCTGCGCGAGATCGATCCGACCGGGGCGCGGCGCAGGGGCCGGCGGGGCCGCAGCGGGGTGCTGTCGCCCCGGGAGAGCGAGGTGGCCAGGCTGGTCGCGCTCGGCCGGACGAACCGGGAGATCGCGGAGGTGCTGTTCCTGTCGCGCCGCACGGTGGACACCCACGTGGCCAGGGTGCTGCAGAAGCTCGGCGTGCGGACGAGGGCGGACGTGCGGGAGCCCCGGCCGGACGACCGGCCGGGGCTCGTGGAGAGCTAGACGGTGATGCTCCAGGAGTCGATGAAGCCGGTGTCACCGGCGTAAACGTCCTCGATGTCGAGCACCCAGGTGCCCGCCGCCTGCTGGCTCACCGGGACGGTGAACGTCCTGGTGCCGTACTGCGTGCAGGTCGTGCCGCCGTACCTGTCGACCGCGTACCAGGTGCCGCTCGGCCCGCGTACCCAGATGTCGAGGTCCTCCGCGCACGTGTGGCTGATCGTGATCGAGATCCGGACCGGTGAGGTCGCGGTGCCCGTCGCGGTGGAGGTGATCGAGCTCTGGGTGTTGTTGAAGTCGGTGATCGGATAGTTGGTGTCGTTGGTGAACGTCCGGCCGCCGGAGGTGCTCTGGACGGTCAGCGCGTACGTCGCCGTGTGCGTGCCCGTCACGCCGGTGCCCGTCACCGTGACGGTGTAGCTGCCGGCCGGGGTGGTGGGCGCGGTCGAGATCGTCAGCGTGGACGAGCCGCCCGAGGTCACCGAGGCCGGGTTGAACGCGGCCGTGGCGCCGGTCGGGAGGCCGCCGGCCGACAGGTTCACCGTCTGCGCGGTGCCCGCCGTGGTGGCCGTGCTGACCGTGGACGTGGCTGCCGAGCCCGCCTGCACCGTGCCGGATGTGGGGCTGAGCGAGATCGAGAAGTCACGCGTCGGCGGGTTCGAGCTGACGGTGAGCGCGTACGTCGCCGTGTGCGACGTCGAGCCGGTCCCCGTGACGGTGATGTTGTACGTGCCCGCCGCCGTCGACGAGCCGACCGAGAGCGTCAGCGTCGAGGAGTTGCCCGAGGTCACCGACGACGGGCTGAAGCTCGCCGTGGTGCCGCTGGGCAGCCCCGACGCGCTCAGGGTCACGGTCTGGGCGCTGCCGGAGGTGGTCTGCGTGCCGACCGTGGCCGTCGCCGAGCCGCCGGGAGCCGCGCTGCCGGAGGTCGGGCTGAGCGAGATCGAGAAGTCGCTGGTCGAGGTGCCGCACGCGGGCTCGCCCGAGGCCGCCGCCACGCTGACCGCGCTCCACGCCGCCTTGGTGGTGTTGCACTGGGCGCTGTTGGCGCCGAACAGCTCGATCGCGGCCGCGACAGAGGCGGCGCGGATGTTCGTGTAGCGCCAGGACGAGGTCTTGCGGGCCAGCGCGCCCATGTAGATCTTGCCGGCGTTCTGGATGCCGACACCGGTGACCGACGAGGGGCCGCCGGAGCAGATCGGGCTGGACGGCTTGCCGCCGCCGGGGTTGTTGCCCTCGGCCAGCAGGTAGAACCAGTGGTTCAGCGGGCCCGCCGCCGCGTGCACCTCGGTGCTCGGGATCGAGGAGGAGTAGCAGTTCGGGTCGCCGAGCGCGCTCGGGTTGTACATGTTCCGGATCGGCCCGTCGCCGACCAGGTTGACCTCCTCGCCGACCAGGTAGTCGGCCGGGTCGTTCGGGTTGGCGGCGTACGCCTCGGTGAGCGCGCCGAAGATGTCACCGGTGCCCTCGTTGATGCCGCCGTTCTCGTTGCCCGATCCGGCGCCGCCCGGGGTGGTCTGGAAGATCGCGTGCCCGAACTCGTGCGCCACGACGTCGATGGGGGTCGCCTGGCGGGCGTTGTCCTGGCTGTGGCCGAAGTTGGTGTAGCTGCCGTTCCAGTAGGCGTTCACGTCGGCGAGCCCGACCCGCGCGGGGAAGCCGCGGCCGCTGCCGTTGATGCCGCTGCGGCCCAGCCAGTCGCGCAGCATGTCCCACTCGCGCTGCACGCTGTAGAGCGCGTCCACGCAGGCGGTCTCCAGGTTGGTGCCGCCGGCGTTGCCCCAAGCGTCGTCGGTGCCGGTGTAGGCGCTGCCGTTCTGTCCGCCGCACTGGATGCCGGGCCTGGACGTGTCGGTCATCGAGTACGAGCTGCCGGAGCCGCTGGTCCCGATGGTGACCTGGCCGTAGTAGTAGCCGTTGCCGGTGCCGGCGCGTACGAGGTCGTACGAGTCGGCGATCTCACCGGTACGCGCGTCCACGAACACGTGCTGGATGCTCGGCTTGCCGTCGGCGATGCCGCTGACCGTGGCGTCCCAGGCCAGCCTCGGCTTCTCGCCCCAGGCCAGGACGACCAGGCGGGGCGCGGCGGTGTCGTCCACGCGCGAGAGCTTGGTCCTGGCGACCTCGGTGGCCTTGGCGGCGCTGACCGTGGCCCTGGTCGGCACGTCGCCCGGGGTCGGGCCCGTCGCCGCGACCGTGTCCCGGACGTTCCCCGCCGCGTCGGTGACCACGACGGCGTCGCCGCCGACCATCGGCAGGCCCTTGTAGGTGCGCTCGTACGACACGTAGAACATGTCGGCCGCGCCCGGGGTGACCGCCACGCGGCTGTAGGCCTCGTCGGGGCCCCGGGTGAGCTCGTCGAGCTGGCTGGAGACGGCCTTGTCGGCCACCTGTGCGGCGAGCGAGGCGGGGTCACCCACGCGCGCCGTCTGCTGCTGCTGCTGCGGTGCGGCTCCCGGAGGGGCGGCGTTCGCGGGTGGCGTCTGTAACGCCAGGGTCGTGGCCGTGGCCACGCCGACGACCGCCGCGAGTAAGGCTTTGCGTTTCACGGCTGTGCTGCTCCTTTCGAAGATCTCCCTCGGAGCCGGCGCGCTTCGTGAGCGCACGACGGCCCGCGCGCCGCACGGGGATCGCCTCGGCGGCGGGATTGCAGGGAGATTGGGGGGTGGAAGCTAGCAGTGCTGTTGCGCCTTGATGCCGCGACGCTAAACGGTCACTCCCGACTGGGAAATACGTATACGCATCGGTAGGTATACCGATAATTCCGTTTCAACTGCTCAGTTGGGGGACAATCGGGGCGTGCAATTCGGCATCCTGGGCCCGCTCCAGGTGCGCTCCCCCGATGGCGAGCCCCTGGCGATCGGCGGTCCGCGCCCGCGTGCCCTGCTCGCGTTGCTGCTGCTCGACGCCGGGCGGATGGTGAGCGTCGAACGGCTCATCGACGGCCAGTACGGCGACCGGCCGCCCACGGAGGCCGCCAACGCCATCCAGGCGCAGATCTCCCGGCTCAGGCGGAGCCTGCCGGCCGGCCTGATCGAGTTCCACGGGGCGGGATACCGGCTGGCGGTCTCGCCGGACGACGTGGACGCGCACCGGTTCGAGCGGCTGTCCCGCGAGGGGCGCAGGCTGCTGGCGGCCGGTCGGTTCCCGGGAGCCGCCTCCTCGCTGAGGGAGGCCCTGGAGCTGTGGCGGGGACCGGCGCTCGCGGACGTGGCCGACGCGCCGTTCGCGGGGCCGCAGGCGCTCCGGCTGGAGGAGCTGCGGGTGTCGGCCATGGAGGACCTGATGGAGGCCGAGCTGGGCCTGCCCGAGGGCAGCCCGGTGGCCGCGCTGCAGGACCTGGTGGCCGCGCATCCGCTGCGCGAGCGGCCACGCGGGCTGCTGATGCGCGCGCTGGAGGCGGCGGGGCGGCCGTCCGAGGCGCTGACCGTCTTCGACGAGACGCGCCGCCTGCTCGCCGACGAGCTCGGCACCGACCCCTCGCCCGAGCTGGCGGCCCTGCACCTGGCGATCCTGCGCGCCGAGCGGCACCAGGTCCGGCGGGTCGCGCCGCCTGCCCAGCTGAACCGACTCGTCGGGCGGGAGGACGAGCTCGCGCGGCTGGCCGCTCTGAGCGGCGTCCGCCTGGTGACGCTCGTCGGCCCCGGCGGCATCGGCAAGACCCGCCTGGCCATCGAAGCCGCCACCCGCCTCCTCCACCCGGAGACGGCCGCCGCCGACGGGGGTGCGGCGCGGCGCGGCCGGGAGGCGTGCTTCGTGGACCTGTCGCTGGTGGACGGGACCGGGCAGGTGGCGAGCGCGGTGCTGGCGGCGCTCGGGTTGCGCGAGTCGGCGCTGCATGGGCTCCCCGACCCCACCGAACGCCTGGTGGCGGCGCTGGCCGAGCAGGACCTCCTCCTCGTCCTGGACAACTGCGAACACGTGCTCGCCGAGGTCGCCACGCTGGCCCGCCGCCTCCTCGCCGCCGCCCCCGACCTGATGATCATGGCGACGAGCAGGGAGCCGCTGGGCATCACCGGCGAGCACCTGGTCCCGCTGGCGCCCCTGCCCACCGACCCGGCCGTCACGCTGTTCGCCGAACGGGCGGCGGCCGTGCGGCAGGAGTTCGCGGTCGGGCCCGGCAACCTGGACGCCGTCCTGCGGATCTGCGCGGCGCTGGACTGCCTGCCGCTGGCCATCGAGCTGGCGGCGGCCCGGATGCGCACGTTCGGCGTGGAGGAGATCGCCACCCGGCTGGCCGAGCACGACAGGTTCCGGCTGCTGTCGCGCGGCGACCGTACCGCCCCCACGCGCCACCAGACGCTGCACGCCATCGTGGAGTGGAGCTGGAGCCTGCTCGACGCCGAGGAGCAGGCGCTGGCCAGGCAGTTCTCCGTGTTCGCCGGTGGCGCGAGCCTGGAGGCGGTGGAACGGGTGTGCGGCGCGGACAGCGCCGACCTGCTGGCCGACCTGGTGGACAAGTCGCTGGTCGAGACCGACGGCGAGCGCTACCACATGCTCGACACCATCCGCCTGTTCTGCGTGGAGCGGCTGGCGGAGGCGGGCGAGGAGGACCGGCTGAGAGCGGCCCACGCGGCCTGGTTCCTGGAGTTCGCGCGCCGCTCCGACGGTCACCTCTACAGCGCCGAGCAGCTCCGGTGGCTGGCCCTGCTCTCGGCCGACAACGCGAACATGCAGGCGGCGCTGCGGTGGAGCGTCGAGCACGACCCGCCGGCGGCGGCGCGGCTGGTGGCGGCGCTGGCCATGTACTGGTGGCTGAGCGGGCGGCGGGGGGAGGCGACCCGGCATGCCGTGCGGCTCCTCGACGCCATCGGCCCCGAGCTGGGGGAGGAGTACGTGCTGGTGGTGCTGCACGCCGTACCCGACGCCGAGTCCCCGCACTGGAAGCAGGCCCGGACGGTCATCGGCTCGCTGGACCGGCCGATGCGGTCCCGGTTCGGCCCGGCCCTGTGGGGGATGCTCGCGGGGCCGCCCGTGCCCGGGGACGCGGTCGCCGTCCACGTGATGGGGCCGGATCCGTGGAGCAAGGCGCTCGGACGGCTCAGCGGCGCGCTGCTGGAGCTGGTGAGCGGCGGCGTCGCCGGCGCGGAGCGGGGACTGGAGTCGATGCTCGCGGAGTTCGGCGCCTTGGGTGAGCGCTGGGGGAAGACGCAGGGGCTCGACTGGCTCGGACTGATCGCGAGCTGGCGCGGTGAGTGGGGACGCGCCATGGGGCTGTGGCAGGAAGCGGTCGGCCTGCTCGAAGAGCTCGGGGCGATGGAGGAGCTGGTGGACGTGCTGCACCGGCGGGCGGAGGCGCGCTGGCGGGCCGGGGACGCCCGGGCCGCCCGCGCCGACTGCGAGCGGGCCGGGGATCTGGCGCGCCGGCTCGGGCGGCCGGAACAGACGGCGTGGGTGAGTCTGCGGCTGGGCGAGATGGCCCGCCTGGAGGGTGACCTGGCGGAGGCGTCCCGCCACCTGGAGGCCGCGTTCGCCGCCTCCGAGACCGGCCTGTTCCAGGCCCACGGGGCCAGGTCGCACGTGCTGACGGCGCTCGGCCGCCTGGCCGAGGCGACCGGCGACGCCCCCGAGGCCGCGCGCCGGCACGCGGAGGCGCTGGCCATGACGCTGAATTCGCCGCTGGCCATCGACCTCGCCGACGCCGCGGAAGGCCTGGCGGGCCAGTGCCTGCTGGACGCCGCGGAAAACCCGGAGCGGGCGGCGGTGCTGCTCGGGGTGGGGGTGGCGCTGCGTGGCATGGCCGTGGCCGGGGATCGGGACGTCGCCAGGATCGCCGCCGCCGCCACGGAGGTCCTCGGGCCCGCGGGATTCGCGGCGGCGTACTCCAAGGGGGCGTCGATGAGCAGGGACGACGCGCTCGCCACCCTGATCGCGACCGCGAGCCCGGACCGCTGACCCAGCCGCTGACCCAGCCGCCGACCCAGCCGCTGACAGGGCCCGCCCCGGCTGTCAGCCGGCAGTCGCCCCGCTGTCAGCGGCGCTCGCGAAGCTGACGGACATGAAGAACACCAACGTCCTCATCTCCGGCGCCAGCATCGGCGGCCCCGCACTCGCCCTCCTGCTCTCCCGCTACGGCTTCAACGTCACCGTCGTCGAGAAGGCCCCGTCGCTGCGCCCCGGCGGCCAGGCCGTCGACTTCAAGGGCCACACCCACCGCACCGTCCTGACCCGCATGGGGGTGCTCAAGGACATCGAGGCGCTCCAGACCGGCGGCAGTGACCAGGTGATCGTCGACGCGGACGGCCACAAGCTGACGGTCATTCCCGGCGAGTTCACCGGCGGCGAGATCGAGATCAAGCGCGGCGACCTGTCCAGGGTCTTCTACGAGCGGACCGCCGCGAGCTGCGAGTACGTCTTCGGCGACTCGATCACCTCGCTCACCGAGACCCCCGGTGGCGTGCACGTCACCTTCGAACGCTCCGCCCCCCGCACGTTCGACCTGGTGGTGGGGGCGGACGGCATCCACTCCAACGTCCGCCGCCTCGCCTTCGGCCCCGAGGCCGACTACGTGAAGCACCTCGGCTACTACTACGCGCTGGTGGACGTCGAGGGGGACTTCGGCACGGTCTCGAAGATGTACAACGAGCCCGGCAGGATGGCCGCCGTCGGCGGGCCGAAGGCGCCCGCGTTCTTCGTCTTCGCCTCCGAGCGCCTCGACTACGACCGGTACGACATGCGGCAGCAGAAGGAGCTGCTGACCCGCGCCTACGCGGGCATGGGCTGGCAGGGCCCGGCGCTCATGGAGGCGGTGCGCCGCTCCCCGGACGTCTATCTCGACTCCCTCAGCCAGGTCACCATCGACCGCTACAGCCAGGGCCGCGTGGTGCTGCTCGGCGACGCCGCGTACGGCAACACCCTGGCCGGCTTCGGCACGGGCCTGGCCACGGTCGGCGCGTACGTGCTCGCGGGCGAGCTCAAGCGGGCCGGCGGCGATCACCGCGTGGCCTTCGCGCAGTACGAGGAGCAGATGCGCGGATACGCCAAGGTCGCCAAGAACGGCAACGCGGGCCCCTTCCTCGCCCCCCGCACCAGGAAGGGGATCCGGATGCGGAACTGGATGTTCAAGTACGGCTTCCTGCTCGGTTGGATGATGAAGATGACCGACAAGTTCGCGAACGACATCACGCTGAAGGAGTACTGAACCTTTCGCGCATCGGCCGCATCCAACCCACACATGAACAAGATTCAGCAGCTTGCCGCCCTGTCCGTGCTGCCCGTCGCCGCGGCCCTGATCGCCCTGCCCGCCCAGGCCGCGGAGCGCCCCACCTGCCCCGTTCCGACGAAGGCGGAGGTGAAGCGGTCGTTCGACAGCAAGATCGACAAGCCGGCAAGGGGCGCCACCGCCATCAAGGGGGTCCGCGTCAACCACATCCCGAAGGGCTTCACGTACGGCGGGGTCGTCGCCGGCAAGCACGACGGCATCACCGAGTACGGCTACCAGTGGCTGGACGACCGCCCCAACGCGGACATCAAGCAGCGCTCACTCTGGGTCAGGGTCGTGTGCTGGCCGCAGGCGAGCAAGCCGGCGCAGCTCAAGAACGGGCCGTTCGACATGGGGACGTTCTCCGGCGACACCGAGACCGTGAAGATCGGCGGCCGTCAGGTGCTCACCCAGGAGGGCGACGGCGCGCTCGGCGCCGGCCGGTACGCGGGCTGGGTCGAGCGCAAGGGAGTCGTCGTCACCGTGATGGCCAGCACGCCCCTCGTCCCCGAGCTGTCGAAGATCATCAAGGGGATCAGGCTCTGAGCAGGCCGACCCCGCCATCGATGCGCAGCTGCGGGGTGCCGTCCAGAAGGGGGATGTGGGGCTCGTCGTCGCCGATGTGCCAGTCCTGGACGGGCACCAGGCCCGGCCCGATCAGCTCGAACCCCTCGAACAACTCCAGCACCTCGTCCCGCGTGCGGAACCGCGCCTGCGCGGGGGTGCCCGCCGTCGCCATCGTGAGCTGGGCGATCGCCTCGGGGGCGCTCTCCGCCATCCCGTGAGTGGCCACCAGACAGCTGCCCGGCACCATGCGCTTCCTGAAGGCGGCCACGATGCCGCCGGGGTCCTCCTCGTCCATGACGTAGTGGAGCACCCCGACCATCAGCACGCACACCGGCTGCTCGAAGTCGATCAGGCCGGTGACGCTGGGGTCGGAGAGCACGTCCTCGGGGCGGCGCAGATCGGCCTGGATGCTGGCGATGCCCGGCGAGTCGGCGAGCAGCACCTGAGCGTGCAGCCGCACCACGGGGTCGTAGTCCACATAGACCACTCGGCAGGCCGGGTTCACCGAGCGGACGGTCTCGTGGATGCTGGGCGAGGTCGGGATGCCGGTGCCCAGGTCGATGAACTGCCGCAGGCCCTGCTTCGCCAGATGGCGGACGGCCTCGACCTGGAACCTACGGTTGGCCCTGGCCACCAGACGGGTGTCCGGGGCGACCGCGAGGAGCTTCTCCGCCACTGCCCGGTCGACCGCGACGTGGTCCTTGCCGCCGAGCAGATAGTCGTACACCCGGGCGGAGCTGGGAACCGTCGGGTCCACTCCGGGCGGAACGCGTTCTAGCTCGGTCACTGGGGGCCGTCTCCTTCCACGCGTGCGACTCCGAACGCCATACTACTCGGCAGTCCCGCACGTAATAGGGCAGATTACGCAGGCACCCTCAAGCCGGACGGGCAGTCCGAACAGAACAGGTTCTGCCCTGCCCGCCGATCAGGAGAACCGGGCCAGGAGCTCCTCGGCGGCGGCGAAGCCGGCGACCACGTCGGCCACCGTGCGCCGCTCGCGCACCATGCCCACGGCCTGCCCCGCGTAGATGCAGGCCGTGTCGAAGTCGCCTTCGGCCCGCGCCGCCGCCTGCCGGGCCGGGGCGTCGTCGTCCGCGGCCAGCTCGTCCTCCCGCCCGGCCCACCGGTCGAAGAACGCGTTGCGCAGCGCCCGCCCGCCGAACTCGGGCGGCCAGTCCAGGCGCTGCGCGATGTCGAAGACCCGCCCGTACGCGGTGCCCGTCTCCTCGGCCGCCAGCAGGCGCTCGGTGGCCGTCTCCGAGAGGGCCGTCTCCGCGCATCCCATGAAGGCCGTCCCGACCCAGGCCCCGGCGGCACCGGCGGCCAGCACGGCGGCGAGCCCGCGCGCGGTCGAGATGCCGCCCGCCGCGAGCACCGGGACGCTCACCGCGTCGAGCACGCTCTGCAGCAGCGGCAGCGTGCCCACCGCGTCGCGCCCGTGGCCGCCCGCCTCGGCCCCGCGCGCCACGACCGCGTCCACCCCGGTCTGCTCGGCGGCGCGGGCCTCGTCGGTCGTGCCCGCCTGGGTGACGACCGTGATGCCCGCCTGCCGGAGCTCCTCCACATAACGCGCATACGGCCCGAAGCTCACGGAGACGATCGTGGGCCGGAGCTCGAGCACAGCGTCGAACTGGGCCGGGTTGCCGGCCAGCGCCCAGGCCATGAGCCCGATCCCGTACGGACCGCCGCCCGCGACGGCGGCCTCCTTGGTGATCCACTCACCCGTGGCCGCGGCGGCGACCCCGATCATGCCGAGCGCGCCCGCCTCGGAGACGGCGGCGGCCAGCCGGCCCGCGCCCACCCCCGCCATCGGCGCCCCCACCACGGGCACCGCCAGGCCGAACCGTTCGGTAAGCCATGTGCGCAAGGTCATCTCCCCATAGAAAACCCCTGTTGGGACCAGTCTTCCATGGCCTTCCCGACCCCCGGACCGGAAAATACAGCCGGATGACCGATGCGCTCGCGGCACACACCTGTGCATCCTGGTGGGGAACGTCTTTCGTTCCGCAGCGGAGAGGAGTCACGAGCGCATGGACAACGCGGCAGGCCGCCCGACCGTGATCTTGGACAATGGCGTGGTCGGCAGGGTCATGCTGGCACATCCCTCCAGGCGCGACCTCGTGCTCGTGCTCGGCATGGACGGCACCCTGCTCAGCTGCCAACTCGACGACATCGCCTGCGTGGTCGGGGGCAAGCCCCTCTGCCGCGACGGCTGACCTGCCGGACGTTCTAGGCACCGGTCACGATGCCGCCGATCAGGCTCGCGACCGCGAAGTCGTTGGTGAGCCGGTTCTTGGTGAGCGCGAACGCGGTGCCGGTCGCCGTGTCGGCCCAGGCCGCGCTGCCGCCCGCCCCGGGCACCCCGAACACCGTCGGGCTCGCCTCGGCGGTCGAGCCCGGGCCTCCGATGCCGTACCCGAGCCCCCAGGTCGTCGGCATGCCGAACACCTCGTCGAGCCCGCTGGAGGCCACCGCCGTCGCCTCGCGCAGCCGGCCGGGCGGGATCAGCCGCGTCCCGTCCACCTCGCCGAGCAGCGCCGCGTACATCCGCGCGATGGCCCGGGCCGAGGTCTTGCCGCCCGCGGGGATGTCGGAGGACAGGTAGTCGCCGCGGCTGCCCAGCTCGGCGGTCGGCATCAGCGCCATCGGCCCCGCCTTGAACATCGGCAGGTCCGCCGGCATCTCGCCCCACGCCGCCGGGTCCACCGGCGCGTCCTCCAGCCTGGCCAGCCGGTGGTGCTCGGTCTCCGGCATCCCGAAGTAGAGCTCGTCGGCCACTCCCAGCGGGCCCGCCACGTCCTCCAGCAGCACCTGCGAGATGGGCTTGCCGGTGACCCGCCGGACGATCTCGCCGACCAGGAACCCGAACGTGTACGCGTGGTAGCCCACCTTCGTGCCCGGCTCCCACCACAGCTCGGCGTCCTCCAGCGCGGCGATCATCTTGTCCCAGTCGCAGACGTCCTCAGGCGTGGTGTCGAGCGGCACCCCCGGCACGCCGGCCGTGTGCGACAGCACGTGGCGTACGGTCACGCCCTGCTTGCCGTGCCGCCCGAACTCCGGCCACAGCTCCGCCACCGGGGTGTCGTAACCGAACAGGCCCCGCTCGGCCAGCACGTGGGCCACGGTCGCGGTGGCGCCCTTGCCGATCGAGAAGTTGTAGAAGGGCGTGTCAGCCGTGACGGGCCGCCCGGTCCCGGGGTCGGCCACGCCCGCCACCACATCCACGACCTGGACGCCGTCACGATAGACGGCCACCTGGAGCCCGCGCTCCGCGCCTGACTCGACGAGCCCGTCGGCGGCTTCCTGCACCTGCTGCTGAAGATCACTCATGTCCTGCTTTGTCCTTTTCATCGGTGGAACTAGACGGTACGGTACTCACTTAGTACGGAACTGTCTAGTACTGTGTTCTCGTCGAAGGACGAAGGGATGGGCATGGCACCGGAAGAGGACGGCCGCACGGCACGCAAGCGCAGGCAGATCATGGATGCGGCCCGGCCGGTGTTCCTGCGCAACGGCTACGTGGGCGCGAGCATGGACGAGGTGGCGGCGCTGGCGTCGGTCTCGAAGCAGACCGTCTACAAGCACTTCACCGACAAGGAACAGCTGTTCACGAGCATCATCCTCGACACGACGACCCAGGTCGACGGGCTGGCCAAGCTCATCACCGCGGCGCTCGACGACAGCGAGGACCTGGCGAAGGACCTGGGCGAGCTGGCCCGCCAGTTCCTCGGCGCGCTCATGCGGCCCGACGTGCTCCGCCTGCGCCGGCTGGTGATCGCCGAGGCCGACCGGTTCCCCGACCTCGGCCGCACCTGGTACCAGCAGGGCTTCGAGCGCTCGCTGGAGACCCTGGCCGCCGCCTTCGACCGCCTGGCCACCCGCGGCCTGCTCCGCCCGGACGACCCCGAGCTGATCGCCCAGCACTTCGTGGGCCTGCTGCTGTGGGTCCCGGTGAACAAGGTCATGTTCTGGGGCGGCGGCGACCACTACACCGAGGCCGACCTCGAACGGCTCTCCGAGTCCGCCGTCGCCGCGTTCCTGCGCGCGTACGGGGCCTCCCCGACCGGCAGGGCTAGGTCAGATATTTCCTGAGCCCGGCGGCCAGGGCCACGGCCATGCGCTCGCGGAAGCCGGGGTCGGACATCTTGGCCGCGTCGCCGCGGTTGCGCATGTTGCCGCACTCGATGAACACCGCGGGGCGCACGGAGAGGTTGAGCCCGCCCAGGTCGGTGCGGGTCTGCAGCCCGTCCACGCCGGTGTAGGTGGCGTACGGCAGGCCCGTGCCGTCCCGGTAGGCGTTCCTGATGTCCACCCCGAGGCGCCGGGACGGCTTGATGATCTGGTCGTTGTGCCCGGAGACCAGCCCCGGCATGATCACGTGGAAGCCGTGCCCGCTCGGCGCGGCGCCGTCGCCGTGGATGGACAGGACCGCGTCCGCCCTGGCCTCGTTGCCGATGGCGGCCCGCTCGGTGACGCACGGGCCGACGCCCTTGTCGTCGGGCCTGGTCAGCACGACCTTGGCGCCCATCTTCTCCAGGATCGGCCTGAGCCGGCCGGCGACGTCCCAGGTGAAGGCGTGTTCGGGGTATCCGGCGTCCGTCTGCGTGCCGGTCGTGTTGCAGGGCTTCCTGCCCGTGATGATGTCGACCTGGCGGTTGATCTCCGCGGGGTGCGCGGCGTTGCCGCCGTTGTGGCCGGGGTCGATCACCACGATCTTGCCCGAGAGCGCGCCTCCGGCCGGCGTCCGGCCGGCGGACGGCGCCGCGGGCAGCGCCGCCTCCTGCGAAACGGGCACGGCGCTGCCGCACGCCGTGGTCAGCGCGGCCAGCGTGACGACCGCCACGAATCCGGTCCGGTACGCGCACATGATCCCGACCGTACCGGCTGCCGAAGGGCAAACCCAAGACTCACCTGACCTGCGCGTTCGTGTCGCGGCACGGCTTTCCGGCACCCGAGAATTCCTCATTTTTTATCTGGCACTTTTACCCAAAATCACCATTTTTCCGGACTTAGTGATAAATGGGCCTACCCGGGCGATCACGTTCTTGGTAGACATTTCCGCTGGCGGCCAAACGCCGCCGGCCGAAAGCGGGTTGTCCTTTTAAGGCGATAATGAGCGGACCGATTCAAGGTGCTTGCCGATGATTTCTTCCTCGTCTCATGGGACACGACCGGCACGGGCAAACCCCGCCTCCACGTGCAGGGCATCGCGCTCGGCCTGGCGGGTGCCCTGATCGGCGAACTCGTGCTGCACCAGAGGGTCGCCGTGCGCGGCGTGCGACTCGACGTGATCGACTCCGAGGACGTCACAGATAAGGTGGCCAATCGGGTTCTGTCCGATATCGGGGATTCGCCGCACCACACCGACGTGCGCACGTGGCTGGCGTATCTGGCGCAGCGCTCGGTCGATGACGTGGGCGCGCGGTTGGTCGACGCCGGGCTGCTGGAGCGCGAGGCCCCCAAACTGCTCAGGCGCAAGCCGCCCCGGTTCTTCTCCACCGACTTCAGCAAGGCCATGTGGCCCGCGACCCGGCTGCGGCTGGCGCTGGTCCGGCAGTGGCCGCTGTCGCCGCAGGACATGGCGCTGGCCACGCTGGTGGACGCGTGCGACATGACGGAGACCGTGCTCGACGATCCGGCCGACCGGCGGGTGGCCCGCCGGTACCTGACCACGCTGCTGACCTCGATGCCCCAGCCGCTGCGCGACCTGAGCCGCCAGGTGAGCGCCGCCGTCGGCGACGCCGTACTGACCTACCGCACCTGAACACCCCCCACCCCCGGAGGAATCCGATGCTTCCCGTGAAGTCCCGGCCCGACCTCGTCGCCGGCGCGCTCGCCGCCGACCGGCTCGGCGCGCCCTCGGTCGTCTACTTCGTGCTCTCCGCCGCGGCGCCGCTCACCGTCGTCGCGGGCGTGGTCACCACCGCGTACGCGGTCACCGGGATCACCGGGCTGCCCATCGCGTTCCTGGTGGTCGGGGTGGTGCTGGCGGTCTTCGCGGTCGGGTACGTGGCGATGGCCCGCCACATGGCCAACGCCGGCGCGTTCTACACCTACATCAGCCGCGGCCTGGGCCGGCCCGCGGGCATCGCGGCGGCCTGGGTGGCGCTCATCGCGTACAACGCGCTGCAGGTGGGCCTGTACGGCGCGTTCGGGACGGCGGCCACGCCGCTGCTGGAGCGCTGGTTGGGCCTCACGCCGCCCTGGTGGCTGGTCGCCCTGGTCGCGTGGGCGCTGGTCGCGGTCCTGGGCCTGATGCGGGTGGACGTGAACGGCCGCCTGCTGGCCGTGCTGCTGACCGCCGAGGTGGCGGTCATCCTGCTGTTCGACTTCGCGGACCTGGCCCACCCGGCGGCCTCCGGGTTCTCGATGGAGACGCTGTCGCCGGGCGCGCTGTTCGCACCCGGTGTGGGGGCGCTGCTGGTGATCGCGACGCTGGGGTTCGTCGGGTTCGAGTCGTCCGTGGTGTTCTCGGAGGAGAGCCGGGAGCCGCGCCGTACGGTCCCGCTGGCCACCTACTCTGCCGTGGCGATCATCGCGGCCGTGTACGCGCTGTCGTCATGGGCGATGACGGTCGCCACCGGGCCCGCGAACATCGTGGCCGTCGCGAACCGCGACCAGGCCGACACCATCTTCAAGCTGGCCGGGGCGCACCTGGGCGACGGCGTGGTGGACATCGCCAGGGTGCTCTTCGTGACCAGCCTGTTCGCGGCGATGATCTCGTTCCACAACACCACCGCCCGCTACTTCTTCGCGCTCGGGCGCGAGCGGGTGCTGCCGGCCGTCTTCGGCCGGACGAGGGCGCGCAGCGGAGCGCCCAAGGCGGGCTCGATCGCCCAGAGCGTGTTCGGGCTGGCGGTCATCCTGGTCTACGCGGCGCTCGGGCTCGACCCGCTGGTGCAGCTGTTCTTCTACGGCGGCTCGTTCGGCGGGTTCGGGGTGCTGCTGCTGATCTTCGTGACGTCCGTCGCGGTGATCGTCTTCTTCGTCAGGGAGCCGGGCGGGGAGACGCTCGCGCGCCGGGTGATCGCTCCGGTGCCCGCCGCGCTCGCGCTGGCCGTGATGGTATGGCTGGCGGTGACGAACTTCGCCGCACTGCTCAACGTACCCGAGAGTGATCCGTTGACCTGGATTCTGCCCGGTGTTTACGGGGTAGCTGCGGTAATTGGGGTGATTTGGGCGTTCATCCTGCGTACCGGACAACCCGCCGTTTACTCACTGGTCGGGATGGGCGCCAAGGCGGCGACCGCCCAGGACGGCAGCTGACAGAACGAGAGGAGCCTGGGCGATGAAACAGCAGACGTGGGCGATGCGGCCGGTCATCCGTCACGCGACGGCGGACGACGCGGGACGGGTGGCGGAGCTCATCGCGACCGCGTTCTCCGGGCTGAGGGCGGTGCACTACCTCGTGCCGGAACGCAGGGAGCGGCACCGGGTCATGACCGCCAACTTCCGGATCCTCGTCGACCACGCCGTCGAGCACGGGGAGATCCACCTCATCGACGACGGGCCCGCGGTCGCGGTCTGGTTCCCGCGCACCGCGCCGCTGCCCGAGCCGCCCGACTACGACCGCCGCCTGGCCGAGACGACGGGCGAGTGGGTCGAGCGCTTCCGCGTGCTCGACGAGTTGTTCGAGGCGAACCATCCGGCGGAGCCGTACCACCATCTGGCCTTCCTGGCGGTGCACCCGGACCGCCAGAACGAGGGGCTCGGGTCGGCGCTGCTGCGCTACCAGCACGCCCGGCTGGGCGGCGTGCCCGCGTACCTGGAGGCCAGCGACCCGCGCAACCGCGACCTGTACGCGCGCCACGGCTACCGGCAGAGCGAGCCGTTCGCGCTGCCGGACGGGACGCTGTTCTGGCCGATGCGCCGCGCCTGAAAGTTTCATAGTTTCCGCAGGCCGTTGACGGGACGGCGACGGGAAAGGAGGATCGGAGGGCTCCGATTGGGAGCGCTCCCAACCCTGAGGACCTCCATGACCCGAAGCCGGGCCGCCTTACTGGCCCTCCTCACCATGGTCGCCCTGTCCCCCGCCACGACGGCACTGGCGGACGAGGGACCCGAGCAGATCGTGAACGGCACCTTCGACTCCGGCACCGCCCCCTGGTGGAGCACCGGCAACACCACCCTCGCCATAGACGCGGGCCGGCTCTGCGCCGACATCCCCGGCGGCACCGCCAACCCGTGGGACGTGATCATCGGCCAGAACGACATCCCGCTGGTGGCGGGCGACACGTACGCGTACCGGTTCAGCGCCTCGGCGACCCCCGCCAAGGTCGGCAAGGCGCTGATCCAGCTCCCGGTGGACCCATGGACGCAGTACCTGTCGGCGAACCCGGAGCTGAGCGTCTCGGGCAACGACCACTCCTACACGTTCACCGCCCCCGTGTCGCTGCCGAACTCCCAGGTCGTCTTCCAACTGGGCGGCAGCGCCGAGCCATGGAGGTTCTGCATGGA
The DNA here is from genome assembly GCF_053590415.1 of Nonomuraea sp. NPDC003201. Classification (NCBI taxonomy): domain Bacteria; kingdom Bacillati; phylum Actinomycetota; class Actinomycetes; order Streptosporangiales; family Streptosporangiaceae; genus Nonomuraea; species Nonomuraea sp. NPDC003201. Next base: position 70,010 of record NZ_JBSFTC010000001.1, read on the forward strand.
CAACGTGTCGCTCAAAGGCGGCGCCGAACCCGAGGTGTACGAGCCCGACACGGGCCCGCGCGTCCGCGTGAACATGGTCGGCTACCTCCCCCAGGGCCCCAAGAACGCCACCGTGGTCACCGCCGCGACCACGGCCCTGGACTGGGAGCTCAAGAACGCCGACAAGCAGACGGTCGCCAAGGGCCGGACCACCCCCAGAGGCGTGGACGCCAGCTCCGGCCAGAACGTGCACACGCTCGACTTCGGCTCCTACCGCAGGCCCGGCAAGGACTACACGCTGACGGCCGACGGTGAGACGAGCCGGCCGTTCGACATCGCCGCGGACATCTACGACCAGCTCCCCACGGACGCGCTGAAGTTCTACTACACCCAGCGCAGCGGCATCGAGATCCTCGACAGCCTCAGGCCCGGCTACGGCCGGCCCGCCGGGCACGCCGGCGTCGCGCCGAACCAGGGCGACGTGAGCGTCCCCTGCCAGCCCGGCGTCTGCGACTACTCGCTCGACGTCAAGGGCGGCTGGTACGACGCCGGTGACCACGGCAAGTACGTCGTCAACGGCGGCATCTCGGTCTACCAGCTCATGGCCGCGTACGAGCGGGACAGGGCGGCCTTCAAGGACGGCCAGCTCGCCATCCCGGAGAGCGGCAACGGCCGGCCGGACATCCTGGACGAGGCCCGCTGGGAGCAGGAGTTCCTGCTGAGCATGCAGGTGCCGGAGGGCAAGCCGTTCACGGGCATGGCCCACCACAAGATCCACGACCGGAGCTGGACGGGCCTGCCGCTGCTGCCGCACCTGGACCCGCAGCCGCGCGAGCTGCACCCCACCTCCACGGCCGCCACGCTCAACCTCGCGGCCACGGCGGCCCAGGCGGCCAGGCTGTTCGCCCCGTACGACCCGGCGTTCGCGGCCAGGAACCTCAAGGCCGCCCGCAGGGCGTGGGCCGCGGCCAAGGCCGACCCGGCCAGGTACGCCGACCCCAACGACGGCACCGGCGGCGGCGCCTACAACGACGCCGACGTGAGCGACGAGTTCTACTGGGCGGCGGCGGAGCTGTTCATCACGACGGGCGAGAAGGAGTTCAAGGACTTCGTGCTGGCCTCGCCGCACCACTCGGGCGACATCTGGCGTGACCGGGGCTTCGACTGGGGCAACACCGCCCAGCTCGGCCGCCTCGACCTGGCCACGGTGCCCAACGCGCTCCCCGACCGGGCGCGGGTGCGGCAGTCCGTGGTCGAGGGGGCCGAGAAGTATCTGGCGGTCCAGCGGGCACACCCGTACGGGCTGCCGTACAACCCGCCGGACTTCGACTGGGGCTCGAACAACCTGGTCCTGAACAACCTGGTCGTCCTGGCCACGGCGTACGACCTGACCGGCCACGAGAAGTACCGGGCGGCCGTGCGCGAGGGCATGGACTACATCCTCGGCCGCAACGCGCTCAACCAGTCGTACGTGACCGGCTACGGCGAGGTGGCCTCGCACAACCAGCACAGCCGCTGGTACTCCCACCAGCTCGACCCGGCGCTGCCCAACCCGCCGCGCGGCACGCTGGCCGGCGGCCCGAACTCCGGCATCCAGGACCCGCTCGCGCAGCGGCTGCTGAAGGGCTGCAAGCCGCAGTTCTGCTACATCGACGACATCGAGTCGTGGGCGACGAACGAGCTGACCATCAACTGGAACTCCCCGCTGGCCTGGGTCTCCGCGTTCCTGGCCGACAAGAGCGGGCGGTCCGACTGCCGGGTGCGCTACACGGCGCACGGCTCGGGCCAGTTCACCGGCCAGATCGTGATCGAGAACACCGGCAGGCAGACCGTGGACGGCTGGACCCTGCGCTGGTCCTTCCCCGGCGGCCAGCGCGTCCGGCAGGACTGGGGCGCGGCGCTGTCGCAGTCCGGCTCGGTGGTGACGGCCACGAGCTCCGGCAAGATCAAGCCGGGCAGGTCCGTGACGTTCGGCTTCGTGGCCACGAACCCCTCGGGCCCCAACCCGTCCCCTGAGGTCTTCCACCTGAACGGCGAGCGCTGCGGATGACCCCGCCCGTCCGGCGGCCTCTCCGCGAGAGGCCGCCGGACGTTGCGGACGCTCCGTTGAACGGAATAATCTGGGCCATGCCCAGGGGAACCTCAGAAGTCAGCGAGCCGATGTTCTTCGTGCTCGCCGCCCTACGCGCCGGCCCGCTGCACGGCCACGCGATCAGCAAGTCGATCAAAGAACTGTCGAGCGGCCGGGTCCAGCCGTCGGTCGGCACCCTCTACGGCATCCTGGAGCGCCTGAACGAGCGCGGCGTGATCACCGTGGACCGGGAGGAGACGGTCAACGGCCGGAACAGGCGCTACTTCCGGATCACCGACGAGGGACGGACCCTGGTCGAGGCCGAGGCCAGGCGCATGCAGGAGGCCGCCTCCCTCGTGCTGCGCCCGATCACATGACCGCCACCATGCCCCAGCCCATGACGTCCCTCGAACGGCGCTACCGCCGGTTACTGCGGGCCTACCCGAGGCAGTATCGCGCGGCGCACGGCGACGAGCTGGTCGACGTCCTGCTGGAGTCGGCCGGCCCCGGCAGGAACGTCCCGGTGCCCAAGGAGGCGTGGGGCCTGCTGGTGGGCGGCGTGCGCAGCCGCATCGTCCACCTGGCGACGGGCAGCGCCTGGGAGGACGGCCTGCACCTGGGCATCACGGCCGTGGCCGCCGCGAACCTGGCGGCGCTGCTCCCCTACGCGGGCGCGGTGCCGCTGTGGACGCTGCTGTCGGCGCTCGCGCTGCTGGCCGTCCTGCGCGGACGGCTGACGGTGGCGTTCCCGCTCACGCTCGTCGCGGGCGTGAAGGCGGTCGCGGTCGCGGGCGGCTGGCAGATGTTCGAGCCGACGCTGATGCCGGTGTACCCGTCGGTCCTCACCGGGCGTGCCCTGTTCCAGGACAGCAGCCCCTTCGCCGTGGCCTTCGGGTACGCGGTGGTGCTGCTCGGGCTGCTGGTGCTCATGTCGAGAAGGCGGGAGACGCCGCGGATCCGGTCATGGTGGTGGCCGGCGGCCGTGGTGGCCGTCGCGTGGGCGGGTCCCCAGTGGATGGAGGAGGGCAGCTGGTACCCGCTCAGCCTGAGCCGGCTGGCGACGGAGGCGGCGGCGTTCGGGCTGGCCGTAGCGGGCTGCTACCTGGCGCGCGACCACCGGTGGGCGCTCGCGTCGGGCATCTACCTGCTGGTGAGATCGATCGAGCTGTCCATGAACGCCGATTCCCTGACCAGGCAGCACCTGGCCTACTGGGGCGTGCTGGCCGTGCTGGCCCTCGGGGCCGCCTCCGTGCCGTTCCGGAGGCGGCGGCACTGTCTGGATTGACCATGCTCCGTTAAACGGAGTATGGTCGTCCGCCATGACGAGGAAGACGCTGCCTACCGCGCTGCTCGCCCTGGCCGTCCTCTGCGGCTGCGGGGGCGCCACAGAGACCGCCACAGAGACCGCCACAGAGACCGCCACAGAGACCGCCGCCGCGCCCTCCCCCAGCGCGGCGGAGGCTGCCAAGGACAAGAAGCACCAGCTCGAAGCGGCCAAGGCCGACTGCATGAAGCAGAAGGGCTTCAAGTACGTCGCATGGGTGAAGCCGGAGCAGCCCCAGAGCGACGAGGACCGCCGCCGGGACGCGGGCGACTACCAGGCCATGCGGAAATATCGCGAAAAATACGGCTTCGAGGTCTTCGCCGAGTTCGTCTACCCCAAGGAGATGAACGCCCCGGCGGCCCAGAGGGAAAGCCCCAATCAAGACCCGAACATGAAGATCCAAGAGGCGCTCTCCGAAGCTCAGCTGGGCGCCTACCACAAAGCCAAGGACGTCTGCATGGTCACGGCGGCCAAGCAGGTCCTCGGCGTGACCCTGAAGTCGAACCTCGACTACTACAACCAGATAGCCCTCACCAGGAAGCGCGCGACGGCCGCCACGCTCGACAGCGACCCCAAGCTGGTGGAGCTGGCCGGCGCCATGGCCACCTGCCTGAAGGGCAAGGGCTACGCCGTCACCGACACCGCGCCGACGGCCATGGCCAAGCGCGGCCAGGACGCGTTCTTCAAGGAGCAGGACAAGCTGGGCCGGGAGCAGGACGACACCGTGCCCGATGTCGCGCCGCCGGCGAAGAAGGGCGAGAACCAGCCGATCAACATGCCGTCCCTCACCGCTGAGCAGGCCCGGCCCTACCTGGCCAAGGAGATCAAGGCCGCGCTCGACGACCTGGAGTGCGGCAAGGACTTCTACCCGGTCTTCACGCCGCGCAAGTCGGCGATCGACGCGCAGGTCAGGGCCCAGTTCGCCTACTGACACCCAGGATCGGAGGACGGACTTCGCCATGCTCACCAGACTCACCGTGACCGCCACCGCCCTACTGGCGCTGGCCGCGCTCTCCGGCTGCGGAGGCGCCACCGAGAGCGCCGCGCCCTCGCCCGGTTCGACCGCCGAGGACAAGGAGGTTCAGCTCGAAGCGGCCAAAGCGGACTGCATGAAGCAGAAAGGCTTCAAGTACGTCGCATACGTGACGCCGCACAAGCCGGGCACCGAGGATGACAAGAGCCGCGCTTATGGCAACTACCAGGCAATGCGGAAATATCGCGAAAAATACGGCTTCGGGGTCTTCGCCGAGTACATCTACCCCGACATCTTCAACACCCAGGCCGGCAGCCCCGAGGGCAACCCGAACGGGAAGATCCAGTCGGCGCTCTCCAAGGCGCAGCTGCAGGCGTACCGGAAGGCGATGGACGCCTGCCAGGTCTCGGCGGCCAACAAGGTCCTCGGCCTGAAGCTGAAGTCGACGGAAGACTTCTACGACGCGCAGTTCAAGGCCTCCGTCCGGGCCCGCAAGGGCAAGCTCGACACCGACCCCGAGCTGGTCGAGCTGGCCACCGCCATGGCCACCTGCCTGAAGGGCAAGGGCTACGCCGTCGGCGACACCGCGCCGGACTCCATGGCCGATCAAGGACAGAAGACGTGGCAGCTCAAGCAGGACAAGCTGGGCCGGGAGCAGATGGACGACGTGCCCGACGTCGCTCCCCCTGTCGAGGACGACAAGCCGCCGATGTACTACGTGCCGACGCTCACCCCCGAGCAGGCCAAGCCCTACCTGGCCAAGGAGATCAAGGCCGCGCTCGACGACCTGGAGTGCGGCAAGGACTTCTACTCCGCCTACCTGCCGAAGGAACTGTCGGTCCAACGGCAGGTCAGCGCCCAGTTCGGCATGTGACCACCTCATGAAGTCACCGCGCAAGCTCCTCGCCGGCGTCGTCGCCGGAGTTGTGATCATCGCGGGCGCCGGCTGGGCCGTGGGCTCACGGCTGCGCTCCCCCGCCGACGAGGCGGCCCGCCGCGCCGCGCCGCGGGCCTCGCTCGTCACCGCCGCCGTCGAGCGCCGCAAGCTCGTCAGCACCGTCGTGGTCAGCGGCACGCTGGAGTACGGCTCGCCCCTGCCTGTCAGCCTGGCCGGGGCGGTCGGCGGCACGGCCGAGCAGCAGCGGGCCACCCGGGCGCCGCGCCAGGGCCGGCTCGCGGAGGGCTCGGTCTTCCTGGAGGTCAACGGCCGTCCGGTGTTCGCACTGCGCGGGTCCGTGCCAATGCACCGCACGATCGCCCCCGGCAGCAAGGGGGACGACGTCAAGCAGCTCCAGCGGGCGCTGCGCAGGCTGGGGTACGGCGGTCCCGTCTCCGGCGTGTTCGACCAGGCCACGATCGCCGCCGTCACCCGCATGTACACGAAGAAGGGGTACGAGGCGCAGCAGCCGACGCTGACCGACCGGCAGTCGTACGACACGCTGCGCAAGGCCGTACAGACCGCCCAGGAGACCCTCGCCGCCGAGAGGAAGGCGCTGGACCAGGGGCGCGACGTGCTGCCGCTCAAGATGAGGCTGGCCAACGCCAAGGCGGACCTGAAGACGGCCGAGCGCGCCCTCCAGGAGGCCGAGGCCCGGGAGGTGACGCCGGAGGACGAGACCAGGACGGCGGCGGCCGAGGCGGCCGTGCGCGCGGCGCAGGAGAAGCTGGCCGAGGCCGAGCAGGCGCTGGCCGAGGCCAGGAAGCAGCCCACGCCGGCGGCCACCGCCACCCCTCAGCCCACGGCCTCCACCGACACGAGCCTGCTGGAGCTGCGGGTCCAGAACGCCCAGGCCGACCTGGCTGCGGCCCTGGAGGCGCGCGAGCGGGTCGATGAGGAGGCGCGGCAGGCCAGGGAGAAGAGCCTGGTGGAGCTGCGCAAGGCCGTACGGACCGCGAAGGAGGCCAGGGCCACCGCCGAGCAGGCGCTGCGCCAGGCCAGGCAGCTCTCCCCGACCAGGCTCAAGGTGACCAACGCCGGTAAGGACGTGGCGGCGGCCAAGGGGATGCTGGCCGAGTTCGCCCGTACCTATGGGACCTCCATCCCGCCCGGCGAGGTGGTGTTCCTGCCGAAGCTGCCCGCCCGGGTGCGCAAGGTCTCGGTCAAGCAGGGGCAGCAGGTCGAGAAGGAGGTCGCCACGGTGACCAGCTCGGCGTTCACGGTGACGGGGTCGGTGGAGGCGACGGAGGCCGAGCTGCTGCGCACGGGTATGGAGGCGGCCATCGAGCTCGACACGGGCAAGACGTACAAGGCGCGCCTCACCGCGGTCGGTGACCAGGCCAAGGTGCCCGGCTCCGAGGAGGCCAAGGACGGGTCGGAGCCCGTCCTGATCACGCCCGCCTCGATGAAGGGGCTCAAACCGGGGACCGCCGTCACGGCGCGGGTGACGGTGGGGGCGACCAAGGAGCCGGTGCTGGTCGTGCCGGTGGCGGCCGTGATCACGGGGGCCGACGGGAGGGCCCGGGTGCGGGTCGAGTACGCCACGGACCAGACCAAGGACGTCGAGGTGCGTACGGGCCTGACCGCCGACGGGAACGTCCAGGTCGCCGGCGCGATCGAGGAGGGCGACCGGGTGGTGGTCAGCGGTGCCTGAGCCGGTGATCTCGCTGGCGGAGGTAAGCAGGGAGTTCGCCGCCGAACCGCCGGTCCGGGCGCTCGACCGCGTCACGCTCCGGGTGGACAGGGGCGACTACCTGGCCATCGTCGGCCCGTCGGGCTCGGGCAAGTCGACCCTCCTGAACGTGCTCGGCCTGCTCGACCGCCCCAGCTCGGGCAGCTACCGCCTCGACGGCACGGAGACCACCACCCTGCGCGACGGGGCCAGGACCAGGTTGCGCGGCGACCGGATCGGCTTCGTCTTCCAGTCCTTCCACCTGCTCTCCCACCGCAGCGTGGTCGAGAACGTCATGCTCGCCGAGGTCTATCGGAGCAGAGGAGCTCGGAGGGAGAGAGCGAAGCCAACGAGCTCCGAAGCGGCTGCGACCATGAGCGCAGTCAGGCAGGCGCGTAAGGGCAGGCGGGAGCGGGCCCTGGCGGCGCTGGAACGAGTCGGCCTCGGCCACCGGACCGGGTTCGCGCCCGACCGGCTGTCCGGGGGCGAGCGCCAGCGTACGGCCATCGCCAGGGCCCTCATGGGCGAGCCGTCCCTGCTGCTGTGCGACGAGCCCACGGGCAACCTCGACAGCCGCAACACCGAATCGGTGCTCGGCCTGTTCGACGAGCTGCGGGGGCAGGGGATGACGCTCGTGGTCATCACCCACGAGCAGGAGGTCAGCAAGCGGGCCGGGCGCCGGGTGCGGATCACCGACGGCGTGCTGGTGGAGGAGGAGTGATGCACGTACGCGACCTGCTCGGGGAGGCCGTGGCCGGCATGCTCGCCCGGCCGGTGCGCTCGGCGCTCACCACGCTCGGGACCGTGCTCGGCATCACCACGCTGGTCATCACGCTCGGCGTGGCCGCCACCGCGGGCAACCAGATCGTCGGCCGCTTCGACGCGCTGGTGGCCACGGCCATCACGGTGGAGGTGCCGGAGTCGCCGAACACGCCGCTCGTGGAGTGGGACTCGATCGACCGGCTGACCAGGCTGCGCGGCGTCGAGTCCGCCGCCGCGCTGGCCGAGTCGGAGGACAGCGCGAACCTGTCCGTGCGCTCCAACGACATCGTGGACCCCACCAGGGTCACCGCGCAGTCGTTGACCGTGCTGGCCGCGACGACCGGGCTGCCCGAGGCGGCGCGCGGCAGGATGGTGCAGGGCAGGTTCTACGACCGAGGGCACATCGAGCGGCGCGACCGGGTGGCGGTGATCGGCGACCAGGCGGCCAAGCTGCTCGGCGTCGGCCGCCTCGACCGGGCGCCGGCCATCTTCATCGGCAAGCACGCGTACACGGTCATCGGCATCCTGGGCGACCTGCGCCGCGAGCGGAACCTGAGCACCGCCGTGTTCGTGCCGCCCACGGTGGGCAGGCAGTTCGGGCTGCGGGACGTCACCAGGGTGCTGGTCAACACGAGCCTGGGCGCGGCGGACCTGGTGGCCCGGCAGGCGCCCACCGCGCTCAGCCCGGGGAACGGCGACATGCTGCAGGTGATGGCCCCGCCCAGCCCCACCAGGGCGCGTGACCAGGCCCAGGACGACGTCAACGCGCTCTTCCTGATCCTCGGCCTGGTCTCGCTCGTGGTCGGCGCGGTCGGCATCGCGAACGTCACGCTCGTCACCGTGATGGAACGCGTGCCGGAGATCGGCCTGCGCCGCTCGCTCGGGGCGGCCAGGCGGCACATCGCCGCCCAGTTCCTGCTGGAGTCGACGCTGACCGGCCTCGCGGGCGGCGTGATCGGCGCCAGCCTGGGCGTCGTCACGGTCGTCGCGGTGTCGGCCGCCAAGCAGTGGACGCCGCTGCTGGACGTGCGCCTCGCGGTCGCGGCGCCAGTGGCGGGAGCCCTGGTGGGCCTGCTGGCCGGGCTGTACCCGGCGCTGCGGGCGGCCAGGATGGAGCCGGTGGACGCGCTCAGGTAGCGTAGACGGCCGACAGGAACCGGACGAGCACCGCCTCCCTGGCGGCCGCGGGCAGCGCGTCCAGGATCGCGTTGACCGTCGCCATCTCCGGCTGCCCCGCCTCCGGCCGCAGGTCCACCCCCACGGAGGAGGCCAGCTCGGCGAAGTCCGCCTCGTCGAGCGTTTCCAGGTCCGTGGCCGCCACCAGCTCGACCAGCCCGTCGGGCAGCACGACCGGCCCCCGCTCCCGGGCGGCCTCGGCCGACTCGGCGATCACCTTCAGCAGGTCCTCGACCCCCGCGAGCGTCACCCCGGTGACCGTGATGTGCAGGTTGGCCGGGATCCCGGCGTACGAGAGCTGCGGCTGCAGGAACCAGCCCCGCTCCCGCGCCTCGTCCGCCAGCACGAACACGTCGATCCCGTCCCCGGCGAACGCCACCAGCGACGACTCCGGCTCGCCGAGCACCCGCAGCCCGGGGATCCGCGCGAGCCCTTCGCGCAGCTTGGCCGTCGCCTCCAGGGTCGCCCGGCCCAGCTCCAGGTAGCCCTCCGTGCCCAGCGCCCGCAACGTGGCCCAGGCGCCGCCGAGCGGCCCGGCGGACCTGGAGCTCTGCACGGTCGCGTTGACGATCGTGTAGCCGGGCCACGCGGCGGAGGCGAAGTACGCCTTGCGCCGCATCGCGGGATCGGCGAAGAGCACGACCGAGGCGCCCTTGGGGGCGTACCCGAACTTGTGCAGGTCGCACGAGAGCGACGTGACGCCCGGCACGGACAGGTCGAACGGCGGCACCGTCGCGCCCGCCGCGCGCAGCCACGGCAGCAGCCACCCGCCGACGCAGGCGTCCACGTGACACGGCACGCCCGCCGCCGCGGCCACGGCGGCGACCTCCTCGACCGGGTCGACCACCCCTTGGGGGTAGGAGGGCGCGGAGGCGACGACCATGATCGTGTTCTCGTCGATCGCGTCCGCCACGTCCCGCGCCCGCACCTTGTACGTCTCCAGGTCCACCGGCACGGCCACGACCTCGACGCCGAGATAGTGCGCCGCCTTGTGGAAGGCGGGGTGGGCGCTGACGGCGAGCACCAGGTTCGGGCGGCCCCTGTGGGCGGCGTCGTGCGCGGCATCGCGCGCGGCCTTGACCGCCAGCATGATCGACTCGGTGCCGCCGCTGGTGAAGATGCCGTGACCGCCGCCGAGCAGGTCCGCGACCGCGCCGACGACCTGCCGCTCCATCTCGACCACGCTGGGGAACGCGGTCGGGTCGAGGCAGTTCACCTCCAGCATCTCGAAGTACACCCGCGCCGCCGCCTCGTGGACCTCGGCCCGGCCGGTGTCGTAGACGTACGCCGTCACCTGGCCGCCGCGCACGGGTAAGTCGTGCGACCTCAGCCTGGCCACCTCGGCCAGCAGCTCCTCGGTGGTCCTCGCTCTGGGGTTCACGTGGGCTCCTTCGTGCGGGGGTCGCCGGGCAGGCCGAGCGTGCGGTGGACGCTCAGGTGCAGGTGGGAGCGGAAGCGGCGCAGGGCGGCCCGGTCGCCGGCGGCCCTGCGGCGGCCCTCCGCGTCCAGCACGCCGCCCTTGGCGAACCCGTGCACGGACCAGATGACCATCCACATCGCGTACTCGAGATCGACCTTCTCGTCGATCGGCCCGCCCTCGACCGCGGGCCGGACGGCGGCGGTCACCGAGGCCACCAGCGGCTGCACGTACTCGCGCTCCAGCTCGGTGATGTCACTGGCGTCGGAGAGCCAGCGGTGCATCCACAGGGCGGGCACCTCGGGGTTGTCCACGCAGAAGTCGAGGTAGTCGTCCAGCAGCCGGTGGACGGCCGCGACGAGGTCGTCACCGGGCAGCCGGGCGAACGCCAGGTCCAGGGCCGCCTTCTCAGCCCGGTGCGCGCGCTCCATGACGGCCAGGTACAGCTCGCGCTTGCCACCGACGTGGTAGTTGACGGTGGCGATGTTCATCCCCGCGGCCTCGGCGATCTGGCGTGTGGAGGTGCCGTCGAAGCCCCGCGCGGCGAACAGCTGTGTCGCGACCTTGAGGATCAGGTTGACCTGTCCGCTGTCCATGCGGCCGAAGGTAGTCCTACCCTTACCTTTTGGTCAATCGCTTGATGGAGACCCGGCTCAGTCCGGCGCCCAGTACTTCACCATGATCTTGTCGAGCTGCTGCACCACCGGCTGCCAGCTCGGCGTCAGCGTGTAGCGGCTCACGCGGTGCTTCTTATAAACAAGCGTGTACTTGAGGAAGTCCGCCCCCTGCGGGGTGGCCTCGGACCGCCCGAGCTTCAGTGTCTTGAGGGACGTGCGCAGCCTGCGCTCCTCCTTGCCGGTGAGGCACTTGTCGACGGTCGGCCCCGTACGGTGGCTGAGCCGCACGCAGCCGTTCGTGTAGACGATCACATGGTCGCTCAGCCCCGCGAACCCGCCTTGCTTCCGGTAGTCGATCAGCACCTTCTTCGGCGCGACGGCCGCCTGCGCGGGAGCCGGGGCCGCGGACAGGGTCAGGGCCGGCAGGAGCACCGGCACGAGCACGATTCGCCACATTTTCTTCACACCTACTTGGACGGATGGGAGCGCCGAACGGCTCAGCCTCAGCCGAACTGGTCCGCGTTCTCCTTGGTAACCGGTTTCACGGGCACGGCCACCGCCTTGGGGATGCTCTCCCCCTTGGCGGCCTTCACCGCGGCGTCCACCGCCTGCTGCCCCAGCAGCCTGGGCTGCTGGGCGATGGTGACGGAGAGCGTGCCGGCCCGGACCGCCTTGATCGCGTCGGGCGTGCCGTCGAACCCGACCACCTTGACCCGCTGCCCGGCCCGGGCCCCCAGGGCCTTGATCGCGCCCAGGGCCATCTCGTCGTTCTCGGCGAACACGCCGGCGAGGTCGGGGTGCGACTGGATCAGGTTCGTCATGACGTCCAGGGCCTTGGCCCGATCGAAGTCCGCCGGCTGCTGGGCCACGACCTTGATGTTCGGGTACGCGGCGATGCCCTCGGCGAACCCCCTGCCGCGGTCGCGGGAGGCGGAGGTGCCCGGCACGCCCTGGAGCACGGCCACGTTCCCCTTCTCGCCGAGCAGCCTGGCCAGCTCCTGGGCGGCGAGCCGCCCGCCGGCCACGTTGTCGGAGGCCACGGTCTGGGCCACCTCGGCGCCGTTGACGCCGCGGTCGGCGGCGATCACCGGGACGGCGGCCCGGTCGGCCGCCTTGACCGCGGGGACGGCCGCGTCGGAGTCGACCGGGTTGATGATGATCGCCTTCATGTTCTGGCTGGTGAAGTTCTGGACCTGGTTCACCTGCTGCGACGGATCGTTCTGGGCGTCGGTGACGGTCAGCCTGGCGCCCAGCTTCTTCGCCTCGGCCTGCGCGCCGTCCCGGAACTGCACGAAGTACGGGTTGTTCAGCGTCGACACCGACAGGCCGATCTTGACGTCGCCCGTGGCTCCCCCGCCGCCGCACGCGGCCAGGCCGGCCAGCGCGGCACCCGCTATGAGCATCCGCATGATCTCTCCCCCTAAGTGGTTGCCCTGCGCCGCAGGGTGTCGACGAGCACCGCCAGGGCGATGACCACACCGATCACGACCTGCTGCCAGAACGCCGAGACCGACAGCAGGTTCAGGCCGTTGCGCAGGACTGCCAGGATGAGCGCGCCGACGAACGTGCCCAGCGCCCTGCCCTTCCCCCCGGACAGGCTGGCGCCGCCGATCACCACGGCCGCGATGGCGTCGAGCTCGTACCCGGCCGCCGCCTGCGGCTGCGCCGAGGCCAGGCGGCTGGCCAGCACGATCCCGGCCACCGCCGCGAAGCCGCCGGACAGCGCGTACGTGATCAGCTTCTGGCGGCCGACCTTGATGCCCGACAGGCGGGCGGCCTCCTCGTTGCCGCCGATGGCGTACATGGCGCGGCCCGCGTACGTGCGGTTGAGGATCACGGCGGCGATCACCCCCATGACCACCATCACGATCACGGGGACCGGCAGGACTCCGCCGGCCGTGTCGCCCAGGTGCGAGACGGCGTCCGGCATCGGGATCGGGCTGCCCGCCGAGATGACCAGGGCCAGCCCGCGGGCGACCCCGAGCATGGCCAGCGTGGCGATGAACGGCGGCAGCCTGCCGTACGCGATCAGGACCGCGTTGACCAGCCCGCACACCACCCCGACCAGGAGGGACACCAGGGTGGCCAGCGGCCACGGCAGGCCGGCGACGCCGGCGGTCCAGGCCAGGACGATCGCGGAGAGCGCCGCGACCGAGCCCACGGACAGGTCGATGCCGCTCGTCACGATCACGAACGTCTGCCCGAACGCCAGGATCGCGGTGACGGCGGCCTGGACGCCGACGTTGAGCAGGTTCGTCACGCTGAGGAAGTCGGGCGACAGCAGCGACAGCGCCACGACCAGCACCACGAGCGCCGCCAGCGCGCCGTTCTCGGCGAACCAGGCGGCCGCCGGTGACCGGCGGCCCAGGAGCGCGTCACTCGGCACGGGAACCCTCCACCTCCGCGACGGCCAGGGCCATCACGTCGTCCTGCGTGGCCCCGGCCGCGCGCAGCTCGCCGACGAGCCGCCCCCGCGCCATGACCAGGATCCGATCGCTCATCCCGAGGACCTCCGGCAGGTCGCTGGAGACCATCAGCACGGCGTCCCCCTCGGCCGTGAGCTCGTTGACGAGCTCGTAGATCTCGACCTTGGCGCCGACGTCGATGCCGCGCGTCGGCTCGTCGAGGATGAGCACGCGGGCGTCCGCCATCAGCCACTTGCCGATGACGACCTTCTGCTGGTTGCCGCCGGAGAGCGTGCGCACCTCCTGGTCCAGCCCGGCCATCCGGATGCCGAGCCGTCCGGCCGCCTTCGCGGCGGCCGAGCGCATCCAGGAACGGTCCACGAAACCGGCCCTGGTGGCGGCGCGCATGGTGACCAGGCCCAGGTTCTCGGCGACGCCGGCCTGCGGCACCAGGCCCTGGCCCTTGCGGTCCTCGGGGACGAGGCCGAGCCCGGCCTCCATGGCGGCGTGCACGTCGCCGGGCGGCAGCTGCGTCCCCCGCACGGTGACCTCGCCCGCGTCGTAGCGGTCGGCCCCGAACACCGCCCGCACGACCTCCGTGCGGCCCGCGCCCACGAGCCCGGCCATCCCGACCACCTCACCGGCCCGCACCTCGAACGACACGTCGCCGAACGCGCCCCTGTGGGTCAGCCCGGACACCTCGAGCAGCGGCCTGCCCCGCCTGGCCGGCCGCCGCGGGTACTGCTGGTCGACGGGCCGCCCGACCATGAGGGCGACCAGCTCGTCCCTGCGGGTGTCCGCCGGGACCCGGGCCACGGACCTGCCGTCGCGCAGCACGGTCACCCGGTCGCCGATCTCGGCGATCTCCTCCAGATGATGGGTGATGAACACGACCGCCACACCCTCCTCGCGCAGCTGCCGCACGATCGCGAACAGCCGGGCGACCTCGCCGGTGGTGAGCACGGCGGTGGGCTCGTCCATGATCAGCACCCGGGCGTCCAGGGCCAGCGCCTTGGCGATCTCGACCATCTGCATGCGCGCGATGCCCAGCCCGGCGACCGGCGTACGCGGGTGCACGTCCACGCCGACCCGGTCCAGCAGCCCCTTGGCCTGCTGCTCCATGCGCCCGGTGGCCACGAAACCGAACCTGCGCGGCGGGCGGCCGAGCGCGAGGTTCTCCGCGACCGTGAGCTGGGGGACGAGGTTGAACTCCTGGTAGATGGTGGAGATCCCCAGCCGCTGCGCGTCCCCCGCGGTGCGGAGGTGCACCGGGCGGCCGTCCATCAGGATGCGGCCCTCGTCGGGGTGGTAGGCGCCGGAGAGGATCTTGATCAGCGTGCTCTTGCCCGCGCCGTTCTCGCCCAGCAGGACGTGCACCTCGCCGGTGCGCAGGCTCAGGTCCACGCCGTCGAGGGCGACCACGCCGGGGAAGGTCTTGCGCAGCCCCTCGGCCTTGAGAATCTCCTCGCTCACGTGGTGGTCTCTATCCGCTCACGAGGCCGGTGAACCACTGAATGCCCAGGTCAGGGTTATTGTCTTGCTGAGTGGGGAGTGAAAATGGGATGACGTCCTCGCGGCTCCGCATCGGGGTGCCCGTCTCCCTGTCGGGGATGCACGCCCGTTTCGGCGGGCAGGTCCGGCTCGGCCTCGAAGTCTGGCAGTCCCTCGACCCGGCCGTGGAGCTGATCGTCGAGGACGACCACAGCGAGCCCCGCTCCCTGGACGTCGTGCTCCCCCGGCTGGCGGGCCAGTGCGACCTCCTGCTGGGGCCGTACTCCACGCAGCTCATGCGGCGGGCGGGGCGCATCGGCGCGGCGCTCGACATGCTGATCTGGAACCACGGCGGTTCGGGCGACGACGTGCAGGCGGCCAACCCGGGGCATGTCGTCTCCGTCCAGACGCCGGCCGGCCGGTACGCCGAGCCGTTCGTCCGCCGGCTCGCGGAGAGCGGCGACCACAGCCCGCTGCGGATCGTGAGCGGCAAGGGGCGCTTCGCCCTGCAGGTCGCGGAGGGCGCCGCACGGGCCGCGCACGCGGTGGGCATCCCGGTGGTCTTCGGCGGCCCGGTGGACGACGCCTGGAACCTCTTCTGCGCCGGGGCCTTCGAAGAGGACGTGGAGGTGGTCAGGCGGGCCCGCCGCGCGCGCACCATCTGCGCCGTGGCCGCCGGGGTGCGGGAGTTCGGGGCAGCCGTGGACGATCCGCGCGGGATCTACGGCGTCGGCCAGTGGTTCCCCGGCGGCGCGGGCGAGGCGGCCTTCGGGGTCTCCGAGCGGGAGTTCGTCGCGGCCTACGAGAAGCGGACCGGAGTGCCGCCGAACTACGTCGCGGTCCAGGGGGTCGCCGCCGCGATCATCGCGACGTACTGCGCCGCCCGGGCCGGTGGCACCGGGCGGGCGGAGCTGTGGTCGGCCGCCGCCGGCCTGGAGACGGCGACCCTGTTCGGCGACTTCGCGATCGACCCGGGCACCGGGCTGCAGACCGGGCACCGGGCGGTGCTCACCCGGTGGGAGAGCGAGGGGCCCGTCGCCGCCTGAGGTCAGGCGGCTCGGGGATCGGGCGACTCCGGGAGGTCAGGCGGCTCCGGGGGTCACGATCGCGATGCCCAGGCACATCTCGTCGCTGGTCCCGTCGCCCCACACCACGTACCGGGGCGGCAGCTTCTGCAGCTGGGGCAGCAGGGCGCGCAGGCCCGCGTCGTGCGTGCACGTCACCCGTACGACGTCGCCCTTGTTCACTGTGACGGGCTTGGGCAGGACCCGCAGCGACTGGTCGTCGAAGTTGTACTCGGGCACGTCCAGGAGCGTCTGCGCCTTCGGCGTGCCGGGGTTGAGCTCGACCTTGATGGCGCGGCCGAGCAGGTGCATGTGGCCCGCCATGGCGTGGACCGTGGCGGTGCCCTCGACGGGCATGTCACAGTGCTGGGTCGGCCCCGGCTTGCTCGGCCCGCAGTACTTGGTGAGGATCGCCACCTGCTTCGTCAGCTCCTCGCCGAACCTGGCGCCGACGTCCTTGACCGCGGCGGCCCGGTCGCAGAGCGGTCCCGACTCCTTCGGCGTGCAGGGGAGCTCCACCGGGGCCTGGAACAGGGCGGTCTCCAGGGGCCGCAGGGTCTGGTCGGTCACGCGGAGGCGGATGCCCGAGCGGTCGGTGCCCGGCTTGCCCTCCACGCCCAGCAGGTTGTAGTGGACCTGCATGACGAGCCGGCTGCCCGGCGGCAGCTCGTAGCCGTACTTGGGGTCGAGCAGCGTCTCGCTGGTGCCGGGGGCCCAGTGCGCCACCCATGAGGAGTCGCCGACGCCGTCGTCGCCGAAGCACGTCCAGCCCTGGCCGGGGGTGCGCCGGTCGATCTCGCGCGCCTTGGCGGCGTGCTCGGGGTCGATCCTGAAGAAGATCGCGTGGTGGACGAGGTCGAGGTTCTGGGGCTGGAACTGGGCGCCGGTCAGGAACACCTTGCTCGCCAGCTTGGGGTCGATGAGGAAGCAGCGGTAGTCGTCCGTGCCGCCGTTGGGCGGGTTCGGCGTGTACGGCTCCGCCATCGTCAGGTTGACGAACCGTTCACCGGCCCGCAGCGGGGCCGCCGCAACCGTGGCCTTGGCGGCATGTCCGGTGTGAGCGGTGTGACCGGCCGGCGTGGCGGTGCTCCGGGCGCCACACGAGGCGAGCAGGACGACCGCGAAGAGCAACACGGCCGTCCGGGCGAGTCGATTCATACCTCAACACTCGCCCGGCAAGCGGGCTCCGGGCATCCTTCCACGGGACGCTCTCGCTCGTCCCCTGGTAGGACTCCGGCATCCGACTCAGGTCGCCCCTGGGGTGTCCGCGCCGGCCGTTTCGTCAGTCCGCCTCGCTCAGCAAACTCTGGGCGAAGGAACGGATCTCCTCGTCCTCCGCGTTGACGGCGTGCTCCAAGAGGCCCGTGTCCTCGTCGGACAGGCGCGCGGCGGCCGCCGCGGCGAACAGCCGGGCCGTCGGGTCGGGCCCTTCGAGCCGGGCGAGGACGTCACGCGGGTCGGGCTCCTCGTCGTCCTGACGGACCAGCCATTCGGCCGACTCCTTGACCGGACCGGCCTCCAGGCTCGACGCCCCCGCCTGCAACTGGTCGGTCGAGGCCTCGGACAGGAACTCGAGGACCTTCCAGCGGACGGCGGCGTCGTACTCCGTGCTCATGCTCATGACGCGCGCTATGGCGGACCCGTGCCGGTCGTCGGCGTTCGACAGCACGACCTCGATCGCGAAGTACCGTACGTTGCGGATCGGGCTGGACAGGAGGGCCGGGACCTCGTCCATCATCGGGGCGGCGAGTTCTCCCAGCTCGGACAGCAACCAGGTGCCCGTCCGCACGACCACCTCATCGTCGCTGTGCAGGAGCCTGCCGAGGTTCTCGACGGGGTATCCGGCGTACAGCTCGGCAAGCAGATCGTTGGCCGCCGTACCGACGATGTCGTCGGACGGATGCGCGAGGATGCGCTCCATCAACTCGTCGCCTGTCTGTGTCTGCATCAACTGCCGCTATCTCCCGAAAAGTCGCCTAAGGGTGCCTTTTTCCCGATTGATTCTCTCCGCGTGGCCAGTCTCGTAGCCCAGGCGTTCCTGCTCCTCTTCCCGCTTCTTGATGCTGGCTTTCAGATCTTTCTCGAGCTTCTGCTTCTCCTGCTCCGTCATGCCCCTCGTGCTTTGGGGGAGGTCACCGTGGAACTTCCCGGTCTGGTCCCTCCCACCCATGCTGCGTCCGCCCCGGCCGCCACCGCTGTTCCTGTTGTTCCTGCGGCCCATCTTGGCCATGCCGTCGGTGACCGAGCGAGGGCCGGATGATGTCCGTAAGCCCGCGGGCCGCAGTGGGACGCTGCGGCCGCCTGCGCCGGCGAGTGCGGGGGTGCCTCCGGGGCCGCCGGGGCGGCGGAGGTTGTCCAGGACGCGGCGCATGGGTTCGGTGATGCGGCGGCGGATGATGGGGGCGATGACCTTGCCGGTGCCTTCGCCGCCTTCGTGCAGGATCTTGCCGACGGTTTTGCGGGCCATGAGGGTGCGGGCGGTGGCGTAGCTGACGCCGACTGCGCCGCCGAAGGCCAGCGCTTTGTACACGGCGACCGTGGTGAAGACCGCCTGGGTGCCGGCGGCGACCTTGACGGCCGAGACCACGGCGGCGCCGGCGTCCAGGACGGCGGGGGCGAGTTTCATGGCGTTGCCGGCCTGGGCCAGGTGGCCGCCGTCGGCGCCGGTCCTGGCCCAGTGGGCCTGGGCGCTGGCACCGCCCTCGCCGCGGTAGACCTGCTGCACCCCGCGCATCGAGGCGTCGGCGCCGCTCGCGGCCGGCACGCTCGCGGCCTGCGCGACCCGCGACGCGTTCCCCTCAGCCCTTACGTCGTCCTCGTCGAGGTTCGGCCACGGGCCCAGCATCGCCATCATCCCGGCCGCCGCCGGGGGCAGCACTACACCCATGTGCGGCCGAGCTGCTCGGTGTTCTGGACGTTCGCGGCCTCCGTGCCGGCCGTGTTCTTGACCACGGCGTTCAGGCCCTCGCCGGTCCCGCTCATCTCCGTGGACAGTCCGGAGAGCGCGGCCATCGCCGTCGCGCGGCATTCGGCGTACGCGTTGGTGAACACGGCGAAAAGCCCGTCGTCCCCCCAGGAGGACACCCCGTCCCCACGTGCCTTGAGCGGCTGGAGAGCGGCGTCGTAGTCCTCCCCATGGGCCGTGATCCGCGAGGCCTCCTGCCCCACCGCCCCCAGAGCGATCTCGAGTCCCGTCATGGCGAATGACCATATATTGACGTATCACGGTCTGCGCAACATTTCGGGTTAATGAGATCTACATCGCCAAGTAAGGATCTTGTCGTTGTATGTCTAGACTTGGTCCGCTCTCCTGACGACTGGAGGTCGCCATGTCCTTCCCCACACCCGAGAACGACGCCGCCTACCTGGAGGATTACTTCGCCCAGGGCCGGCGGGCCATCCGTGACCTGCGCGCGGCACAGGCCGCGATCCGGCAGCTGGAGGGCCTGGCCAAGAGCAAGGACGGGCTGATCGAGGCGGCCGCCGACGGCCAGGGCGGGCTGACCCGCCTGCGCATCGACCCGCGCGCCCTGCGGCTCGGCGAGGCTGCGCTCGGACGCGAGGTGACCGCCGTGCTCCAGGCGGCGCAGGAGGACGCGGCTCGCAAGGCGGCGGTGATCGCGGACGAGGCCATGGGCGCCGCGAACCTGCCCGAGCCGCTCGACGAGACGTTCGTACGCCGGCGGGTCGAGCAGGCGACCCGCGACCTTCTCTAGGCTCGGAGGCAAGTGTGTTCGGCCATCCCTACGACCCGGCCAACATCAGGGAACAGGACGTGGACGAGGTCGCCCGCCAGGGTGAGCGGATGCTGGCCTGGCTGGAGGCGGCCCAGGAGGACCTCGAAAAGATCGTCGGCACCGGCGAGGCGGCGGCCGGCCAGGTCAAGGCGACCGTCGACGTCAACGGGCGCGTCCTGGACGTCCGGTACGGCCCGCGCGCGACCCGCCTGAACAGCCACGAGCTGGCCGAGCAGACGCTCGCCGCGGTGGGCGAGGCGTGCGCGGACGCCCAGCGCCAGACCGAGGACCTCATGCGCGAGGCCCTGCCCGGCTACGACCCCGCGGAGGCGAACGCCCAGTTCGAGCGGATGCTGAACGACTGGCGGTGACCTACGACGTGGGGAACGTCGCCTCGACCCGGAAGCCGCCCTCCCGGTCCTCCCAGGTCTCCAGGGTGCCGCCCACCAGCTCCACCTGCCGCCGCAGGTCCAGCAGCCCCATCCCGGGTCCGGCGCCGCCGACCCAGGCGTCCGGCTGGCCGGGGGTGTTGCGCACGGCGATCCGTACCGATCCCGGGCGATAGCGCACCCGCACCCGCGCCTCCGCCCCGGGCGCGTGCTTGCGGACGTTGGTGAGGGCCTCCTCGACCATCAGGTACGCGGTGCGCCCCACCACGCCCGACACGGGCACCGGCGTGCCGTCCACCACCAGCTCCGCGGGGACGCCCGCGCAGGCCGACTCGGTGACCAGCGGCCGCAGGTCGGGCAGCGGGAGCCCCAGGTCGAAGCCCTCCCCGGTGCCGCGCCGCAGCAGCGCCACCATGTGACGCAGCTCGTCCAGCGCCTCGAACCCGGTCGCCCGGATCTCCTCCGCCGCCGCCCTCCCGCGCTCGTCGCGCGCCGCCATGGCCAGCACCCCGGCCTGGAGCACCATCCGGCTGACCCGGTGGGTGACGACGTCGTGCATCTCGCCCGCCAGCCGTTCGCGCTCGACCCGCTGGGCCCGCTCCGCCAGCTCGCGGCGCAGTCGCTCCCGGACGGCCACGTACATGCCGTACAGGGTGGCCAGGGCGAGCGCCGCCTCGGTGCGCAGGATCAGCGGGAGCCGGTCGGGCAGCGACAGGACGGCCAGGCCCAGGATGATCACCGGCAGCCAGCGCTGGATGCCGCGATACCGCTCCGCCGCGAACGCCATCGCGCCGTACGCGGCGAAGGCGCACGTGGGCGGCCAGAGCGGCGCAGCGTCCGGCAGCGGCACGTGCCAGACCACCGACAGCACGGGCAGGGCGATCGCCGTCCCCGCGCTGACCCAGGCGACGGTGAGCGGCGCCCTGCGCGTCCAGAGCACCGGCACCGCCGCCACGAGCAGGACCACGAGGACCGGGCCGGTGTAGCCGGTCGCCAGCGTCAAGCCTCCCGCGGCCAGGACCGCGACCGCGTCGATCGGCCGCGGACGGACACCGTCCACCGGCTCATCGTACGATCACGCACCGGCCCTGCCCAGCCTCCAACCGGGCGACCTCAGGTCTTGGTGATGCGGACGGCGTCGGCGATGACGTAGCCCGTCGCCGAGGTCCACCGGCTCACCCCGACCACGTTGTACGTGCCCGCCGCCAGCGTGTACGTGCCCAGCACCCGCCACTGCCCGCCGCCGCTGCGCTGGTCCACGGTGACCGTCTGGTTCCCGCCGGAGGTGGCGACGATGTACGGCGTCGCGCTGTTGTAGCCGGAGTCGGCCGGGTACCACACCTCCACCCGGTAGGTCCCGGCGCTGGGGATGGTCGTCTGGTACCAGGCGGGATCGCTGGCCGAGACCGGGTTGGCGAAGCGGTAGTCGGCGCCGTGCAACTGTCCGGAGAAGGCGGACGTGCCCCAGTTCGAGCTGGCGATGAAGCCCGCGTCCGAGTTGTCGATCACGACGCTGAACCCGTCGCCGGACTGCCCCACGGGCTTGCCCGTGCTGGGCGCGCTCTCCTGGTGGGTGCGGTTGAGGGCGGTCACGTAGTACGTGAACGCCCCGGAGGCGGCGGACGAGTCCGTGAAGGACGTCTTGCGGGTCGTCGTGAGCAGGTTGCGGGCGTCGGCGAAGGAGCACGGGTCCGCGGTGGACTGCAACCCGTTCACCCGGTACACCGCGTAGTACGTGCCCGAGCCCGTCCACGCGAGCTGGACGCCGGTCGAGCCCTGGGTGGCCGAGGTGATCGCGGGCGCGGGCGGCGCCGCCGCCGAGCCGCGGGCGGGCAGCAGCGCGGGCTTGGTGTAGTGGGCGTTCACCACCCGGGTGAACGACCCGATCCGGTCCGCCTTGACGTCCTTCGCGCTGAAGAAGATGTCCCCGGACACCTCGGGATGCCGGCGGTTGTCGGTCAGGTGGTCGCTCAGCTCCGCCGGGTCCTGCCAGGCGGCGTCCTGCCCGGAGGCTCCGGCGCGGTAGGCGGCCTGGCCGACGACGAGCTGCACGCCGGTGCCCCGCACCTGGTCGGACCACCAGGCCGTGAGCACCTCGTAGGCGGCGGCGGAGAAGCCGATGTGCCAGTAGATCTGGGGCGAGATGTAGTCCACCCAGCCCTGCTTGACCCATTTCCGGCTGTCGGCGTAGATCGCGTCGTACGACTGCAACCCGGACGTGCGCGAGCCCAGCGGGTCGGTCGAGGAGTTGCGCCAGATGCCGAACGGGCTGATCCCGAACGACACGTGCGGCTTCGCGGTGTGGATGCGCTGGCCCAGCTCCTGCACGAGCAGGTTGACGTTGTTGCGCCGCCAGTCGGCGATGTTGCCGATCCCGCCGCCGTGCTGCGCGAACGTGCCCGCGTCGGGGATGGTCTGTCCGTCCACCGGATAGGGGTAGAAGTAGTCGTCGAGGTGCACGCCGTCCACGTCGTACTTGGAGACGGCGTCCATGATCGCGTCCTCGATGAAGGCGCGTACCGCCGGGATGCCCGGGTTGTAGTAGAGCTTCCCGCCGTACGCGAAGCGCCACTCGGGGTGCTGCCGCGCGGGGTGCGTGGCCACGAGCTTGTTCGGATCGGCGTGGTTGGCGATCCGGTACGGGTTGAACCAGGCGTGGAACTCCAGGTTGCGCGCGTGCGCCTCGTTGACCATGAAGGCCAGCGGGTCGTACCCGGGGTTCCCGCCCTGGGTGCCGCTCAGCCACTCCGACCACGGCTCGAACGGTGACGGCCAGAACGCGTCGGCCGTGGGCCTGATCTGCACGACCACGGCGTTCATCCGCTTCTGCACGGCCATGTCCAGCCACGCGCGGAACTCGGCCTGCTGCTTCGCCGCGCTCAGCCCCGTGCCGCTGGGCCAGTCGATGTTCGCGACCGTGGAGATCCACATGGCCCTGAGCTGGCGTTTCGGGGTGGCGGGGTCAGGCGTGCAGGCGGCCGCGGCGGCGGAGAAAGTGGAGGTCACAAGATGGACGAGTACGGCGAAGGCCGCGAGAGCAGCGCGCAACGCGATCACGAAGAGAAGTTTCAGCGCGTTCAGGAGAAAGTGCAATAGTCTTCACCGCTTCGGTGGGGCCCAATCTCGGGGCGCAGAACACGCACCACGTCAGGCGCGCCCGCTCTCTTCGAAGCGGCACTCGAACCTCTTCCCCCAGGCGGCTTCGACACCGGACGAACGCCGTCAAAGGGGCGAAAAGTTTCACCTAACACGTGAGTAATGTCAATTATCGACATATGTCAAGACGTGCCATACGGTGGGCGCGTCTAGCGGTCCACCCGGAGGTAGCAGGTTCCGCGCGCCAACGGTGCGCCGCTTACCACCAACGAGGAGCACCCCCATGACTCTCGTCCGCACGCGATTAGCAGCCCTCGCCACCTCGACCCTCGCCGTCCTCCTCATCACCGCAGGCCAGCCCGCCCTGGCGGTGGCCAAGGACAGCCCGCTCCAAGCGGCGTTCGCCAAGGCGGCCGCCGCGCAGGACGTCCCCCGCGACCTGCTCGTCGCGCTCGCCTACGCCGAGACCCACCTCGACGGCCACAAGGGCGAGCCCAGCGCCAGCGGCGGATACGGCGTGATGCACCTGGTCAGCAATCCGACCAACCACTCGCTCGAGAAGGCCGCCGAGCTGACCAAGCTCCCGGCCGACAAGCTGAAGGCCGACGACGAGGCGAACATCCTCGGCGGCGCGACCGTGCTGCGTACCCTCGCCGACGGGCTGGGCCTCGACGAGACGGCCAGGAAGGACGCCGGGCGCTGGTACCAGGCCGTGGCCAAGTACGGCAACGCCTCCTCGCCCGAGCTGGCCCGCCTCTACGCCGACGCCGTGTACGAGCAGCTCGGCCTCGGCATCGACATCCGCGGCGTCAAGGTCAAGCCGCAGGAGGTCACCGCCGACCGGGGCGAGCTCGCCAAGGCCCGCCAGCTGAACGCGCAGGCCGCGGTGGCCAGCCCCGACTACCCGCCGGCCGCGTGGGTGGCCGCCAGCTCCAGCAACTACACCGCCTCCAGCCGCCCGTCGGCCTACGCCATCGACCGGGTGGTCATCCACGTCACCCAGGGCTCGTACGCCGGCACCATCTCCTGGTTCCAGAACTCCGCCGCGCAGGTCTCCGCCCACTACGTGGTCAAGTCCTCCAACGGCGCCATCACCCAGATGGTGCGTGACAAGGACATCGCCTGGCACGCCGGCAACTGGAGCTACAACACCAGGTCCATCGGCATCGAGCACGAGGGCTACGTCGCCGACGCCTCGTGGTTCACCGACGCGATGTACCGGGCTTCCGCGGCCCTGACCAAGGCCATCTGCGACAAGTACGGCATCCCGAAGGACCGCAGCCACATCATCGGGCACAACGAGGTCCCGGGCGCGACCCACACCGACCCGGGCTCGTACTGGAACTGGACCACGTACATGAACTACGTGACCGGTGGCGGCACCCCGTCGTGGTCCACGACCATCGACAACACCACCTCCGGCCAGTTCACCGCCAGCGCGAACTGGGGCACCTCCACCTACTCCAGCCAGCGCTACGGCGCCGACTACCGCTACGCCGACCCCGTCGCCGCCAGCGACCCGGCGTGGTACTC
The DNA here is from genome assembly GCF_053590415.1 of Nonomuraea sp. NPDC003201. Lineage (NCBI taxonomy): Bacteria > Bacillati > Actinomycetota > Actinomycetes > Streptosporangiales > Streptosporangiaceae > Nonomuraea > Nonomuraea sp. NPDC003201. The sequence continues at coordinate 94,653 of NZ_JBSFTC010000001.1, forward strand.
GGCGACCATCCCGAGCGCGGGCACGTACCGGGTCGAGGTCTGGTATCCGGACGATCCCGGATACAACAGCTCGGCGCCGTTCATCGTGGCGGCGTCGGGCGGCAACCAGACCGTCTACGTCGACCAACGCTCCGGCGGAGGGGCCTGGAAGAGCCTGGGCACCTTCTCGCTCAACGCCGGCACGTACAACGCCGTCGGCGTGAGCCGCTGGACCTCGGGCACGGGCTACGTCATCGCCGACGCCGTCCGCATCAGCCGGGTCTGAGAATCACCTCGTACGGCCCGCGTCCTCTCCGCAGCGAGGGAGCGGGCCGTACCTTTACGTCTCAGGGCGACATGCCGTGCCGGTGGGGTGGTGTCCGAGAGTCAGCCGGTCTGATCACCAGATCGGACCCATCGGCGTTCCCAGGCCAGGGCCGCGATCACACCGATGGCATAGGCGACCAGGTCCCATGGGTCGGGGAACGCACCGACCAGGACACCGCCGATCCCCGGCGGGGTCATGCCGACTATTTGGTAGAACTCGACGGCGGCGGCGATCGCGGCCGTGGCCACGGCGCGGCGTGCGGCGGTGGTGCGCCACAGCAGCCCCAAGAACGCGTAGACCAGCATGGTGGCGGCTACGTCGCTCACGTAACCGCGGATGAACGGTTGTCCCGGGCCCCGGTAGAAGAGGACGAACGCGCCGACGGCGAGGGCGGCGCCACCCAGAAGGACCATGGTGCGGCGCATGAGATTGACATCTTCTCCGAATCTCAACGATCAGGACGACCTGATCATAGAGTTCGTCCCCTATGGCGGCATACATTCCGTAGGCGTCGGCCAGGATCCGGCAGCGGCGCGGCACGTCCATCTCCCGCAACAGCGGATCGGCGTCGACGCGCCCTGTGCCAAGCGGCCGGCTGCCTGCATCCTCACCTGTTCACGGCGGGCTGCATGTCAGGGCGCGTCGCTTCCGGGTCAGAAGTCGAATTCGCCGATTTTCGCGCCGCCCACGAAGGCGCGGAAGACGCCTCCGCGTACGATCATCGGCGGGACATCGGGCTGCTCGGAATCCCGGATCGCGTACCGGTCACCGCTCAGCTTGGCCGCGTAGAGGCAGTCCCCTCCGTTCGGGCCGGAGAGCGTGGACTTCGTCCACTGCGCGGCATCCAACTCGGCGCGCAACTCGTCACTGATCTTCATACTTCGCTGCCACCTCACGAACTAGGCGCTGGCTCACGTGCATGGGATGTGCCCATTTGTGGATTGCGTCGTATATGACGTTAACGCCCCTTACCATCTCTTCGCGAGCGGATACGGCACCCTGCACGGCGTCTTCGAGGTAGACGTGGTCCTGCATGTCGCACCCCTGGGCGAGGGCGAAGCCTCCGAGCACACCTGCCGTGGCGCCCACTTCCAGGGGCACGATCTGGAACGAGATGTTGGGCCGCCCGGCCATTTTCAGCAAATGCTCCAACTGCTCGCGCATCACGTCCTTTCCGCCAACCGGCCGAAGGAGCACGCATTCGTCGAGCAGGGCCCAGTACATGGGTGGATCCTCGCGCTCGAACACCGACTGTCGCCGAAGCCGCGTCTCGACGGCTTCTTCGACCCACTGCTCGGTGGCCCTTGGTGCAACAGAAAGCATGGCCCGCGCGTAGCGAGCCGTCTGGAGGAGCCCTGGGATCACGAGCGGTTGCCAGGTTCGGATGGTGTGTGCCCTTTCCTCCACCTTCGGCCACTCGCTGAACCACTTCGGAGTGGACATGACGGTGGTGTTCGGCAGGAGCCCGAAGAGCTCCCCGTTCAGCCCCAGAATCGCCTCGGCCGCCAGGGTGAACTTCTTGCCCGGCCTCCGCTTGCCGCGCTCGATCAGGCCGACCAGGCTCTCGCTGCATGAGAGCAGGTCCCCCAGAGCCGTCTGGGAAAGACCTGCCGCGTTACGCGCCTTCTTCAGTACCTCGCCGTAAACCTCTGTCATGCCTCCGCCCTTTCTCAGGACCCGGACAAGCACCAGCACGTCCGTCTGGAAACGGACTGTGACGAGCCGATTACAAAATAGCCCGGCGGCGGCACCCTGGGAAGTGCTTCCAGACACCTGGTCAGCCTGTTGTCCGAGCCAAATATCGGCGTAACAGAACAAAGGCGGTGATTTTGTGCGGGCAAGAACCACATCAGCAGAGCTCGCCGATGTCGTCCTATGGCGCGATACGACGCTGCGCCGCAACGACAAGACGTCGTGGCAGGCGCGGCAGGCGACCGGGCTTTGGCTCACCGACAGCCATCCGACGGTCCGCTCCGACGCGCTCCAGATCGTCTCCGAACTGGTGGCCAACGTCATCCGGCACGTCCCGGGCGGCAGGCGGCGCGACTGGGTGAAGGTCCGGCTGGGCTTCGGCGACGGCTTCGTCCGCCTTGAGGTGATCGACCCGGGCGCTCCGGAACCGGAGCCGCGCTTCGTCCCTCGCCAGTTGGGCCCCATGGAGGAGTCGGGTCGCGGCCTCGGCATCGTGGCCCGGCTGAGCGCCAGATGCGGCACGCACGTCACCGAGGAGGGGCATCGCGTCGTGTGGGCCGACCTCGTAGCGGGCGTGCCGTGACGGCGATCAGGAGGATTCCCGGCTGGGAGATCATCGAAGGCGCCGGAGGCGGCTACATCGCCATCCGCACCGTTCTGGTGTCCGAGCACAGCCCGCTGTCCAACGTACGGTGCGCCGCGACCCTGCCGGAGTTGTTCGAGCGTCTGGAGGAGGAAACGCGCGGCAGGGCCAACTCGAACGGACCGCAGGGCAGAGTCCGTGGTCGAGCAGAATGACCGGTCAGGCGGTGGCGCCGCCGTCGATCACGTGGTCCTGGCCCACGACGAAGCTCGACTCCGCCGACGACAGCCACAGCGCCGCCGCCGCGACCTCCTCCGGCGTGGCGACCCGGCCGATCGGCAGCGCGCCCCTCATGCGCTCGTCCCGCTCCTCCCGGGTCTCGCCGGGCCGCGTCGCCATGGGCGAGTCGATCGGGCCGGGGCTGACGGCGTTGATCCGTACGCCGTCAGCGATGTGGTCGCGGGCGGCGGTGCGGGTCAGGAAGCTCACCCCGGCCTTCGAGGCGGCGTACGCGGCGGCCCCGGGCAGCCGCCAGTGGGCGCCCAGGTTGGAGGCCACGTTGACGATGACACCGCCGCCGTGGGCGCGCATGTGGGCGATCTCGTGCTTCATCGACAGGAACACGCCCTTGAGGTTCACCGCGAGCGCAGTGTCCCAGACGTCCTCGTCGTAGTCGGCCAGCGGCGCGAGCATGCCGAAGACGCCGGCCGCGTTGAGCGCGACGTCGAGGCCCCCGTACCGGGAGACCGCGGCCTCGACCATGGCGGCGACCTCGGCCGACCGCGTGACGTCCACGGCGAACGCGCTCGCCCGCCCGCCCCGCTCCTCGATCAGCTTCACGACCTCGGCCAGCCTGGCCGTGTCGCGCCCCGCGACCAGCACGGAAGCGCCCTCACCCGCGTACGCCAGCGCCGCGGCCCGTCCCAGGACGCCGCTCGCGCCGGTGACCAGGGCGACCTTGCCCTCAAAGCGATTCATCTATTCCATACCAATCGTTCTCAAATTTGGACGGCGACCATGGCCTGGTCGACCGCGTCGCGCAGGCGGCGCGGATCGGGGTCGGCCCTGCCGAGCACCCTGATGCCCTGCAGCAGCACGAGCAGGAACCTGGCCAGCGCGTACGGGTCCTTCTCCGCCGGGATCTCGCCCTGTGCCCGCGCCCGGACCAGGGTGGCGGCGAGCACGGCCTCCAGCCCCGCCCAGCTCTCCGTCACCTTGCGGGACACGGCGGCGTCGCGCGTGGCGAACTCCACCGCCGTGTTCACCACCATGCAGCCCCGCCGCAGCTCGTCGGCCAGGCACTCCGCGACGTACGAGTCGAGGAAGGCCCGGACGGCGGGCAGCGCGGGCCCCGGCTGGGACAGCCGCTCGACCACGTTGTGCTGCTCCAGGTAACGCTCCAGCGCCTTCAGGTAGAGCTCGCGCTTGCCGCCGAAGGTGCCGTAGATGCTCGCCCGGGCGATCCCGAGGTGCTCCACGAGGTCCGCCATCGACGTCGCCTCGTATCCGCGCTCCCAGAACAGCTCCAGGGCCTTCTGCAACGCGACCTCGGGATCGAACTCCTTGCTCCTTGCCACGGGGCCAAAGCTAGCACATTCAAGAACGATCGATCCAGTTACCTGGGAGTGAGCACCCATCGCCAGGAGCCGTCCTGGTCGGACCGGCGGTTCGCGCCGAGCTGCGTCGTCCGCTGACCGTCCACGCTCACCAGGACCAGCCCGTTGTTGAACTCGCTCCCGCACGACCCTGCGCACCCCATGGCGATGACGTTGTCGTCGTCGGCCCAGGCGTGCAGTTGCAGCACCCGCTGCTGCCCGACGACCTGGCCCGTCCCCGCGTCCGTGATCTTGGTCGGCAGGCCGTCTGGGCCCAGGACCAGGCGGCCGTTCGGGGAGGTCGCCGAGATGTGCGAGTAGTCCACGTATCGTTCCCCCTTGGGCCACTCCCCCTGCTCGCCGTCGAGGGTGTAGAAGACCCGGTCCGGAGTGGTGCTGGTGGGGGCCCAGAGCATCGTGCCGTCCAGGCTCCAGCCGAGGTCCTGGCGACCGTTGATGTTGAAGGGCTTGTCGTCGTTGTGCAGCGCATCGCCCATCGCCGGCAGCTCGTGGTAGTCGGCCGTGCCCGCCTCCACGTCGACGATGTAGTAGCCGGCGCGGGGGCTGTTCCCCATCGGGACCGCCTGGTCGCCCTTCCCCTGCAGGACATCCGGGTAGCTCGAGTACGCCGTGGCCAGGACCTTGGTGCCGTCGGGGGACCACGTGACCGACCCCACCGGGTGCTCCAGGTCGATCCACTTCAGGATCTGCCGGGTGTTCAGGTCGAGGATCCCCAGCCGCCTGCTGATCAGCTCCCCATCCAGCACGGCGGCGACCTGCAGCCCCGGGGCCACGTCCACCCAGGCCCACGAGGTCTCCTCGTAGCCGTCGGTGCGCGGGTCGTACAGCGACCACCTGTACACGACCCGCTGCTCGTTGTCCGAGATCCGCTCCCGCCGGGTGGTGTAATACGCGGACACGGCCATGCGTCCCGCGGCGATCAGCTTGACCGGCGGGCTGTGCTCCGTGTCGGTCCGCACGTCCGTCGGCGCGGGCGACGGGCGTGGGGGCAGCGTGACGCCGGTGGCCGCGCGCATGGTGGCCTGCGGGTCGCGCACGTCCGGCCCGGCGCCGCGCAGGCCCACGGCGGACAGCGCGATCGCCGCCACCAGCCCCACGGCCAGCACCACCATGCCGACGGGCTTCCAGGCACGCCTCCGCAGCGCCCGGTCCGCCAGATCGTGCGGCACCCTCGTCTCGTCGGCCCACTCCTGCAGCGTGTCCCTGAGCAGCCGCGTCATTTGGCCACCTCCAGTTCCTTGGCCAGTTCGGGGGCGATCTCGCGCAGGCGGGCCAGCGACCTGTGCGCCGTGCTCCTGACCGTTCCGACGGAACAGCCCAGCGCCCGCGCCACGTCCTGCTCGGGCAGATCCTCGAAATACCGCAGCACCAGCACGGTGCGCTGCCGCGCCGTGAGCCGCGCCAGCGCCGACCGCAACACCATGCGCAGCTCGCTCTGGTGGTTGAGGTCCCGGTCCGCCAGCTCGGGCGGCTCCGCCTGCACGACCTCGCCGCGCCGCCTGCTCGCCCGCCACCAGCTGATCTGCTGGCGGTACATGATCTGCTTGGCGTACGCCTCAGGCGCGTCCACCCGCCGCCACCGGCTCGCCAGCTTCGCCAGCGCGGTCTGCACCAGGTCCTCGGCCGCGTGCTGGTCACCACCGGTGAGCAGGAACCCGAGTCGCATGAGTGCGGGGGAGCGCGCAGAGACGAACTCGCGGAAACGTTGCTCGTCCGCGACGTCCACGATCACCTCCAGGGGATAGTCGTCACCCCCTCAGACGCCCCCCGGCCACCCCACTATGCGTCCCAGGTCACGGGGCCAGGGGATTGGGTACGGGCACGGCCCGCATGTCGCCGCCCCCGGCGTTCAGCCAGCGCAGCAGCAGGTTGGCCTTGGCCGGGATGTGCGTGGCGGCCAGCAGATCGCGCAGCTCGTCCGGATCCCCGTGATCCTTGCCGCACCCCGTGAACACCGTCCTGGCCCGCGCCCACAGCTCCCGCCGCAACCCCGGATGGCGCTCGGCCAGGGCTCCCGCGATCTCGCAGAGGTTGTTGGTCACCAGGCAGTACACCAGCCGCTCCCACGCCCGCGCACCCCCGATGCCCTTCAGCGACGGGTGCCGCTCCGCGACGAGCTTGACCCCCTCGTGGTCGCGGAAGACGGCCTGCGCGGGAAGCCCGTGCTCGTCCACCGCGATCAGCACGTTCTGCAGATGGCACTCCAGCACGACCCCATGGCGGAAGTAGGCGTGCAGGAGCGGGGGGACCACGTGGTCGAGATACCGTTCCCACCACACGAGCGCGAGCTCCTCGCCCAGCCCGTCGAGCGGGTTGCCGGGGAAACCCTCGCTGATCCCGGCCGCGAGCAGCACCGTCAGCCCCGGGCTCACGTGTTCGCGCAGGCCGTCGCGGACGATCACCGCCAGCGCCTCCCCGCCGTCCCGGTCCAGCTCGGCGCTGCGGTAGCCGCGGTCGCGCAGCACGGCGGGCCGGGCCACGTGGTCGGGCAGGTCGTCGAACGCCTGTCCGACGACCTCGGCCATCACGGCCAGCCGGCTCAGGTCGCGCAGCCACAGCCGCCGGATGTCGTTCGTGATCCGCACGTCCAGGCTGAACTTGCAGAACAGGTCCAGCTCGGGCAGGTACACCGTACGGATCGACGAGGTCGGCGACGCGAGGACCCCGGTGACGCCCACGTGGCGCAGCGGCGGGCCGCCCAGCAGCTCCACCTGCCAGGGATGCGCGGGCAGCAGGGCCAGGCCGTCGCCGGGAGGCGGCCCCAGCCGGTCGAGTGCGCCGGCCTCCCCCACCTCCACCAGCCGCTCGGCCGGCACGCCGAACAGCGGCAGCTCGAAGCTCGCGTACGCCTCCGGCGCGTACGGGAGCCAGGCCCCCGGACCGGACCCGCCGCGGGCCTTGGGCGCGGGGTGGTAGCGATGGCCGGCGACGAGGGCCTGTTCGGAACGCAGGTAGAGGTCCGCGGGCGGCGTCGCGGCCCGCCTGGCGGCCAGCAGGGCGGCCATGACGTCCCGGCTGTGCGTGATCTCGGCGGGCAGCGTGTCGTTGTCGACGCCGGTCCCCGCACGCAGTTCGGCGGCCGTCAGCGCGACCAGGTCGTCCAGGGAAAGGGGGCGCCAGCCGTCGGGCGTCCGCTGCTCGGCCCGGTCCGGGAACCGCCCGCCGGCGACGCGCAGGAGCCGGCCGGTCGCGGGCAGCAGGAAAGCCCCGGCGCGCGCGGGCCGGGCCACTTCGCGGATCAGGCAGTTGAGCAGTGCCGTCGTCGCGAGGTTCGCGGCGTCTGTCTGTGCCTCTCGCGGGAGAGGAAGAAGGCCGTCGGTAGGTGCCATGGCGACCTTATCCCTACCCTTTGTCCCTATTGGTGCCAACAGGGTAGCTACTGGGCGGGTTTCCTGGAAATGGTGGGAAATATGAGGCGTTGGGAGGCGGAATTCGCGGCCGACCTTTCCCTGGTGCGCCCGGAGCTCTCGGCGGCGTACATCGCGGCCCTCCCGGACGCGCGGGCCGCCGTACTCGGCCGCCTCTGGCGCAGCCTCCTCCACGAACCGCTCCCCGGGCTCCTGGGCACGCGGGGACGGGCCCGCGTCGATCTGGCGGACGGCCGCGCGCTCACCGGGTCGGCGCGGGAGCCGTACGACCTCGGGGGCGAGCCCGCGCTCTGGCTGGACGGCCACCCCCACACGCACCCCGCCGAACTGCTCGCCGCCCTGGGCCTGCCCGGCACCGCCGGGCTGGTCGAGGACCTGGACAACAGCGTGGCCTCGCTGGCGCTGTCCCGCGCGGAGCCCGCCCGCGTCCCGGCCACCCCCGAGGAGTACGAGCAGAGCGTGGTGGACGGCCATCCGTACCACCCGGGCTGCCGCAGCCGCCCCGGCGTCTCCGTGGCGGAGCAGCTCGCCTACATGCCGGAGCACCGCGCCGTCGTCCGCCTGGACCTGCTCGCGCTGCCCGCCGCGGACTGCCTGGTCTCGGGCCCGTGGCCGGCCGCGCTCATGGACGGCGACCGGCTCCTGCTCCCCGTGCACCCCTGGCAGAGCGCCCACGTCCTGCCCGCGCTGGGCCTGCGCCCGCACGTCACGGGCGCCGTCCCGGCCCGCCCCCTGATGTCCGTACGGACCCTCGCGCCTCTCGACGGCGGCCCGCACGTCAAGACGGCGTTCAGCACCCGGATGACCTCCGGCGTCAGGGACATCTCCCCCGGCTCGGTACGCGACTGCGTCCACCTGTCGGACCTGCTCTCCACCCTGTCCGCCCGGCTGGGCGGGCGGCTGGGCGGGCGGCTCGGCATCGCCCGCTACCTGGCCGGCGCCGCCGGGAAGGTGAACGGCGAGCACAGCCCCGACGTGTCGGCCATGCTCCGCGAGCCGACCGGGAACGCGATCCCCGTCGGCGCCGTCACCCGGGCGACCGTGCGGGACCCGGCGGCCTGGCTGGCCGCGTTCGCCCGCCTGGTCTGGAGGGACGCGCTGGGCCTGCTGGCGCTCGGCGTGGCGCTCGAGGCGCACGGCCAGAACCTGCTCGTCGAGCTCGACCCGGACGGCCTCCCGCGCCGGCTGGTCTACCGCGACCTGGCCGATGTCAGGATCAGCCCCGCCAGGCTCGCCCGCAACGGGATCGAGGCGCCGCCGGTCAGCGCCAGGCTGCTCACCGACGACCCCGGGACGCTGCACGCCAAGCTCTTCGGCGGGCTCGTCGGCACCACGTTCGGCAGCCTGATCGCGCTGTTCTGCCAGGGCGACCGGGCCGCCGAGTCCCGGCTGTGGGACGTCGTGGCCGCGGCCGCGCGCTCCGCGGAGTTCGCGTGCGCCGAGGACCGCGAGGCCCTGTTCGGCCCGCACCTCACGGTCAAGGCCCACCTGCTCGCCCGCCTGGAGGGCGCGCCGCCCGGTGACAGCTGGACCAGGCTGCCCAACCCGCTCGGCGCGTAACGGTCAGCGCTTGTTGGATCAGGGGGCGAGTTCGGCGACGGGGAGGCGGCGGAAGGCAATGCTCTCGTACGCGCCGAAGTCGCCGGTCTCGAACAGCAGGCCCACCGTGTCCCCGTCCACCCGGACCAGGTCGGAGTAGGCCGCCGGCAGCCCCGACACCGTGTGCGCGACCCGCCAGGTCACCCCCAGGTCGTCGCTGGCGCGTACGGTCATCAGCGCCCGCGCGTCCGGCGCGGCCGGCCCCGAGAACAGGAGCACGTCCGGCGACGAGCACCACAGCGTGCTGCCCTCCACCACGGGCCCCACCAGCCCCGCCTGGGGCCGGAAGGGCAGCAGGAGGGTCTGGCCGCCGTCGGCCGAGTAGGCGTCGGCCCTGGTGCCGGGGGCGGTGGACTCGGTGCGCGTGTTGAGGTAGAGGCGCCCGTCCGGCAGCTCGGTGGCCGTGGTCTCGTTGACGTTGACGTATCCGTCCGGGTTGTCGTCGACGTACCCGATGCGCCAGGTCTGGCCGCCGTCGTCGCTCAGCAGCCCGTGGCCGCCGTTGTACTTGCCCTCGGTTCCGTTGTCGGACCCGCCGGGCGGCAGCGAGTGGTTGGCGGGGACCACGATCCGCCCGCCGCGCAGCGCGACGGCGTGGCCTGGAGCGGTCGCGTACCAGCGCCACTCGGAGCGCTTCACGCTGCCGGTGATCTCGCGAGGCGCCGACCACGTGACCCCGTCGTCCGAGCTGACCTGCACGAACACCCGCCGCCCGTCGGCCGCCGCCACCTGGCCGCGCCGGATCTTGTCCTCGGTGGCCTGCGGCCCCTGCCTGACGAAGACCAGCACGATCCGGCCGTCGGCCAGCGCCACGGGCGCGGGGTTGCCCGCGGTGCCCCGGCGCGGCTCCGTGGCGACCACCTGCAGCGCTCCCCACGTCCTGCCGCCGTCCGTGGAACGCCTGAGCACGACGTCGATGTGGCCGGAGTCCCCGGCAGAGGCGTGCCGCCCCTCCGCGAAGGCCAGCACGGTGCCCGCCTTCGTCACCACCGCCGCGGGGATCCGGTACGTGTTGTAGCCGTCCGTCCGCTGCCGGTACGGCACTGACGTCGGGTAACGATCCGCCATGCGGGCACGCTACGGCCGCCGGGTGAACGAGACGTGAAGACGAGTGTGACAGGCGGTGGAGGTGGGATGTAAGCGACAGAGGGGGCACCCAACCGGCCTGCCCTCAGCATGGCCGGGCCGGCGGCATGAAAGAGTTCACCTCATAAGCGAGTGCTTCTGGAGGCGTGGTGGCTGACGAGTTCGACGTCATCGTGATCGGTGCCGGTCCCGCCGGTGAGAACGTCGCGGACCGGGCCGTCCGCGGCGGCCTGACCGCGGCGATCGTGGAGGAGCGGCTGGCCGGCGGCGAGTGCGCCTACTGGGCGTGCGTCCCCAGCAAGGCGCTGCTGCGGCCGGTCGACCTGATGGGCGAGGTGGCGCGGGTCCCCGGGCTGTCGCTGGGACCCGTCGACGCGGAGGCCGTGCTGGCCCGGCGCGACGAGACCGTCTCCAACTACAACGACTCCGGCCAGGTGCGGTGGATCGAGAGCGTGCCGGCCGAGTTCGTACGCGGGCACGGGCGGCTCGACGGCCCCAAGCGCGTACGCGTCACCACCGAGGACGGCGGCGAACGGGTGCTGACGGCCCGGCAGGCCGTCGTCCTGGCCATGGGCAGCACGGCGGCCCTGCCCCGGGTTCCCGGGCTGGTCGAGGCGGAGCCCTGGACCAGCCATGAGGTGACCGCGGCCCGCGCCATCCCCGAGCGGCTGGCCGTGCTCGGCGGCGGCGTGGTCGCCTGCGAGATGGCCCAGGCCATGCACGGGCTCGGCGCGCGGCAGACGACCGTGCTGGTACGCGGCGGCGGGCTGCTGGCCAGGATGGAGCCGTTCGCGGGAGAGCTGGTGACCGAGTCGTTCGCGGAGGCGGGCATCGAGGTGCGCACCCGCACCGACGCCGTCAGGATCGAGCGCCCCGAGCCCGGCGGGAAGGTGACGGTCCACCTGTCCGAGGGTCCTCCGGTGGAGGCCGACGAGCTGCTGGTCGCGACCGGCCGCCGGCCCGCGACCGGCGACATCGGGCTGGGCACGGTCGGCCTGTCCGACGGGAAGTACGTCGAGGTGGACGACAGCATGCGGGCGACCGGCGTCCCCGACGGCTGGCTGTACGCGGTCGGCGACGTCAACGGGCGCGCGCTGCTCACCCACATGGGCAAGTACCAGGCCAGGATCTGCGGTGACGTGATCGCCGCGCGGGCGCGTGGCGACGAGCTGCCCGCGATGCGGGATCTGGCGGACGGGTTCGGCGCGCCGCAGGTCGTCTTCACCGATCCGCAGGTCTGCGCGGTCGGCAGGACCGAGGCGGTGGCCCGGGAGGACGGGTTCCGGGTGCGCGTGGTGGACTACGAGCTGGGCTCGGTCACCGGGGCCTACCTGATGGGCGACGGCTACCGCGGCCGGGCCAGGGCCGTGGTGGACGAGGACAGGAAGGTGCTGCTCGGCGTCACGTTCGTCGGGCCGGGCACGGCCGAGCTGCTGCACAGTGCCACGATCGCGGTGACGGCCGAGGTGCCGCTGGAGCGCCTCTGGCACGCCGTCCCGTCCTTCCCGACGGTCAGCGAGGTGTGGCTGCGCCTGCTGGAGGCGTACGGCCTCTGACGCCCGGGGGGTCAGTGGCGGTGGGCGGAGAAGCGCGGGAGCGGGGACGACGGTGAGCCGCGGGCTGAGTTGTGCAGCATCAGCTCCGCCACCGTCTCCTCCACGCTCTCCCGCAGCTCCACCCGCGACAGCAGGTCAGTCAGCCGCAGGACCGACAGCAGATGGTCTGAGGGTCGCACCAGGATGATCCGGCCGCTCCCCTGCTCCTCCATCCGCTGCATCGCCATGGCCAGCACCCCAATGACGGACGAGTCGTAAAAATCCAGATCCTCAAGATCGAAGACGAGCACGGGCCCCACACTCCAGTCCCACACCGCTTTGATGCAGGCGCTGAAGCGGACCCGGCCCGCGTGGTCGAGCTCGCCGCCGGCGCGCAGGACCGTGCAATGGAGGTGCCGGATCGTCTCGATGTACAAGCCGTTCCTCACAAGGAAACGACTTCCCCCTGAGCGGGGATATCACGGATTTTCGCGATTTTTTGGGAGCTCCGGGTTGCCGAGCGGCCCGTCCAGCAGCTTGCGCAGGATCGCGGCGAGCGTCTCGGTGTCCTCGGAGGTGAGCGGGGAGGCCAGGCGGGCCAGGTTGGCGGCGTGCTCGGTGAGCGTCTCGTCGATGATCCGCAGTCCCTCGCCGGTCAGCCGGACGTGGAAGCTGCGCCGGTCGGCGGGGTCGAGGCTGCGCTCGACCAGTCCCGCCGCCTCCAGCCGGTCGAGCCGGTTGGTCATCCCGGCCCGCGACATCATCAGCACCGCCGACAGCTCCGACGGGATCAGCGTGTACGGCGGGCCGGCCCGGCGCAGCGCGGCCAGCACGTCGAACTCCCCCTGCCGCAGCCCGCGCTTGGTGAGCACCCGGTCGACCCGCGGCTCCAGGACGCGCATCACCTGGGCGAGCCGCCCGAAGACGCCCATGGCCGTCAGATCGAGATCAGGCCGCTCGCGCCGCCACTCCCCGAGGATCCTTTCGACCGCGTCGTCCATGACCCCGCAGTTTATTCGAGCAGGGATAGTTCACGCCCGTACTAGTGCGTGGCGCCCGACTCCAGCGTCGGCACCGCTCCCAGGCACTGACCCATGATCACCAGGTACGGCGAGTCCGTGGGGCTGGGCAGCGTGAGCTCGGTGATGTTGCCGTCCGTGCGCAGCTCGGGCAGCCCCAGGTCCCCGTCCCTGATGCTGATGACCCGCTCCACCGGCGGCGCCGCGATGCCCAGCAGCTTCCTGGTGGCGTGCCGCATCCAGCGCCACTCGCTGTTGACCCGCCGCCACGTCGCGGGGATGAGGCTGGCCGGCTCCGCCTTCGTGCCCAGCCTGAGCGTGAGGCGGCCGCTCGACCCGAACGTGTCCTTCAGCACCGGGTTGACCACGAACATGCCCGCGCGCAGCACGCGCGTGCCCTGCCGGTTGCGGTTGGCCAGGCCGCCCGCGCTGATCAGCGAGGACACCTCGCAGCGCAACCCGTCGAGCGTGTCGGGGTCGAAGTCCACCGCCGGCGGCTCATCGAACACCACCTTGTCCAGCCGCAGCCCGGCCACGCCGTCGGCCACGACGTGCCCCGACACGGCCTGGCGGACCTCCTCGCTGACCCCGTCGCCCTCCGTGATGTCGAGCACCTCGACGCAGATCAGCCCGTCGTCGGGGATCTCGTCCGCCGTCAGGTCGAAGGCCACCTGGGCGTGCGCACGCCGCCCCCTGAGCAGCACGCACTGGCGCAGCCGGCCCTGGGAGCGCACCTGTACCAGGCGCGGCTGCAGGCCGACCAGGTCGGTCTTGCCGGCATCCCAGCCGCTCACGGACCGATCGTCGGTCGACAGCGACACCAGCACCCGCAGCGCGCGCCCCTGCGCCGAGACCTTGAACCCGGCCAGCCCCGAGGTCTCGAACCTGCCCACGATCGAACTGCCGCGCTGCAGCCTGTCGGTCACCTGCAGCGCGGCGATCTGGCCGCTGCGCACGTGGACGGGCGGGATCGCGGGGAGGATCAGCTGGTCCAGCTCGGTGGCGGATCCTGGGGTGCTCATGGGGTGCTCCTCGTGAATGACGACTCTTCCGGCTCGTGGAAGCTGCTCATGGGGTCTTCGTCGGTACGGACGACATCGCCGAACCGCGGGAACCGGTCAAAGGTGTTCCTGATGAACGGCCCCGCCGGGTCGTGGAAGTCGAACCGCGTGAGCATGGGTTCGCGCCTGGTCCACATGCGGGCGACCGCGCTGTAGAGAGGGTCGCCGTCGCGCTCCACGTGCCACAGGTTCACGGCCAGCGCCCGCGCGTAGTCGACGCCGTACTCCCAGTGCGGCAGGAGCTGGGTGGGCACGTCCGCGCCGCAGCGGCGCAGCCAGAGCCACAGGCGGGCGCGGTCGCGCTGCTCGGGCTCCAGGATGGACTCGCCCTTCTCGTGCTTGGCGATGGCCTCGTCCAGCCACAGGCGGATGTCCGACGGGTCGCGCGCCACGTGCGTGCCGCCGCAGGCGCTCCCCACCGACCAGCCCGCCTGGACGACCGGGATGCCGAACGCGGGCAGGTCGCTGTCGCCGAACGTGACGCACACGTCCGCCATGCTCCACAGGAGGTTCGTGGACAGGGCGCCCGTCACGCACCTCACCCGGGAGTGCGGGTAGCCGACGGGGTCGAGGAACAGCCAGTTCGCCGACGGGTCCGACGAGGCGAAGTCCACCGTCGACTGGAACAGCTCGGTGTCCTCGCCCGGCGTGTGGCCGAAGACCGCGATGGTCGGCCGCCGCGGGTCCAGGCCCAGGCGGGCGCAGCCGTAGTCGCGCAGCTGGTTTCGCTCGGTCTCCGTGCGGATCTGGTAGCCGCTCTTGGCCCGCCAGGCCGTCCGCTCCGCGCCCGGCCTGATCGTGTCCCGGTACGGCCAGACGTGCCGCTCGAAGAACGCGCCGACCCTGGCGGGCAGCTCCTCGCGGAACGAGCAGGGCCCCTGGTCGGGGAAGATCGCGTACGCCTTCAGCGACCCCGTCCCGTGGACGTGCACGACCGGGATGTCCCTGATCACGTACGGATCCGCCCGGCTGGTGACCAGCGCGGCCGGCGGCACCCGCGGCCGGCCGTCCCCCTCGGCCCCGAACATCTCCGCCAGCCTCCGCCACTCGGGCTCGACCAGCGCGAACAGCCGCGCGGAGAGCAGCTCGCAGACCGCCTTCGCGACCATGAGCGTCCGTACCACGACTCTGATGTCCTGGTCGAACGCCTCGGCCACGACGCAGCTCTCACCACTGGGGCTCTCGCCCCAATATGTCCTCGCAGCGGCGAGCAACCGATCGAAATGCTCGCCATCTCCGGCACGACGCATAAGTCCCCCCACCACGACCGGTAGGAAACAGACATTGCCAGACGGGCGCACGCCCACCCGCGCGTCAACACGCTTCTTTGCCCGCACCTGGCAGAAACTGAAGATCGTCACAGGCGCCACAGGCGCCCCACCCGGCACGATCCGGCGTAACGACGCCAGAGCCGGAAAAATCCCGCTTCCCGCGCGAACAAAACTGTCCCATGCGGCGTCCAAGCTTTTACCGAGAGCACGTCATGGCGGGGTTTAGGATGCACCCTAATGCCACGAGTGGGAGGTTTTACAACCATGGGTTCCCGTTTGTCGAGTATCGCGCGCCTGACCGGGGCGGCGGCAGCGGCCGGTGTAGTGGCCGCGGCCATCGCACTGCCCGCGGTCGGAGGCACCGGAGCGATGTTCGTCTCGGCATCCGAGGACCTAGGCCTCAAGGCGCGGGACCTCAAGGAGCCGCCCCTCGCGGAGAGGACGACGGTGCTCGACGCCACGGGCAAGCCGATCGCGACGTTCTACGAGGAGTACCGCGAGAACGTCAAGCTCGACGACATCGCCGAGATCATGAAGACGGCCATCATCTCGATCGAGGACTACCGCTTCTACGAGCACGGCCCGATCGACATCGAGGGCACCGTCCGCGCCCTGGCCAAGAACCTCACCTCGGGCGGCATCGCCCAGGGTGGCTCGTCCATCACCCAGCAGTACGTCAAGCAGGTGCTGCTCAACTCGGCGAGCACCACCAAGGAGAAGAACGCGGCCCTGGAGGCCAGCTACGCCCGTAAGCTCAACGAGCTGCGCTACGCGATGGCGATCGAGGAGAAGTACACCAAGAACGAGATCCTCGAGAAATACCTGAACATCGCGTACTTCGGCGCCCGGGCCTACGGCATCGAGGCGGCCGCCAAGCGCTTCTTCGGAGTCAAGGCCGCCGACCTGACCCTGCCCCAGGCCGCCACCCTGGCCGGCGCCGTTCAGGACCCGCTCCAGACGGACCCCAGCCGCGGCAAGGAGTTCAAGGAGCGGCTGCTGTTCCGGCGCAACGTCGTGCTCGACCGGATGGCCGAGCTGAAGAAGATCACGCCGGAGCAGGCCGCCGAGGCCAAGAAGACCAAGCTCGGCTACAAGGGCACCCCGCTGCCCGGCGGCTGCGAGGCCAGCGACTACCCGTACTTCTGCATGTACGTCCGCAACGAGATCCTCAGCAACACTGACTTCGGCAAGACGAAGAAGGCCAGGACCGCGTTCCTCAACCGGGGCGGCCTGGAGATCAAGACCACGCTCGACCCGAAGATGCAGAAGGCCGCCGAGCTGGCCATCAAGAAGCACGTGTACGCCTCCGACAACCCGGTCGCCTCCGAGGCGCTCGTCCAGCCGGGCACGGGCTCGATCAAGGCCATGGCCGCCAGCCGCAAGTACGGCACCAACAAGCGCAAGAACGAGATGTCCTACAACCTCGTCGCCGACGCGGTGCACGGCGGCGGCACCGGCTTCCAGGCGGGCTCGACGTTCAAGACGTTCACCCTGCTCACCGCCCTCAAGCAGGGAATGAAGATCAACGACGGGATCTCGGTGGGCAGCGGCTACCGCGCTCCGGCCTACTGGTCGTTCAAGAACTGCAAGGGCCAGAACATGGGCGAGCCCAGCTTCACCGTCACCAACGCCGAGGGCGGCGGCGGTGGCTTCAAGTCGCTGGCCACCGGCACCTGGGGCTCGGTCAACACCTTCTTCATGGCGCTGGAGCAGAAGGTGGGCCTGTGCAACGTGGTCAAGACGGCCAAGTCGCTGGGCATCGAGCGCTCCGACGGGCAGGACCTGCAGGAGTTCGAGACGTTCACGCTCGGCATCAACGAGATGGACCCGGTGACCGTGGCCAACGCGTACGCCGCGATCGGCGCGCGCGGCAAGTACTGCGAGCCGATGGCCATCTCCTCGATCAAGGACCGCGACGGCAAGGTCACGAACTACAAGCCCAAGTGCAAGCAGGCGCTCGACCCTGAGGTCGCGGACGCCGCCTCCAGCATCCTTTCCGGCGTGTTCACCAAGGGCACCATGAAGGGCGTCGGCGGCATCGGCCGGCCGGCCGCCGGCAAGACCGGCACCACGGACGAGCAGTCCACCGCCTGGTTCGCCGGGTTCACCCCCGATCTCGCGGGAGCGGTCAGCATCGGTGACCCGCGCGGCGCGGTGACGCACAAGCTGAACCGCATCACCATCGGCGGCCGTTACTTCCCCTCGGTCTTCGGGGCCTCCATCCCCGGGCCGATCTGGAAGGACACCATGCTGTCCGCGCTCAAGGGCATCCCGGCGACGGAGTTCACCCCGGTGAACACCGCGCGCTTCGGCGGCTGCGGTGCGAGCTGCCAGCCCCGGCAGCCGGTGCGCCCCCAGCCGGACGACACGGACGGCGGACTCGACGAGGCACAGATCGACACAACGGTGACCCACTGACCGGATACGGCGAAATCAGACACGCAAATATTGCGCGATCAACGTTCGGCACAAAAACAACTGTCGGTTATCAGGGCCTCTAGCTGAGCAAATTCGGAGTGCGTCCGCACAGTGGGACGCACTCCCAGCAAAGGCCCTATTAACAGCGACGAAACATTGGTAACGTGGGAGCGCTCCCAGGATCTTTTCCGCGAGGTGCTCCATGACCGAGCAGCCCACACTGGCACAGGTGGCGGCCGCTGCAGGGGTTTCCCCCGCGACCGCATCTCGAGTCCTCACGGGCTCGGTGCGGGTCAGTACCTCGACCCGCCGGCAAGTCTACGACGCCGTGTCCCGCATGGGATACGTCCGCCAACGAGCCCCCCGGGGAACGGCCGCCAAGACCATGGCCGACGGCGTCACGGCGGTGATCTGCGACCACCTCCCACGCCTGTTCTCCGAACCCTACTACGCACGGCTCCTGTCCGCCGCAGGGGCCGTGATCGCCGAACACGGCACCCATCTCATGGTGACCACCGTCACGCCCACGTCGTCCGTACTGCCGGTGCTGTCCGGCGCGGTGCTGATCGTGGGCGCGCGCGAGCGCCACCCCCTGGCGATCAAGTTGTCCACCTCGGGCGTCCCTGTCCGCAACATCGGCCGCCCGCCACACGATCTCAAACTCCCGTACGCCGACGTGGACAACCTCGACGGCGGCCGCCAGGCGGCGGAGCACTTCCTGTTATCCGGCCGCCGCAACGTCGCCGCCATCGGCGGACCACCGTCCTTACCCGGCGCGCGCGACCGATTAGAGGGCCTGGTACGCACCCTGCAGGCGGCGGGCGCACCCGACGTTCCCGTGGCCTACGGGGACTTCACCGCGGCCTCCGGCACCCACGCCATGCAGTGGCTGTTACGCCACGCCCCAGGTCTGGACGCCGTCTTCGTCGCCTCGGACCTGATGGCGGCAGGCGCGATCCAGGCACTGCGCAGGGCCGGGCGCAAGGTGCCGGCGGACGTGGCGGTGATCGGGTTCGATGACGCCCCGGTCGCCAGGCACACCGTCCCGGCCCTGACCACCATCCGCCAGCCCGTCGAGGAGCTCGCCACCGTCGCCACCCGGCTGCTCCTGTCGGGGGCCGCGGGGATCGACCCCATACTCCCTACGGAACTGGTCGTCCGTGAGTCGGCTTGAGCCGGGGGACATACTGGCCCGCAGGTATCTGTTGCTGGATCCGCTGGCCCGCGGGGGCATGTCGGTCATCTGGCGTGCCTTCGACCAGTCGCTGCACCGGATGATCGCCGTCAAGGTGCTCACCGCCTCACTTCATGCCGGCGGCGGCGAGCGCATGAGCGCCCGCAGCGAGGCGCGCGCCGCCGCCCGGTTCATCCATCCCGACTCCATCGACATCTACGACTACGGCGAGACCGTCACCACGAACGGCGGCGTCGCCGCCTACGTGGTGATGCCGCTGCTCGACGGCACGCCGCTGGCCGAGCGCATCGAGCAGGGGCCGCTGCCGTGGACCGAGGCGGCGGCCATCGCGCTGCGGCTGGCCCGGGTCCTGATGGCCGGGCACGCCCGCGGCCTGGTCCACCGGGACGTCACGGCCGAGAACGTGCTGCTCACCGCAGACGGACCCAAGCTGCTCGACTTCGGCATCGCGGCCTGGGCCGGAGACCCCGACGACGACCGCGGCACCCCTCCCTACGTCGCCCCCGAACGGCTGCTCGGCGCGCCGACCCATCCCGCGGTCGACGTGTACGCCCTCGGCGTGCTGCTGCACACCATGCTCACCGGGCGGACGCCGTACCCGGAGACGACGTGGGAGGAGATCGAGGCCGCGCGCAGGACGTATCCCCCGCCCCGCGTCGCCGGCGTGCCGTACTCCGTGGCCACGCTCTGCCAGCGTTGCCTGGCGGACCGGCCGGACCGGCGGCCGACCGCGGCCGAGATCGTCTCGGCGCTGACCTCGGCGCTGAGTGCGGCGAGCCTCGGGCGGCACGTCAGGCGTGGCCTCACTGTCGCCGGTTCGGCGGCCGTCGCGCTCTCGGCCCTGCTGTGGTTCCAGCAGACGGGACTCCAGCAGCAACAGCAGGAGCAGCAGAAGCCGCAGCCGGAGGTGACGGTCAAGACGCTGCCGACCGCCAGGCTGATCGAGAGCATGCCGGCCACGGCCGCCACCGTCGAGCAGGCCGTGGACGGCTTCAACACGGTGCTGGAGGCCAGGACGCCGTGCGGCGCGACCGACGCGGACGTGGTGCTGGACCTCAAACAGGTGCTGCACGCCGCGGTGGGACCGCACGGCCCGTCGGTGTCGAGGACGGACAACCTGCGCCAGAAGCTGTCCGACCGCTTCGGCGAGGGGCGGCTCGCACCCGCCTGCCTGAGCGAGCTGCAGGCCAGGCTCGACGACATCGACGCCGCGCTGGATCGTGATTGAGGAGGGGTACGGCAGCACCCGCCGTACCCCTCCTACGCGGTCCGTACCCCTCGCAAAGCACGCCGCGTGCCACATCCCCTGATGGGAGCGCTCCCAGAGTAGCGCCTGCACCGGCCATGACCAAGATCGAATGAAACTTTCACAGCGCGTTGTCGAGGTCGTGCGCGGCGTGATTCAATGCGCTGGCCGGGCGGGCTGCTCGTGGGCAGGTTTCCTCATTCGTCAGCGCAAGGGAATCCCCATGAGGTTATTCAAGTCGGCGGCGATCACCGCCGTCATGGTTCTGATCACGACTGTTCTGATGGTGCCCACGCAGGCACTGGCGCACGGGGTGTCGATGTTCCCCGCGGCGAGGACGTTCCTGTGCTGGCAGGACGGCCTGCGGGAGAACGGCCAGATCACCCCCTACAACCCCGCGTGCGCGGCGGCCGTCGCGCAGAGCGGCACGACCCCGCTGTACAACTGGTTCGCGGTGCTGCGTTCCGACGGCGGGGGCCGGACCACCGGGTTCATCCCCGACGGGCAGCTCTGCAGCGGCGGCACCGGCGGTCCCTACGACTTCTCGGCCTACAACGCGGTGCGCAGCGACTGGCCGCTGACCCACCTGACCTCGGGCGCCACCATCCAGATGCGGCACAGCAACTGGGCCAAGCACCCCGGCGTCTTCAACTACTACGTCACCAAGAACGGCTGGAACCCCAACGGGCCGCTGAAGTGGTCCGACCTGGAGCCGTTCGGCAGCGCCACCAACCCGCCGGACACCGGCCCCGCCGGCGCGCTCAACTACTACTACTGGAACGCCCAGCTCCCGTCCGGCAAGACCGGCCGGCACATCATCTACACGATGTGGGTCCGCTCCGACAGCAACGAGAACTTCTACAGCTGCTCCGACGTCGTCTTCGACGGCGGCAAGGGCGAGGTCACCGGTGTCGGCCCGGGCCAGAGCACCCCCACCGCCACCCCGACGGTGACCCCGACGGTGACCCCGACGGCCAACCCGGGCGCCTGCACCGCCACGTGGAAGGCCACGGACACCGGCTGGGCCGGCCACTTCCAGGGCGAGGTGACCGTGAAGAACACGAGCATCTCGTCGATCAACGGCTGGACGGTCAAGTGGACCTACTCCGGCGGCCAGGGCTTCGACGGCTCGCCATGGAACGGCGTGCTGTCCGGGCAACCGCCCAACGTGGTGGTCAAGAACGCCACCTACAACGGGCAGCTCGCACCGAACGCGACCACCTCGTTCGGTTTCAACGCCACCGGTTCGATCCCCAACCCGGCCCCGGCCCTGACCTGCACCAGCCCGTGATCAAATCACGTCGCGGGCTTGCCGCGGCACTCGTCACCCTGGCCGGCCTGACCCTGGCCGGGGTGATGTTTTTCGCCGCCCGCCAGCCGTCCTCCCAGCTGAACCAGGAGCTCGCCGCCCAGGTGACGCTCATCCTCGAGCAGTCCTCGCCCGACGAGCACCACGCGCACGGCCACGACTTCGACTCGCGCGTCGTGTGCGCCGTGGAGCCCTTCGGGTTCGATCCGCCCGACGCGACCTCCCTCGTCGAGGTGAAGTGGGTCTACGCCCGCCACATGTGCGCGATCACCGGCGCGGGCACCGACTGGGCCACCTCCGTACGGGCCGCGGGCCCGATCGCGGTGCGCGTCGGCATCCCTCCCCTGGTCCGGGTGCCGGAGCCGGGCGTGGGCTATCCGGACCGCGTCAAGCGGCTCATCCCGGCCCGCTACCACGAGGCGGCCTTCGCCGAGTTCCAGGACGAGTCGGCGATCGACGCCGCCCGCGAGCGCTTCGCTGAAGCCGTCAAGACCCAAGCCAAGTAACACAACGGACGCGGCCGGCTGGAGGTACCGGCCGCGTCCGTCCCATCCGGGCGGGATGGTGTCGTGGGGCAGGGTGGATGTTTCGCCTCACCTCCTCATACGCAGCGGTACGACGGGCGGTTCAGTTGGCACACGTGTAGCCGGACGGCACGGACGTGTTGCCGCTGGGCCGGCTCGCCTGCACCCCGAAGCTCGTGCCGGCGTTGGGTGCGAGTGTGCCGTTGTAGCTCAGGTTCTTGGCCGTCACGGTCTGGCCGCTGACCGTCACCGCGGCGTTCCAGGAGCCGGTGAGCGTGTGGCCGGCCGGCAGCGTGAAGGTCACCGTCCAGCTCGACTTGGTCGAGGTGCTGGTGTTGGTCACGGTCACGGGCTGCACGACGTACCCGGTGCCCCACTGGCTCTGCACGGTGCCGGTGGCGGTGCAGCCGCCGCCGGTGCCGCCGCCGCTGAGCGTGGTGAACGACGCCGTCGGCGAGGCGGCGGACTGGTTGCCGGCCGCGTCCCTGGCCTTGACGTACACCTGGTACGTGGTCGCCGGCGACAGCCCGGTCAGCGTGATCGAGTTCGTCGCGGTCGAGCCGAGCGAGGTCCCGGTCGAGGTGTAGACGTCGTAGCCGGTCACGCCGACGTTGTCCGTGGAGGCCGTCCAGGACAGGTTCGCCCCCGACGAGGTGATGCCGGACGCCGACGGGGTGCCCGGCGTGCTCGGCGGGGTCGGGTCGGTGGTGCCGCCGCCGTAGATCGAGGCCTGCTTGGAGGTGGCGGCGATGCCGTTGGCGCCGTTGAACAGCCGCCGGCCCCAATCCGTGAGCTGGGTGACGTCGAAGTTGGTGACCTGGTCGAGGTATTCGACGCCGCCGCCGTTGCCGCTCCACGACCAGCCCAGGTAGCCGAGGCCGCGGCTCACGGACTGCGCCATGATCGTGTCCTCGTCCGGGTTGCCGTCGGAGTGGTTGAAGCCGAACTCGCCGACGACCAGCGGCAGCCCCGCGGTCTTGAACGCGTCCATGTACGCGTTGATCTCCGCGGCCGTGTCGAAGACGCCGTACATGTGGATGGAGAAGATCGTGTTCTTGTTCGGGTCGCTGTCGAAGACCGCCCGCGCGTTGTCGCGCATGCCGAACTGCCAGTCCTGACCCCAGTTGGGCGCGTCCACCATCAGCGCGTGCTGGAAGCCGTTGCTGCGCAGCTTCTGGATCGCGGCCGTGGTGGCGGCGGCCCAGCCCGGAGTGACGGCGTTGTTGCCGATCGGCTCGTTGCCGATGTTGACGATGACGTAGTCCTCCTGGCCGACCAGGGCGGACTTGACGCTGATCCAGTAGTTGGCGGCCTGGTCGAGGGTGTAGGCGCCGCTCTGCTCGCCGTACCCGGTGGTGTCGTGGTTCTCCAGCACGCAGATGAGCTTGTTCTGCTTGCAGAGGGAGACGACGTTGGCCACGTCGGAGACGCTGTTGGGGGTCCAGCGGCCGCCGCTCAGCACGACCCGCACGGTGTTGGCCTTCAGCGACTTGATGTCCGCGAACGCCTTGGTCTGCGTCGCGTACCACGTGTGCGCGTGGCTGGTGCCGCGCATGACGAACTCCTGGCCGTTGGCCTCGACGATCTTCGTACCGCTCACGTGAATGCCGACGGCGGCGTTCGCGGGGGCGACGGGGGCGACGAAGAAGGCGAGGAGGCAGGCCAGCGCGGTGATCACTGATCTCATGTGCTGCCTTTCACTGAGCTGTGGAACCGCCCCCGCCGCTACCGCGGCGGGGGCGGAGTCTTCACTCAGGCGGGAGTGCAGGTGATGGGGTCGGGGACGGTGGGTGTGCCGTTGGCGATGAAGCCGAACGTGGTGGTGGCGCCCGGCGCGAGCGCCCCGTTGTACGCCTCGTTCTTGACGGTGACGCCGGACCCCGACTGGGTGTGCCTGCCGCCCCAGAGCTGGGTGATCTGGTTCGCCGACGTCCAGGCGACCGTCCATCCGGTGGTCGCCGAGGTGCCGTTGTTCTTCACCGTCACCTCGGCCTGGAAGGCGCCGCCCCACGAGCTCGTCACCTTGTACGTCGCCGCGCACCCGCCGGTCGGCGGCGGCGTCGTGTTCGTCGTGGTGAACGAGGTGCCGTCGGACGACGCCGAGGCGTTGCCCGCCGCGTCCCGCGCCACCACGGAGGCGGTGTAGGAGGTGCTAGGGGTGAGCCCGCTCAGGTTGAAGGACGCGCTCGTGGCCGTGCCTACCTTTTGGGACCCCAGGTAGACGTCGTAGCCGCTCACGCCCACGTTGTCCGTGGAGGCGGTCCAGCTCAGCTTGGCCGTCGAGCCCGTGATCTCGGAGACCGCGGGCTTGCCCGGCTTGCTGGGCGCTGTCGTGTCCTGCTCCTCCGGACCCGGGGGCTCACCCCAGATCTTGGTCGCGCCGCTGTAGAGAGTGATGTTCCCGGTGCGCACCGGCGTCGCGCCGGGCGTGGTGGGGATGTTCCGGTACGACCAGTCGTTCGCCGCGTCCCACGTGCCCGCGCTGGTGATCCTGAACTGCACCTCTCTGCGGTGCTGCGACTGCCCGGCCGGGGCGATGGCCTGCCCGGAGCAGTCGATGTTCACGTAGTACGTGGTGCCGCTCGCGGTTTGATGCAGCGTGGGCGCCTTGCACTGCGTGTAAGCCGACGACACGGTGATCTGCGAGGCCGTCGTCGTGCCGTCGAGCGTGAAGTAGTAGCGGAACGAGCCGTCGGACAGGACCCTGGCGGGCCAGGCCGACTGGTTGCGGACGATGGCCTTGATCTCCGTGAAGCCGGCGCCCGAGGCGTTCACACCCGCCTCGACGAAGAGCTCGGGACCGTCCGGGGTCTCCGCCACCGGGAAGTTCGCCGCGGGAGCGCCGCCGTACTCCTTGTAGAGCCGGGCCAGCGCGCTGGTGAAGCCGGCGTTGTAGTCGGTGGCGACCTCGTTCATGACGTAGTCGTCGCGCTTGTCGGTGTAGGCGTCGTTCGGGTCGGGCGGTCCGCCGACGAGCGCGCCGTACAGGGTGTGGCGGGTCTGCTCGGGGTTGGTGATCTGGTCGGTCCACGAGCCGTGCGCCGTGCGGTGATGCGGGTTCTTGGGCGGGTTGGCGCCGAACCCGATCAGGTACGAGGAGTTGCGCGGGTTGTCACCGAGCGCGTAGTTGATCTGCCGCACCGCGAAGTCGTGGTAGCGGGCCTTGCGTGCGGCGTCGGTGATGGTGTCGCTGTGCACGAGCGCCGCGAACGAGGTGTTGGCCGCGTACCGCAGCGAGCCCCACCGGTCGAGCACGGCCTGGCCGCCCGGCGAGTACGCCACCTTCGCGCCGTTCACGCCGACGGTCCACCAGTCGAGCCAGCGGTTGGCGTCGTCCAGGTAGCGCTGCTTGCCGGTCAGCTTGTACAGCAGCACGTACGCGCCGTACGACTTGTCGTCCCACGCGATCGTCCACTTGTACGACTTGGTGGTGGTCTGCGGCTCGTTGCCGAGGTTGTCGTACCCGGTCTCGGCCTTGGCCAGGTAGGAGGCGTCGTTCGTGGCCCGGTAGAGCCAGATCGCACCCCACACCAGCTCGTCGTTGTAGCCGCTCCACGAGTTGTAGTAGCCCTGCGCGTCGGTGATGCAGTCGGTGTACTTCTTCCTGACCGTGTCGGCGAAGGAGTACAGCTGCTTGGCGTGCGTCAGGAGCGTGTCAGCATAAGTCGGATTTGTCGGGCGGAAGACGATCGAGGAGGCGGCCATCGCCGCCGCCGTCTCGCCCGCCAGGTCCGACCCGCCGCACGACGCGTCGATCTTGTACGCGGGCCGCGTCATCTGCATGGCCTCGGCCGGGCCCCACCAGGCGTGGTCCGTGCCGCCGTTGCCGACCTGCCCGTAGAGCACGTTCGCCGACGGGTGGGCCTTGATGAAGTAGTCGTTGACGAACTTGAGGTTGTCGAGCAGGTGCGTGAGCTGCCCGGAGTTCGCGTACGCGTCGCGGTACTCGACCGCGCCCCAGGCCAGCATGGTCGTGGAGAACGCCATCGGGAAGCCGAACTTGACGTGGTCGCCCGCGTCGTACCAGCCGCCCGTGAGGTCCACGCCCACGTCCTTGCCGTCGTTCATGCCGGAGTCGCCGCGCCAGCCGACGCGGTTCCAGCTCGGCAGGTCGCCCGACTGCTGGGCCTCGTAGAACCACAGCGCCTTCTGCAGCGCCTCACCGTACGCGAACGCCGGCGCGGCGGCGTGGGCCGCCGGCCCCGCCCCCATCGAAATGAGGGGCAGGACCAGCGACGCCACGGCGATCAGTGCTTTTCTCACGGGAAGAGCCGTCCGTACTCGCCCAGGGCGACGGCGACGTCCACCTGTGCCCAGAACCGGTGGTAGTTGAAGACCGGCGCGGGGCCCGTGCCCTTCAGGAAGGCGTCGACCTTCGGCCAGTCCGGGTCGTTCTTGTAGAAGGACCTGATCGAGATGAACGTCGAGCTGGAGTTGATGGCGTCGCCGTTGGGCATCTTGCCGCTCCAGCCGGACGGCACGTAGACCGGGTCGTCAATGCGGTTGTAGTCGGTCTTGGTCTCGGGGACCGACACGCCCTTGGCGTCGCGGTTCTTCCACACGCCGTCGAGCAGCGCCTTGGCCATGTTCTTGGCCGCCGTGTTGTTCGCCTTGGCCGCGTAGTACATGAGCGCCTTGGCGTACGCGCCGGCCACGCCCACGTCGTTCGTGTAGTCGGCGATCGTCACGTGCAGGCCGGGGTTGGCCGGAGGCATCCCGGAGTTGGCGGTGAAGTCACCCACGGGCTGACCGGTCCACCGCAGCGTGGACGGGATCTGGTAGGAGCCGTCCGCGTTGATGGTGGTGTTGTTCATGGCCCAGGTGACCCACTTGTCGAGCACTGCCTTGGCGTCGGCGTTGCCCGAGGCGTAGTAGAGCTCGGCCACCCGCTCCATCGTCCACGCCTGGAAGCCGAACCACTGGTTCGACGGCGGGTCGTGGTAGACGGGCTGCCAGTCGTAGGTCATGCCGTGGAACTTCGGCAGGCCGGCCGGCGGCGTCGCGTAGTGGCCCTCCCAGCTGTTGGTCGCGCCACCGGCGATGGCGCCCTCGGCCGACTGCAGCCAGCCGTAGAACTGCAGCTGCCGGGTGAGGCTGGTGCTCCAGTCGGCCACGCCGGTGCTGCTCTTGGGCTTCAGCTCGGTCACGTTCGCCAGCGCCCAGGCCGCGAGCGGGTTCTGGTAGCCGGAGTGGTTGTGGCTGGAGCCGATGCGCCATGCCCAGCCGGCGCTGGAGTCGGTCGCGCCGCCCCAGGCGTAGTACCAGCTCAGCAGGTAGTTGGAGGCGTCCTTGCCGGTGCCGGCCGCGCACTGCGGGCTCGTGCAGCCGGGCTTCTTGAAGTACTTGTCGTACATCGCGTAGCGCAGGTAGTCGCCCATCTTCGCGGCCTTGGCGACCGACCCGGAGATCTGCGACTCCTTGCCCTGCGCCTTGGCCCACGTCTGCGCCCAGTACGCGGCCTGCACGGCGCGCGCGTCGGCGTCGGGGGCGTTGGTGTACCTCCACTGCTTGGCGTAGGAGCTGTCCTTGATGAACAGGTCCAGGTAGCCGTTGGTGCCGCCGTGCTTGAAGGTGTCGCAGGACGGCTGCGGGATCGTCTCGAAGACCGACTCCTCCGGGCCGCGCTGGTAGGTGTTGATGTAGGCGGGCTTGGTGGTGCCGTCGCCGCAGCGGCCGAAGCCGTAGGTGTTGTCGACGTCGAGCAGCCAGTGCATGCCGTAGATGTCGCGGGTGCCGTACGCGCTCTGCAGCTCGCCCGCGATCGGGTCGACGCCGGGCGTGACGCTGGAGTCGAGCGGGCTCGGGTAGTTGCTGATCTGGTTCGACTCCGGCGCGTACGTGGCCGGCTTGTTCGGCGTGTAGAAGGAGTTCGTCGGCTGGTCGGCCGCGGCCGGGATGATGTACTTCTCCATCGAGGCCCAGGCGTTGTTGAACTTCGTCCAGTCGCCGGTGACCTGCCCGTAGACCGCCTCCAGCCACAGGTAGTAGCTGTAGGCCTCGGACGTGGTCTCGTGCCCGTGGTCCGGCGCCTCGACCATGAACGTCTCGATCGAGTGGTACGGCACGCCCTCGGGCGAGAAGTAGCCGTTCGCCGGGTCGTGGAGCTCGTTGTACATCTCCACGAAGCGCTGGACGTAGGTGTTGTTGCCGCCGACGTCGTCGTCCGCCTCGGTGGCGGTGACGTCGACCGCGGTGTAGCCGGTGGCGCTCACCCGGAACACGCCGGAGCCGGCGGTGGTGTCGCTGTCGTTGGCCGCCGCGAGCGTGACGTTCTGCGCGGTGTTCCAGTTGGACGGCGTGAAGGTCAGGCTGGCGCCGCCGGAGACGGTCAGGTCGGTGTCACCGCTGGCGCGTGAGGTGGTGACGGTCACGTTGGCCGAGGGCGCCTGCGACAGCTTCACGCTGAAGCTCGCGGTCCCCGCCTCCGGCACGGACAGGCTCGTCGGGCTCACCACGAGCGCGGGACCCGTGTTCTGCGAGACCGTGATCCCGACCGGCGCCGAGGTGGTGGTCGCGCCGCCGTTGTCGGTGGCCCGCGCGGTGATCGAGTAGCTGCCGGCCGCCACGTTCGTCCAGCTGTAGCTGTACGGCGCCGAGGTGTCGGTGCCCAGCAGCGTGGAGCCCTGGTAGAAGTCGACCTTCGAGACCGTGCCGTCGGAGTCGGACGCGTTCGCCGCGATCGGCACGGTGGCCGGGGCGGTGAACGTCTGCCCCGCGGTCGGCGAGGTCAGCGACACCGTGGGCGCGGCGTTGGCGCCGCCGCAGGTGACCCCGTTCACGGTGAACGTGGTCGGGTTCGGGTTGCTGCCGGTCCAGGTGCCGTTGAAGCCGATGGACACGGACGCGCCGGTGCCAAGGCTGCCGTTGTAGGGCATGTTGGTGCCCGTGACGCGCGTGCCCGACTGGCTCCAGTTGGCGCTCCAGCCCGTCGGGGTGTACTTCTGCCCCGTGGTGGGGAAGTCGAAGCCCAGGTTCCACGAGGTGATGGGGTCACCGGTGTTCTTCAACGTGATGCTCGCGGTGAAACCACCCTGACCGGGGCTGCTGGTCCACGAGTTGGCCGTGTACGTCACGTCGCACGCCACGGCCGCCTGCGCGGGTCCGGCCGACACGGCCGAGGTCACACCCGCCACAAGGACAAGCGTCGCGGCCACGGCCAGTCGCCGCGACAAGCGGGAGAGAAGGGGAGGAGGTCTGTACTTCACGGGGTCTCCATGGGAGTAGAGGAGTGGGAGCGCTCCCAAACGGGATTGTGGGTGACCCGACGCGTATGTCAACGGAATGGCGGTCCGGTAACCCCCGTGTTTCCTCTCACCAGGGTGCCCGGGATGAAAGTTTCATCCGCGTTCCGGGGCATTCAACGAGCATGCGGCGCGGCGGACACCTCCGCGAGCATCGCCCTCTGTACACGGATGGAACCAGGACAGACCATGGGAGCGCTCCCAGCCCTCTAACACTGGAGATGATCGCTCGTGAGACTCCAACGCGGCCTCCGCAAATGGGCCGTGACCGTGACCGCCGCGAGTGTCGCGGCCTTAGGGCTCGTCGTCGGCCAGAGCACGGCAGCCAACGCCGCCGTCGCCTGCGACGTGACCTACTCTGCCAACTCGTGGACCAGCAGCCCCGGCCAGGGCGGTTTCACCGCGAGCATCACGTTGAAGAACACCGGTGACCCCATCACCTCGTGGAACCTGGGCTTCGACTACCCGACCACGGGGCAGAAGTACACCCCGACGGGCTGGGGGGCCAACTGGAGCCAGTCGGGCACGCGGGTGACCGGGACGAACATGCCGTACAACGGCAGCCTGAGCACCGGCGGCTCGGTCTCCATCGGCTTCAACGGCACCTGGACCGGCAGCAACCCGAACCCGACCGCGTTCACCGTGAACGGGGTCACCTGCGGCGGCGGCGGGAACCCCACCACCCCGTCGGTGGTCACCTCGGCCAGCTCGGTCGCGGTGAACGAGGGCGGCACGGCCACGTTCACGGCCCGGCTCTCCTCGGCCCCGTCCGCCAACGTGACCGTCACCACCACCCGGACCAGCGGTGACACCGACTTGTCCGTCAGCTCGGGCGGCTCGCTGACCTTCACCCCGTCCAACTGGAACACCGCCCAGACCGTCACCCTGGCCGCGGCCCAGGACTCCGACACGACCGCGGGCACCGCCTCCTTCACCGTCGGCGGCACCGGCGTCACCCCGGCCACGGTCTCGGCCACCGAGGTGGACGACGACGCCGTGGTGGAGCAGTCGATCATCGTGACGCCGACCGCGGTGACCGTGCCCGAGGGCGCCACCGCCACGTACACCGTGCGCCTGGCCGCCGCGCCGACCTCGAACGTGACCGTCACCTCGACGGCGGGCAGCGGCGACACCAACATCACCGTCTCCAGTGGCGGCAGCCTCACGTTCACGCCGTCCAACTGGAACACCGCGCAGACGGTCACCCTGGCCGCCTCCGAGGACTCCGACACGGCCAACGGCAGCCGCACCATCACCGTCGCCTCGACCGGTCTGACCTCCAGGACGGTCACCGCCACCGAGGCCGACAACGACGGCGGCACCACCCCCGGCGGCCACGTCGAGAACCCGTACGCCGGCGCCACCGGCTACGTCAACCCCGACTGGAAGGCCAAGGCCCAGGCCGAGCCCGGCGGCTCCGCGGTGGCCAACACCTCCACCGCCGTCTGGATGGACCGCATCGCGGCCATCGCCGGCTCCTCCTCCGTCATGGGCCTGCGCGCCCACCTGGACGAGGCCGTCAGGCAGGACGCGGCCAACGGCTCGACGCCGCTGACCGTCCAGTTCGTCATCTACGACCTGCCCAACCGCGACTGCTCGGCGCTGGCCTCCAACGGCGAGCTGCTCGTCGCCGAGAACGGGCTCAACCGCTACAAGACCGAGTACATCGACCCGATCGCCGCGATCATGAGCGACTCCGCGTACGCGAACCTGCGCATCGTCACGGTCATCGAGCCGGACTCGCTGCCCAACCTGGTCACCAACCTCAGCTTCGCCAAGTGCGCCGAGGCCAACTCGTCCGGCGCCTACGTCGACGGCGTCCGCTACGCGCTCAACAAGCTGCACGCCATCACCAACGTCTACACCTACATCGACGCCGCCCACCACGCCTGGCTCGGCTGGGACTCGAACTTCAACCCGACGGTCAACCTCTTCTACAGCACCGTGGCCGGCGCCACCGCCGGTGTGGACAGCGTGGACGGCTTCATCGTCAACACCGCCAACTACGGCGCGACCACCGAGCCGTACTTCACGATCAACTCGTCCGTGAACGGCACGTCGATCCGGCAGTCCAAGTGGGTCGACTGGAACTGGTACGTCGACGAGCAGTCGTTCGCCGCCGCCCTGCGCAGCGCCCTCATCGCCAAGGGCTTCAAGAGCGGGCTCGGCATGCTGATCGACACCTCGCGCAACGGCTGGGGCGGCTCCGCCCGCCCGAGCGGGCCGAGCACCGCGACCAACGTGGACGACTTCGTCAACCAGTCGCGGACCGACCGCCGCATCCACGCCGGCAACTGGTGCAACCAGAGCGGTGCCGGTCTGGGCGCGCGGCCGACCGCCAGCCCGGCGGCCGGGTTCGACGCCTACGTCTGGATCAAGCCTCCGGGCGAGTCGGACGGCGCCAGCTCGGACATCCCGAACGACGAGGGCAAGAAGTTCGACCGGATGTGCGACCCGACCTACCACGGCAACAACCTCAACGGCAACAACCTGAGCGGCGCGCTGCCCAACTCGCCGCTGTCGGGGCGCTGGTTCTCGGCGCAGTTCCAGGAGCTGCTGAGGAACGCCTACCCGCCCGTCAACTGACGACCGTCAGGGCCGGGGGCCATCGCCCCCGGCATGAGCCCGAGAGACCCGCCTGACCCGGGTCTCTCGGAGGGACCCGCCTGACCCGGGTCCCTCGATTCACCCGAAGGGGCCCCGTCCACGGGGCCCCTTCACCTCTGCGCCCTGCGCCACTCCGAGACGATCTTGTCGACGTCGAAGGGCATCAGGTTGAGCGGCGGGCCCGACAGCCCCGTCCTGATCGCGTCGCGGATCTTCTGGTTGATCTCGTCGAGGATCCGCCGCACCTCGGTCTCCGACCGGGCCCCGCGCGCGTCGGCCAGCGCCTCCTCCGCCTGCTTGCGCAGCGCCAGCGTGGGCGGCAGGGGCATCGACAGCCCTTCGCTCTCGATCTTCTGCTTGATCCACCACATGTCGTCGTGCGGCCGGTCCGGCAGCGGCTTGCCGGCCCCGGGCAGGTCGTCGAACTCGCCGCGCTCCTGCGCCTCGCGGATCTGCCGGTCGATCCAGCTCTCGAACGGCATGCCCAGGGGTTTCCGCTCGGTCAAGACGGCCTCCTCAGGCCAGGTTGTGACTCGGGGTCAGCGGGCCACGCCAGCCGAGCATGGCCTCGGTCATGCGTACGGACGCGACCGTGGCGGCCACGTCGTGCACCCGCAGGATGCGGGCGCCCTTGACGATCGAGAAGACGTTGGCGGCGATCGTGCCCTCCCTCCGCTCCCCCTGGGGCCGGTCGAGCGTCTCGCCGATGAAGTCCTTGTTGGACAGGGCCACCAGCGTCGGGTAGCCGATCGCGGTGATCTCCTCCAGCCGCCGGGTGATCTCCAGGGAGTGGAAGGTGTTCTTGTTCAGGTCGTGGCCGGGGTCGATGATGATCCGGTCCGGGGCGATCCCGGCCTCCAGCGCGTACGCGACCCGCTCGCGCAGATAGCCGGCCACCTCGGCGACGACGTCCTGGTAGCTCGGCCGGAAGACGCGCCTGCCCGGGCCGCCGAGGCTGTGCGTCACGATCACGCTGACCCCCGACTTGGCGGCGAACTCCGCCATGCCGGGCTCGCGCAGGCCGTTGGTGTCGTTGATCACGTCCGCGCCCGCGTCGACGGCCGCCCGCGCCACGTCGGGCCGGTGGGTGTCGACGGAGATGACGGCGTCGGTGGCCTTCCTGACCTCGGCGATGACCGGGGCCACCCGGTCGATCTCCTCGTCCGCGCCGATCTGCGCCTGGGCCGCGCTGAAGGCGAACCCGCCGATGTCCACCCAGTCGGCCCCGTCGTCCACGGCCCGGCACGCGGCCGTCACGGCGTTGTCGAGCTCGAACGTGCTGCCCTGGTCGTGGAAGGAGTTGGGCGTCCTGTTGACGATGGCCATGACGGCGACCTGGCGCGCGAAATCGAACTCCCGCCGCCCGATGCGCCGGAGGGGCGAGATGATCCCCGGGGAAAGCGCTTCGCCGCTCACGTAGCGAGCCTACCTGGCCCCCGACCGCCCGGCGCGGAGCGGGGGTCAGGCCATGAACCGGCCGAAGGGGCGGCAGCCGGCCATCACGCGGATGCGTTTCATGACCTCGTGGGCCGCGCGCTCGGGCCCGCCCGGCAGCCGCATCGTGAGCAGGACCGTCGTCCCTCCTGGACCGGTGTCGAAGTCGGCCGTGTCGCACAGCCGGCGGATGAGGTAGATCCCCCTGCCGCCCTGCGCGAGTTCGAGCGGGGCGATGCTGCCGTTGACGTACCCGTCGGGGATGCCCGTCCCCTCGTCGGACGTCTCTGACCGGATGACGCCGTCCACCGTCCACAGCTTGAAGTACCCACGCCCACCCCCGTGCTCCACGGCGTTGACGACGCTCTCGTGCACGGCCAGGACGAAGTCGTCCAGCCGAGGGCTGCTCAGCCCGCAGCTCCTGGCGCACTCGGCCACGGCGCGGCGCAGCCTGGTGACGTCGTCGAGGGTGAAGGGCTGGGCCATCAGGGTCCGCATGCGCTCCCTCCGTGTCGTCCGACAGGGTAGCCTCGCGCTTCAGGACCTCGCGTCGTGTGTCACGTTCCCCGGAGGAGACGACTTACACCCCGGACGCCCCACCGACACCGGCGGCGAGCTCCTTGACGCGGCCGACGGGCCCGCCGTCGGGGGCCAGCGGCGCGGTGTCCATGCCGGCCCCGTCGTGCAGCCCCTCGAACAGCTCCCGCACGGCCTCCCACGACGGGTGCCGCGGCGTCCACCCCAGCACGTCCCTGGCGCGGTCGGTCTTCATGATCGGGGCCCGCAGGACCAGATCCAGCAGGCCGGGCGCGGCCGGCAGGAGCCGCAGGTGCCAGGCCGCCGACATGACCGTCCTGGCCACGGCGGGCGAGACCGGGACCGTACGGGTGCCGAGCAGCTTGGCCAGGTCGGGCGGGTCGAGCACGGGCGCGGCGGCGAGGTTGAACGCCCCCCGCACCTCCTTGGTGACGGCCAGCCGGTACGCCTCCGCCGCGTCCTCCGCGTGCAGCGCCTGCAGCCGCAGGCCCGGGATGTCCGGCACGAACGGGATCCGCCCCTCCTTGATCAGCCACCCGGGCACGAACGGCCCGCCGAACAGCCTGCGCTGCTCGGTGGCGGCCACCCGCTGGAAGACGAACCCCGGCCGCATCCGCACCACCCGGATGCTCGGGTGATCGTGCTCGAAGACGTCGAGCACCCGCTCGACGTACGCCTTCTCCCGCCCGTACGCGGCCCCAGGCCAGCCGTGCGTGGGCCAGCTCTCGTCCACCGGCCGGTCCTTGGGCCCGGGCGAGTACGCGCCCACGGACGAGGCGTGGACGAGCGCGGGCACCCCCGCCTCGGCGACGGCGCGGAAGACGCGCATGCTGCCCAGGACGTTGGCCCGCCAGGTCGTCGCCGGATCTCTGGTGGGCTGGAACAGCCACGCGAGATGGACGACCGCGTCCGCCCCGTCGAAGATCCGCGTCAGATCCGCGGTCGCGACGTCCGCCTGCCGCCAGTCGGTGCGGTCGATCCGCCATCCGGGCAGCCGACGGGCGACCCCGACGATCGAGGTCACGCCGTCGTCGGCGGCCAGCGCACGCACCAGGCTGGTGCCGACGTTGCCGGTCGCACCCACCACAACGACTCTCATGGGTGCTTCGCTGCCCGCCGATCGGGCAGCGAAACCCCTCTGACCTGCCAGATTATGGCTGGAGCAGGATCTTGACGGCTCCGTCGGACTTCTTCTGGAACATCTCGTACGCGAGGGGCGCCTGCTCCAGGGGCATCCGATGGGTGGCGAGGTCCATCACGCCGAGCGGATCCGACTCGTCGGTCACCAGCGGCATCAGCGCGTTGGTCCACCGCCGGACGTGGGCCTGCCCCATGCGCATCGTGATGCCCTTGTCGAACATGCGCAGCATGGGCATGGGGTCCGTCATGCCCCCGTAGACGCCGATGACGGAGATGACGCCGCCGCGCCGTACGGAGTCGATGGCGTGGTTGAGGGCGGCGAGGCGGTCCACGCCCGTGTGCGACATGAGCGGCGCGGCCACCGCGCCCGGCAGCATCGTGGTGAGCGTCTGGGCGAGTTTGGCGGCCGGGGAGCCGTGGGCCTCCATGCCGACCGCGTCGATGACGGAGTCCGTGCCGCGCCCGGAGGTCCGCTGCCGGACCTCCTCGGGGACGTCGGTGACCTCGCTCGCGTCGATGACCTCGATGCCGTGGCGGCGGGCCATCTCCAGCCGCTGCGTGACGCCGTCCACGCCGATCACCTGGTGGCCGAGGTGGCGGGCGATGCGGCAGCACATCTGGCCGATGGGGCCGAGGCCGAAGACGGTGACGCTGCCGCCCTCGGGGACGTCCGCGTACTCGACGGCCTGCCAGGCGGTCGGCAGCACGTCGGACAGGTAGATGAAGCGCTCGTCCGGCGGCCCCTCGGGCACCTTGAGCGGGCCGAACTGCGCCTCGGGCACCCGCAGGTACTGGGCCTGCCCGCCGGGCACCTGCCCGTAGAGCTTGGTGTAGCCGAACAGGGCTGCTCCCATGCCCTGCTCGCGCACCTGCGTGGTCTCGCACTGCGCGTAGAGCTGCATGCCGCACATGTGGCAGTGGCCGCAGGAGATGTTGAACGGGATGACCACGCGGTCACCGGGCTTGATGTTCTCGATCGCGGAGCCGACCTCCTCGACGATGCCCATGGGCTCGTGCCCGAGGATGTCGCCCTCGGCCATGAACGGCCCGAGCACTTCGTACAGGTGCAGGTCGGAGCCGCAGATCCCGGTGGTGGTGATTCTGATGACCGCGTCGTTGGGCTCCTTGATGGCGGGGTCGGGAACCTCCTCGACCCGGACGTCGCGCTTGCCGTGCCAGGTGACTGCCTTCATGGTGCCTCCTTACGGAATAGCCACAAATGCCGCATACCCGGACATATGCCATCAAATCGGCGATGGCTCCAGGCGGCCTCCCGACACGCCTGGATCTTGGTAAAGGGCGAACGCTCCGCGCCAAAACGCTTTACACGCTCTGTATTGGGTGAGTAACTATTGGTAGCTGACGCCCTGACAGAAGGAGCCGCGCGCATGCCGGTGAGCTTCACTCAGCACAACGTTGGATCACGCATCGACCGTCGCCTGGCCGGTTTCCTCGAGACCTGGCGAGCTCCCGTCGACGACCCCGACGTCGAGGCGGCGTACCAGTTGCTCACCGACTTCGTCCTCAACGGCGGCAAGCGCGTCAGGCCGCAGCTCTGCTACTGGGGCTGGCGGGGCGCCGGAGGGGGCGACGGCGACGAGATCATCACCGCCGCCGCGTCCCTGGAGCTCTGCCACGCGGGCCTGCTCATCCACGACGACATCATGGACGGCAGCGAGCTGCGGCGCGGCCGGGCCACCGTGCACAGGAGCCTGGCCGGGCTGCACCGCGGCCCGGGCTCGGACGCGTTCGGGCAGGCGGGCGGCATCCTGCTCGGCACGCTGAGCCTGGCCTGGTCCGACACCATGCTGTCGTCGTGCGGCGTGGAGCCGCACCGGCTGCGGGCCGCGCACCACGTGTTCGACACCATGCGCACCGAGGTCATCAGCGGCCAGTATCTCGACGTCCTGGCCCAGCTCCGCTCGGGCGCGAGCGTGGACGAGGCGCTCACGGTGATCCGGTTCAAGACCGCCAAGTACACCGTCGAGCGGCCGCTGCAGATCGGCGGCGCGCTGGCCGGGGCCTCGCTGGAGCTGCTGGAGTCCTACTCGCGCTTCGGCCTGCCGCTGGGCGAGGCCTTCCAGCTCCGCGACGACGTGCTCGGCACGTTCGGCCTGGAGTCGGAGACCGGCAAGTCGGCGCTGGACGACCTGCGCGAGGGCAAGCACACCGTGCTCGTCGCGCACGCCGTGCTGCGGGCCACCCCCGCCCAGCTCGCCCATCTCAAGAGCTGGCACGGCAACCCGGAGCTGACCGAGGAGCGCGCCGAGGAGCTGCGGCAGATCCTGCGCGACACCGGAGCGCTGGCCGAGGTCGAGGAAATGATCGAAGACCGTGTGCGCGAGGCCGTGACGGCACTGGCCGCGGCGCGGATGGAGCCGGAGGCCGCGAGAGCGCTGGCCGTGCTGGCCGACCAGCTCGCGCACCGTACCAAGTAGAGAGGTTCCCCAGATGGGACAGGTTCTTCTCGCGGCCCCGCGCGGCTTCTGCGCGGGTGTCGAGCGTGCGATCAGCACCGTCGAAGAGGCGTTGAGACGCTTCGGTCCGCCGGTCTACGTGCGCAAACAGATCGTGCACAACACGTACGTGGTCGACGACCTCACCCGGCGCGGCGCGATCTTCGTCGAGGAGCTCGACGAGGTCCCCGACGGCTCGCTGGTCGTCTTCTCCGCCCACGGCGTCGCGCCGGCGGTCAAGGACGAGGCGGGCCTGCGCGGCCTGCGGACGATCGACGCCACCTGCCCGCTGGTCACGAAGGTCCACAAAGAGGCCGTGCGCATGGCCGAGGCGGGCTACGAGATCGTGCTCATCGGCCACGCCGAGCACGAGGAGGTCGAGGGCACGTTCGGCGAGGCCCCCGAGCGCATCCACGTCGTGGACCCGGCCAGGCCCGACGAGCTGACGGCGGGCGGCTCGCGCCCGATGAGCTGGCTGTCGCAGACCACGCTGGCCGTGGACGAGACCATGCAGGCCGTCGCCGAGCTGCGCAAACGCTTCCCCCAGCTGGTCGACCCGCCCAGCGACGACATCTGCTACGCCAGCCAGAACCGCCAGGAGGCGATCATCAGGATCGCCCCGCGGTGCGAGCTGGTCATCGTCGTCGGCTCCGCCAACTCGTCGAACTCGCGGCGGCTGGTCGAAGTGGCCCTCAACGCGGGCGCGGGCGCGGCGTACCTGATCGACCGGGCCGCCGACGCCGACGAGCGCTGGCTCGACGGCGTGCGGACCGTCGGGGTCAGCTCCGGCGCCTCCGTCCCCGAGCGGCTGGTCGGGGAGTTACTCGGCTGGCTCGCCGCCCACGGATACGACGACGTGGAGCCGGTGACCGTGACCGAGGAGACCCTCACGTTCTCCCTGCCGCTCGAAATCCGATCCACCCGCAACCCCGGCTAGGTCCCAAACCCAGATTGGTGGTGCAGCACGATGACCGAAACGACCAACTCGCCCACACCTGAGGCCGCCAACGGCAACAGCCAGCTCAGCCTCAGCACCGAGGCCGCCAGACAGCTCGCGACCACGACCAAGACGGCGCCGCAGATGCAGGAGATCACCTCCCGCTGGCTGCTGCGGCTGTTGCCGTGGGTGCAGTGTTCGGGCGGTGTGTTCCGGGTCAACCGGCGGCTGACGTACGAGCTGGGTGACGGCCGCATCACGTTCAGCACGACCGGTTCGGACGTGCGGGTCATCCCTGCGGAGCTCACCGAGCTGCCCATGCTGCGCGGCTTCGACGATACGGAGGTGCTGGGGGCGCTGGCCGATCGTTTCGCCCAGCGTGAGGTGGAGGCGGGCGAGGAGATCGTCTCCGAGGGCCGCCCCGTTGACCGGCTCGTGCTGATCGCCCACGGCCGGGTGGCCAAGGTGAGCCGCGGCGCGTACGGCGACGAGCAGAACATCGGCGTCCTGGCCGACGGCGACTATCTCGGTGAGGCGACGCTGACGAGTGGCGGCAGTTTCGACTTCACCGCGCGGGCCAAGACCAAGACCACCGTGCTCACGCTGTCCCGGCAGGACTTCGAGCAGCTCGCCGACCAGTCTCCCGGCCTGCGCGAGCACCTGGACCGGTGGCTCTCGGCGAGCGGGGAGCACGCCCACAACGACTACGGCGAGGCGTCGATCGACCTGTCGGCCGGCCACAGCGGCGAGCCCGTGCTGCCCGGCACCTTCGTGGACTACGAGCTGAGCCCGCGCGAGTACGAGCTGAGCGTGGCGCAGACGGTCCTGCGGGTGCACACCCGGGTCTCCGACCTGTACAACCAGCCGATGAGCCAGCTCGACCAGCAGCTCCGCCTCACCATCGAGGCCCTGCGCGAGCGGCAGGAACACGAGATGATCAACAACAAGGAGTTCGGCCTGCTCAACAACGCCGACTTCAGCCAGCGCATCCGCACCCGCTCCGGCCGCCCCACCCCCGACGACCTCGACGACCTGCTGGCCACCGTGTGGAAGGACCCGGCGTTCTTCCTCGCGCACCCGCAGGCCATCGCGGCCTTCGGCCGGGAGTGCAGCAAGCGCGGCGTCTACCCGCAGTCCATCGAG
Source organism: Nonomuraea sp. NPDC003201 (assembly GCF_053590415.1). Taxonomy (NCBI): domain Bacteria; kingdom Bacillati; phylum Actinomycetota; class Actinomycetes; order Streptosporangiales; family Streptosporangiaceae; genus Nonomuraea; species Nonomuraea sp. NPDC003201. The sequence continues at coordinate 133,977 of NZ_JBSFTC010000001.1, forward strand.
GCCTTCGGGCACAAGGTGCCGGCCTGGCGGGGCGTCCCGATCTTCCCGTGCAACAAGATCCCGGTCTCCTCCACGTACACGACGTCGTTCCTGCTCATGCGTACCGGCCAGGAGAACCAGGGTGTCGTCGGCCTGCACCAGACCGGCATCCCCGACGAGTACCAGCCGAGCCTGTCGGTCCGGTTCATGAACATCAACGAGAAGGCGGTCATGTCCTACCTGGTGAGTGCGTACTACTCGCTGGCGGTGCTCGTGCCTGACGCGCTCGGCGTGCTGGAGGACGTCGAGGTCGGCAGGAACGGCTGAGCGAGGAACCGGACGGCCGGCACCGCCTGCGCGCGGTGCCGGCCGATCACTTACGTGGAGGAGTTGCCATGAGCCAGCCGTTCGAACTGCCGGACTTCTACATGCCGTACCCGGCGCGGCTGAACCCGCATCTCGAAGAGGCTCGCGCGCACTCCAGACAGTGGGCGCGCGACCTGGGCATGTCCGAAGGTTCCGGCATCTGGGAGGAGGCCGACCTCGACGCCCACGACTACGCGCTGCTGTGCTCGTACACGCATCCCGACTGCGACGCCGTCGAGCTCTGCCTGGTCACCGACTGGTACGTGTGGGTCTTCTTCTTCGACGACCACTTCCTGGAGGTGTTCAAGCGCACCGGCGACCTGGCGGGCAGCAAGGCGTACCTCGACCGGATCGCGCAGTTCATGCCGATGGGCGATGACCTGACCATGCCCGAGCCCACCAACCCCGTCGAGGCGGGCCTGGCCGACCTGTGGGTGCGTACGGTGCCCAGCAGGTCGGCGGACTGGCGGGCGCGCTTCGCCGAGAGCACCAGAAACCTGCTGAACGAGTCCCTCTGGGAGCTGGCCAACATCAACCGGGGGCGGGTGGCCAACCCGGTCGAGTACATCGAGATGCGCCGCAAGGTCGGCGGGGCTCCCTGGTCGGCGGGGCTCGTCGAGCACGCGGTGGGCGCCGAGGTGCCCGCCCGGCTGGCCGGGACCCGGCCGCTGCGGGTGCTGAAGGACGCCTTCGCGGACGCGGTCCACCTGCGCAACGACCTGTTCTCGTACGAGCGGGAGGTCGGGGACGAGGGTGAGCTGAGCAACGGCGTGCTGGTGCTGGAGAGGTTCCTGGGATGCGGCACGCAGGAGGCCGCGGACGCGGTCAACGACCTGCTGACCTCGCGGATGCAGCAGTTCGAGCACACGGCGCTGGGCGAGCTGGGCCCGCTGTTCGTGGAGTACGGCGTCGACCCGCTCACCGCGGCCGGCGTGCTGGCCTACGTCAAGGGGCTGCAGGACTGGCAGTCGGGCGGGCACGAGTGGCACCTGCGCTCCAGCCGGTACATGAACAAGCGGGTCGCCGCCCGCAAGCCGCTGGGCATGCCGTCGATCGTCAACATGCTGGGGGCGAAGCGGCTGCGTAACTTCACGTACGTGCCGTACCAGCGGGTGGGGCCCTCGCGGATCCCCGACCTGCCCATGCCGTTCCAGGTCCGGCTGTCGTCCCATCTCGACGCCGCCCGGCGCAACACCGTGGCCTGGTGCGGGGAGATGGGGATGCTCGACTCGACCCTGTGGGACGAGCAGCGGCTCGTCGACCTCGACCTGCCCCTGTGCACCGCGGGCCTGCATCCCGACGGCAGTCCCGAGGAGCTGGACCTGGCGTCGTACTGGATGGCGTGGGGAACGTACGCGGACGACTACTTCCCCGCCGTCTTCGGCCGGTCCCGCAACCTCGCGGCGGCCAGGATCGCGGTGGAGCGGTTCTCGGCGTTCATGCCGCTGGACGGCTCGCCCGCGCCGACGCCCGCGAGCGTGCTGGAGCGGGGCCTGGCCGACGTCTGGGCGCGTACGGTGGGGCCGATGCCGCCGGAGGGGCGCCGCGAGCTGCGCGCGGCGGTCGAGAGCACGTGTCTCGCCTGGCTGTGGGAGCTGGGCAACCAGTTCGCCAACCGCATCCCCGACCCCGTGGACTTCGTCGAGATGCGCCGGCAGGCCGCCGGCAGCGAGCTGACCATGAGCTTCAGCCGGATGCGGCACGGCCGGCGGCTCCCCCGTGAGCTGCGCGAGAGCGGGCCGATCCGGTCACTGGAGAACACCGCCGCCGACTGCGGGACGCTGATCAACGACGTCTTCTCCTACCAGAAGGAGATCGAGTTCGAGGGGGACCTGCACAACGGCATCCTGGTGGTGCAGCACTTCTTCGACTGCGACTACCCGACGGCGCTCGGCATCGTGACCGACCTGCTGGACTCGCGGGTGGGCCAGTTCCAGCACATCGTCGAGCACGAGCTGCCGGTCGTCGCGGACGACCTCGACCTCGACGCGGATGCCCGGCAGGACCTCGACGCGTTCGTGGACGGGCTGCGTAACTGGGTGGCCGGGGTGTTCCACTGGCACCACCACTGCTCCCGGTTCGACGAGGCCTCGCTGCTCCGCCACAACCGGGTGCCCGAGCGGCGGCTGGGCGGGCCGACGGGCCTCGGCACCTCGGCGGCCTACGCGGGCAGGTGATGGGTGCGGGGCTCGTAGAACCAGCCCATCATGCGGAGCAGTCGCCGCTGGTACGGCGTGACATTGTGCAGGCGGATCCACCGCTCCGCGGGCGGCAGCGTGGGCATGACGAGCACCCGCAGGCCGGAGACGTCGATGAAGGTCAGCTCTCCCGTGTCGACGACGATGTACGTACCCTGGCGGCACCCCGCCAGGGTGTCGGCCACCGCGGGGCTGTTGGAGGCGTCGATCTCGCCGACCAGCGCGACAGCCGGCGGTCCGGGCGCAGCGCGCACCGTGATCGTCAGCTGCCCATCCTGGTAGAGCAACCGCTCTTGGACGCTCACGCTCTTCGCCCCCCAACACGCACGCTCTGGGGGTGTAATCCGGTCTCCGGCAAATAACCAGAACCCAGGTTACACGAAGTATGTTTGGCTATGTAATTTTCGCCGGAAAATGACCGAATTACGGGGAAATTATGAAGGGCACGGCATGGCCGTGCCCTTGACTGCTGCGAAAGATCCGACTCGGATGGTGCCGCCCCGGCCCGGGGAGCGCTCCGGCAAGGTGCCGCCACTGGTGCCGCCACTGGTGCCGCCGCTGGGGGCCGTGGCTACCGGAGCGCTCTCACGTCAGGCGTACGCGCTCAGTTGTTGTCGCCCACGTGGGACTGGTTGTTGAGCAGGTTGATGTCGAGGTCCTGCAGGTGACCGATGGTCGCGGCGTCGATGTACTTCACGGAGTCGTTGAGGACGTCGTTGGCCAGCGTGAGGTCGTCGAGCAGGCTCAGCTGACTGAGGATCTGCTGCTTCTTGTTGAACGCGTTGGGGCCGACGTCGGCGGAGGCGCTCGTGGCCGAGAACCCGAGCAGGCAACCCGCGATCGCTGCACCAGCGAGAATGCGACGCATCATTTCTTGTTTCTCCTTCGTCGGAATTTGCGCGGGATGCGCGTCATCGTGAATCACTCGCACCGGGCTGCGAGATTCCAGGAATACCATTTCGCGGCGCCTCGACGGGCCGCAACCCGACTGTGCTAAGCCGGAGTCAAATGCGCGCACCAATTCCTTGATTGTTGATCATGGATCGTCCGGATATATACGACAAGCACGCATTTGCCCTGGGGTGGCGTGGGGGCAGTTTTTCAGCTTATGGCCATACGGACCTCCCGTATGACCAAAGTCCGTTTTATCGCTATACAGAAGGAGGAATGCTATCGGGGGAACGGGCCGGCAGAGGCGGATCGACGGGAGCGCTGAATATGTCATGAATGGAACACGGCGGCTGCTGCCAATAGCACTCGCACCGATGATTCTGTGCGCGGTTCCGGCCATTCCCGCGATGGCCCGGCGATCGGCGAGCGGGGCGATCGCGATGCGTGCGGCGATAGAGATGATCGGCGTCCCGTACTCGTGGGGCGGCGGCGGGGTGAACGGCCCCGGGTTCGGCACCGGAAGAGGTGCGAAGACGTGGGGATTCGACTGCTCGGGGCTCGCGGAATACGCGTGGGCGCGGGCGGGGGTGTCGATCGGCTCGACCACGCGGGAGCAGTGGCGCTCCGGGATCCGGATACCCAAGGAGCGGGCGGAGCCGGGGGATCTGGTCTTCTTCGACAGCGACTCTCACAGCCCCGGGCCCGAGCACGTCGGCATCGTCGTGGACGCGACGCGGATGGTGCACGCCCCGTACACCGGGCAGTCCGTCCGGGTGGACCCGCTCGGCAGGCGTACCTTCCTCGGCGTGGTCCGGCCGAGCGACACCTGGATGAACGGCCACGCGCTGAGGTCCGCGGCCTCGGACGGCGCCGACGCCCCGAGCTCTGCCGCCGTGAACGGCCACGCGGCCCAGGTCGTCCTGCAGTGATCGACCTGGGCCGCGGGACGGAGAGCTCGGTGCGCACCGGGCCCGTGCCGTGGGTTCGCGAACGTCCACGGCCCGTTTTCGCGGTTCACCTCAAGGCACCAGGAAGACGACCTTGGCCGGGCGGAATCCCTCCCGGGAACCGCCGATCGGCTTCCTGCCTACGCCACGAGAGGAGCCGTCAGTTGTTGTCGCCCGTGTTCTCCTGGTTGTTCAGGATGTTGGCATCGATGTCCTGCAGGTGGAGGAGGGTCAGGATGTCGACGTACTTCACGGAGTCGTTGAGGACGTCGTTGAGCGCGGTCAGGTCGTCCAGTGCGCTCAGCTGACTCAGGATGGATTGCCCGCTGTTGTGCGGGTTGGGGCCGACGCTGGCCGAGGCTCCCGTTGCGGAGAGACCGAACGCGGCGGCCGCGATTGCTGCACCGGCCAGAATGCGACGGATCATGTGTGGTTTCCTCCATGGAACGGCGCCGGAATTCAGCGCCTAGTCGTTTGTGCAGGGCTGTGAGGTGCCGGAAATAACCATCGCGGCAGGCGGCCGGAACTGCAACTCAAAAAGCCCACCTCGAGGTCAAGGCGGCACCTCGCTTTCTTGGCACGGAGTTTTCCCGACCGTCGCCGAAACGGGACTCGCGCGCAGGGTTCGGAGTCCTTTTGGCGGGATTTATTTTGGCCCGTCGCGCACCTGATGGGCCGAACCTGCACTGTCGTTTAGGAAACGATCACCCGAAACTTGAGAAGCGCTCCTACGCCTGCCGGCGTACCCGGAGAGCCCTCCGGAGGCTGACGTGCCGGGCGAACAAAGCGTCGATGATGGCCGGCGAGTTCACTCAATGCGGAGGTGAGATCGATGCGGCCGAGTATCCGCAAGACGGTCATGGTTATCCATGTCATCGCGTCCGTCGCGCTGGTCGGAGAGGTGTGGGGCCTGGTCGTGCTGAATACGGCGGCGGCCCTCACAAAGGACGCCGGACTGGCGCACGCGGCCTATCGGCTGATGCCCGCCTTGGTCTTCGCGGGCGGCATACCGCTCAGCCTCATCGCATTGATCAGCGGCATCACACTGGGGCTGACCAGCCATTGGGGGCTGTTTCGCTATTACTGGGTGGCGGCCAAGCTCGTACTCCTGGTGGCCGTGATCTGCGTGGGCATGTTCCTGTTCGACCCCGAGGGAATGGCGGCCGCCACCGAAGGCGGCGCTGCCGTCCCCGCCACTCGCCAGTGGGGACAGGTGGCCGCGCTGGGGACGCAGATCGCCATGCTGATGACCGCGACCACGCTCTCGGTCTTCAAACCCCGCCGCAAACTCCGGTGACGGCCGGGTGGGCGGCGGGATTCAAAAACGACCATGAATTCCACCCCACCGCACCTCGTCACCGCCGCCGCGGCGCTCCGAGGTGCCGGGCGCTGCCCGCGTGCGAGCGCCCCGCCCCAGGACACGCACCCGACGGACGCCCGCACGGACGACGCCGCCCACGGCCCGACGGACGCCCGCACGCCGCGCGACCCGCATCGCCAGGCGGCACCGGCCGAGGGCGGTGGGGTTAGGAGGGGGTGGTGAGGTGGTCGAGGGTGGTGGAGAGGAGGTGGAGGGCGGCGAGGCAGTCGCGGGCCGCGTCCACCCCCATCTCCTCCACCAGCCGATCGGCGAAGGCCTGGTGGCCGGGATTGATCTTGGCGACGGCCGCGCGCCCGGCGGCCGTGGGCTGGAGGAGCTTGGCGCGCCGGTGCGCCGGGTTGGGCTGGTATTCGGCCAGCCCCCGCTCCACCAGCAGGTCCGCGATCCGCTGCACCCCCTGCCTGGTCATCCCCATGACGCGGGCCACCCCCGCCACCGGGAGCGGCTCCCGCAGGACCGCCCCGAGCACCTGCCACCAGGCCGCCGTCATCCCCGCCGGGCGGGCCAGCCCCTCGGCCACCTGCAGGAACTGCCCGTTAAGCCGGAACGACCCCAGCGCCAGGCCCGAGACCAGCTCCCCCGTGTCGGTCATGCCGCCATCAACACCTCGAACGCCGCCGGGTCGCTGCTCGCGAACAGCCGGAACCACGCGTCCAGCACCTCAGGACGGTAGATGTCGAGCCGGCGGAAGATCTCCCGCGCGAACGCCACCGGCTCCGTGGGACCGGCCGTGATGAGGTCGCCCCCGAGCACCGCGTCCCGGTCGAGGTAGTGCCCGGCGCCGGCGTAGCCCTCCTGCGCCTCCAGATACTGCACCACCGCGCTCGTGTGGTCGCGCGAGTCCAGGAGCCCTTCGCGGGCGAGCCCGGCGGTGGCGCCGCAGATGGCCGCCACCGGCACCCCCGCGTCCAGGAACTCCCCGGCCTTGGCGGCGAACGGCGCCAGCGACGGGCCGGCGTCCCACAGGTCGGCCCCGGGCAGGATGAGCAGCGCGCTGGAGGCGGGCGAGAGCTGGTCGAGCGCCAGGTCCGGGGTGACGCGCAGCCCACCCATGCTGACGACGGGATCCGTGGTCAGCCCCACGGTGACGATCTCGAAGCCGCCCGGCTCGCGCTGGTAGCGCCCGTTGCGCAGGTGCGCGGTCACGTGACCGGTCTCCCAGTCGGCGAACGTGTCGTAAACGGCGTGGTGCACGATCTTCTTCATGACAGTATCTTGTCATTTCGACAACATGCTGTCAATGCGCAATCGTGGGAGGATACCTCTCATGGCAGAGATCGTCGGCGGGGGACGTCCGGTCAACGACGCCGAACGGCGGGTGATCGCTTATCTGCGCGACCAGGCGCCCGCCGACTGGCTGCTGCTGCACAACATCGAGGTTCCGCGCGGCCACGACGTCTTCGAGGTCGACCTGATCGTGCTGACCGGCCACTCGATCGTGGTCGTCGACGTCAAGGGCACCAGGGGCCGCATCGAGGTGTCGGGCACGCGCTGGTTCCCGCCGCGCAGGGAGGCGTTCGGCTCGCCCGTGGCCAAGCTGCGGGGCACCGCCAAGGCGCTGAAGGGCCTGCTGGTGTCCAAGGCCACCCAGCTGGAGCGGGTCTACGTCGACAGCCTGGTCGTGCTCTCCTCGCCCGACGCCGAGCTGATCGACCCGGCCGGGCGCGACGCGATCAACGTCACCGACCTGCCCCGCCTGCTCGCCACGCTGAGCGACGTCTCCAGGGTCAGGCGCGGCTGCAGCCCGGACACCAAGCCGTACCTCACCGCGATCCTCGACGCGCTCAACCAGAGCGTACGCCGCAGCACCGCGCCGCCGAGGTTCGGCAACTGGGAGGTCGAGGAGCAGCTCGGCGGCGACACCAAGATCACCGAATACCGCGCGTTCAACGCCACGCTGCCGGGCAGCGAGACCGTGCTGCTGCGGGTCTACCAGGCCGACCCGCTGGCCGACCACCACGCGCGGGCGGCCGAGCGGCAGCGCATCGCCAACGCGTACCAGACCCTGGCCAGGATCCCCCCGCACCCGTGCGTCGTGCGCTCGCGCGACTTCTTCGCCATCGACGACGAGAGCCGGTTCGTGCTGGTGCTGGACGACGTGCACGGCGAGACGCTGCAGCTGTCGCTGGGCAAGGGCGCCCGGCTGGGCGTGATCCAGGACCTGCTGCGCGGGCTGGCGCACGCCCACGCCCACGGCGTCGTCCACCGGGCGCTGACCCCCGCCTCCGTCCTGGTCACCGACGACGGGCACGCGGTGCTGACCGGGTTCGACTACGCCAAGCCGGGCCCGCGCAACTACACCGTCGCCCACGAGCTGGGCAACGTGCTCGACGCGCACTACGTGGCGCCCGAGTGCCAGGAGCGGCCCGACCTCATGACGACCGCCTCCGACGTCTACGCGGCCGGCGCCATCGCCTACCAGCTCCTCACCGGCCAGTTCCCGACCAGCGCCGACGCCCACGGTCCCGACGTGCCGGAGGTCGTGCGCAGGATGCTCGACCACTCCCCGGCCAAGCGCCCGACCGCCGCGGAGGCCCTCGACGCGCTTGAGAGCGCCCCGCTCCAGGAGTCCCGCCTCAAGCGACTGGTACGTCGTCTAGTGTCCCGATCATGACTGTTCGCCTGCGTCCTGTCGAAGAGGACGACCTGCCCTTCCTGTACCGGCTCACCAGCGATCCCGGCAGCTCGGGCGAGTTCCAGTGGTACGGCTTCCAGAACCCCCATCGCATGCGCACGCGCTGGCAGGAGAACGGCATGCTGAGCGACGACGGCAGCATCCTGATCATCGCGAACGGCGACGAGCAGGTCGGCTTCGTGTCGTGGAGCAAGCACGTCGCCAACCGCGCCAGCTACTACTGGGAGATGGGGCTGATCGTGGCGCCGGAGCACCGCGGCCAGGGCCACGGCACCGAGGCGCAGCGGCTGCTCGCGCGCTACCTGTTCGACCACTCGACGGCCAACCGGATCGAGGCGTCCACGGAGATCACCAACGTGGCCGAGCAGCGGGCGCTGGAGAAGGCGGGGTTCACCCGCGAGGGCGTCATCCGCGGCTCCGGCTTCCGGGCCGGGGAGTGGCACGACGGTGTGCGATACAGCATGATCCGCTCCGACCTCGGCGGAAGGTCCTAGACGGGGAGGCTGCGGCGCAGCGCGCTGGCGTGGCTGAGATAGGTGCGCGCCAGCCCCGTACGACCGGCCGACCGGTACAGCTCGCCCAGGAGCTGCGTGGAGGAGGCCGCGCCGCTGAGGTCGCCGAGCTCCTGGAAGATCTCCAGCGACCGCTCGAGCCCGCTGGAGGCCCGCGCCAGGTCGCCGCGCGCCGCCTGCAGCCCGGCCAGGCTCTGCAGCGCGTACGCCCCGCAGTGCCGGTCCCCCAGCGACTCGAAGATCTCCAGAGCGTGCTGGTGGAACGACATCGCCTGGTGCAGGTGCCCCATCTGGAGGCACACGCACCCCTCCCGATGCGCGTCCCCCAGCTCCTGGGCCAGCCGCATGGCCTGGCCGAGCGACTCCGACGCCTGCTCCAGGTCCCCCGACTTCAGGCAGGCCCGGCCGATGGCCTGGCGGGCGAACGCCTCGCCGTGCCGGTCGCCGGTGGCCACGAAGATGGCCAGCGCGTTCCTGAAGTGGATGAGCGAGCGCGCGGGCCGGCCTCTGAACTGGCTCACGGCCCCGAGCCCGCAGATGGAGGTGGCCTCGGCCCGCCGGTCGCCCAGGTCGCTGAATATCTGGCGGGAGCGGGTGAAGCCGTCGGCCGCCTCCTCGTAGCGGTCCTGGTAGAGGCTGACCTGCGCCAGGCCCCTGAGCATGGCGGCCTCGCCGTACCTGTCGCCGGCCGTCCGGGCGGCGGCCAGTGCGGCCGTGTGGGTGCGCCGCCAGGTGCCGAGATGGCAGTGCAGGTCGAGGTACGGGACCATGGCGGCGGCCAGGCCCCACGCCGACTCCGCGAGGCCCGACCCGGCCGCCAGGTCCACCGCCCCGGCCAGCGCCTCGTGCTCGGCCTCGAACCACGCGACCGGATCGGCCGTCAGCCGGTCGAGCATGCGGTCGGGCAGCCGCCAGCGCGGCGCCCGGGCGGCCGTGAGGCTGAACACGGTCGTCGGCAGCCGCGCCATGGCGTGCTCCGCGGTCGCCGTCCATGCCGCCAGCACCCTGCCCACCGCGTCCAGCCGGGGCCCTCCGAGAGGGCGTTCGAGCGCGTGGCGGCCGATGAGGTCGGGGACGCGGTAGCGCGGCTGGCCCACCGCGTCGGTGCCGACCAGGTCCAGCAGGCTGACGTCCACCAGCAGGTCGGTCACGTCGTCGGCCCCGTGCCGCCCGAGCGCCGCGTCGACCACCCAGCCGGGCTGCGCGGACGCGCCGAGCAGGCCGAACGTCGCGAGCGTGCGAGCGGCCTCGGCGGGCAGGCGCGCGTACCCGCCGTCGAAGCTGGTCCGCACGTCCCGTAACTCGCCGAGCCAGTCGTCCGCCAGCCGCTGCCTGAGCACCGACAGCGACCACCCGGGCCGGGCGGCCAGGCGCGTGCCCGCGTTCCTGACGGCCAGCGGCAGCCCGCCGCAGGCGGCCACGATGGCCAGCGCGGCCTCGCGCTCCCGGGCCACCCGGTCCCCGCCCGCGATGGAGCCGAGCAGGGACAGCGCCTCGTCGGGCGCCAGCGGTCCGAGCTGGACCAGCACCGCGCCGGGCAGCTCGGTGACGCGGCGCCGGCTGGTGACGATCACCGCGCTGCCGTCGCCGGGCAGCAGCGGGCGCACCTGGTCCGCGTCGCGGGCGTCGTCGAGCAGCACCAGCATCGGCCGTTCGGCCAGCAGCGACCTGAACAGCGCGGACCGCTCGCCCACGGTCGGCGGCACGCCGGGAACGCCGAGCCCTCGGAGCGCCTCGGCCAGCAGGTCACCCGGCTCCCGCAGGCCGAGCTCCAGGTGGAGCTGCCCGGCGGGGTAGGCGCCGCACAGCGCGTGCGCCGCGTGCACGGCCAGCGCCGACTTGCCCGAGCCCGGCGGCCCCGAGATCACCGCGACGGTGAACGGCCGGCCCAGCGCGGCCACCTCGCCGGCCCGGCCGGTGAAGTCGGGGAGGCGGGGCGGGAGCTGGCGGGGCACGGCGGGCAGCGCCTCGTCCGCCAGGATCAGCTCGTACGCCCCGCGCAGGTCGGCCCCCGGCTCGACGCCGAGCTCGTCCACGAGCTGGGCCCTGACCGTGGCGTAGGCGCGCAGGGCCTCGGCCTTCCTGCCGCCGCTGTGCAGGGTCAGCACCAGCCGCCCCCACAGGTCCTCGCGGTACGGGTGCTCGGCCAGCAGCCCGCGCAGCTCGGACACGGCCCCGTCGTGGTCCCCGCGCTGGATCCGCCGGTCGATCAGCGCCTCGGCGGCCCACAGGCGTACCCGGTGGAGGGGTTCGAGGCGGCGGTCCCAGACGGGGCTGCCGGGCAGGTCGGACAGCGGCGCCCCGCGCCACAGCGCGAGCGCCTCGGCGAACTCGCCCCGGTCGACCAGGGCCTCGAACTCCAGCAGATCAAGCGCGCCCGCCCCCACGTCGATCGCGTACCCGACCCCGTCCGCCCGGAGGAGCGCGGGCCCGAGGTCGGAGCGGAGCGAGCTGACGTACGTACGGAGGTTGGCCTGGGCAGAACGCGGCGGGCGGTGCGGCCAGAGCACGTCGGCGAGCCGATCGGCGCCGACCACGCGGCCCGCGTCGAGCAGCAGCGTCGCCAGCAGCATGCGGGGCTTCCTGCCGGAGATCCGGACGGGACGGCCATCGCGACGGACCTCCAGCGGCCCGAGCACATGGAAGGTGACCGGCACATCGGCTCCTCTACGGAGGTCTGACAGCTTCCTGTATCGGTTCTGGACGATTCCTGTGCGCTTTGTCCAGACCCTGGTCTCAGAGATCCCAGGGAAAGGATCACCCCATGAAGCTCGGCGCAGCAATGGTCGCGGGCCTCGCCTTGTTACTCAGCCTCGGTACGACGTCAGTCGCCGCGGCCGACCCCGTGCCGGGGGCGGACGCCCAGATCCTGGCCACGAACTTCCAGCTCCCGTTCCCCTGCAACCAGACGTGGACGGGCAACTCCAGCAACAGCAGCGCGCACCAGTCGTGGGAGATCGACTTCAACCGGGGCAGCACCGCGGACGCCGACCTCGGCGACACCGTGGTGGCGGCCGCGGCGGGAACCGTGGTGATCTCCGCGCACCAGGGCTCGACCAACGGGTACGGCAACCTCGTCAAGATCGACCACGGCGGCGGCTGGACCTCGTACTACGCCCACCTGAACTCCCGTACGGTCAGCGAGGGCCAGGCGGTGTCGCAGGGCCAGCAGATCGGCACGGTCGGCAACACCAGCAAGCCGGGCAACAACATCAGCCCCCACCTGCACTACGAGGTGCGGCTGGGCACCAACTACCCGGCCAACATCCAGAAGGCCGTCTTCAACGGCGTCACCTTCGGCTACCCGCAGCAGTCGGTGACCTCCAAGAACTGCGGCAACCCGCACACCCCGACGGAGGTCTGCGGCTCGGGCTACGACGTGATCGACTCGGCCACGCTCGGCAGTGACGGCGCCGTCTACCTGCTCTACAACTCCTCCAACGGCAACAACTGCGTGACGACGCTGAAGTACAAGAACGTCGGCACGGCCACCGCGACCACGGCCTACCTGGAAGTGGCGGGCAGTACGAGGAAGACGGACTCAGGCAACTTCGCCTACTACGCGGGACCGGTCGTCGCCTCGGCGGCCGGCAAGTGCGTCAAGTGGGGCGGCAAGGCCGGCGCCTCGACCTACGACAGCCCGCTCGAACACTGCGATTGACGATGCGGAGGGGTCGGGTGGAACGCGCCCGGCCCCTCTCACACGTGAACCGTGCCCAGCACGTCTATGACGTAGAGCGACGGCCGGTCACCGAGGCCGGAGACCGCCACCCGGCTCCCGACCTGCCGGCCCACGAGCGCGCCCAGCCAGCCGTCGGGGACGTCCCCCTCCTTCAGCGTGTACGCGCTCGGCCCGCCCCTCCGGTAGGACGAGTCCACGACCGTCCGCTCCGGCCATGACGCGGCCACGTACTGGACCACCACCTTCGAACCGGCCAGGACCTCCTCGCCGGAGCCGTCGATGAGCGTGCGGGGCGGCGAGCCCGGCCCGAGGGCCGCCGGGACCACCGGCAGGGCGCGCCCGACCAGCCGGGCGTCGGGCGGGTAGCCGCCCAGGACGTCGAAGATCAGCACCAGCGTGTCGGCGGGCGCGAGACCGGTCAGCGTGAGCGGCGCGTCCGGGCCGAGAGCCTCGCCAGCCTGGCTGACCAGCATGATCCGGCTGCCCGCCGACCGGCCGATGAGCACCTGCCGCCAGGTCTCCGTCACCCGCCTGCCGTCGAAGACGACCGAGGTGGGCTGGTGGCCGTCGTACGTGCTCAGGTACGGCTGGTTGCCCGACCACCGCCGGATGTCCACGTCGGCGAGCACCACGTCGCCCGGCAGCGTGCGCCGTCCGCTGCCCGTCGACAGCACGGTGATCCGCGGCGTGCGGCCCGGGCTGCCCTTGGGTATGGCCACGACCGGCTTGGTGCCGAACGCGCCCGTGACGACGGGCTGCGTGCCCTCCTCGGCCAGGCCGCACGAGGTGGCGAGCATGAGCACGGCCGGCAAGAACAGGCGCACGATATCCTCCATGGCCTCACGGCCGGTGGTCCGAACGTGTTACTTGCCGCATTGGGCAAAAGCAAAGCTGCCGGTCTCGCCATCTCACGACAAAGGCGCGGGAGACTTGAGGCCATGAGCAAGCCCAATCTGGCGCGCAGGGTCGCGGAGGCGGCCGAGATCGCGCTGACCACGCGGAAGTACGTGACGTTCATCGACGTGGTGACGGGCCTGCGCTGGCTGCACTCCAGGCACGTGGACACCTGGCGGCAGGGCCGGGCCGGCACGCTGGCCGAGCTCGCGGCCGTCGACGAGGACCGCCTGCTCGCGACGGCCGGCCTGCTGCGGGAGTGGGCGCTGGCCAAGGGGCTCAGGCCGGTGGACACGCCGTACGTGGCCGGCACCCGCGACCGCCGCGAGCTGCGCTTCACCTCCGGGGACGGGCAGGAGCCGTTCCGCGTGCACTGGCTCTCGCCCGACCTCAGCGAGACCAGGGTCCGCAAGCTGAGCGAGCCCAAGGTGCCCGACCTGGTGGCGGTGGCCCCGCTCGACGCCTGGACGTGCGCCTCCTGCGGCGACACCGGCCCCTACCTGATCATGGAGGAGGACCGGCCGCACTGCCTGACCTGCGCGGACATGGACCACCTGGTGTTCCTGCCGTCCGGAAACGCCGCGCTCAGCCGCCGCGCCAAGCAGGAGAGCGGCCTGTCGGCGGTGGTCGTCAGGTACAACCGGCGGCGCAAGGTCTACCAGCGCTTCGGCCTGCTGGTGGAGGAGGCCGCGCTGGCCGCCGCCGAGGAGCGGTGCCTGGCCGACGAGGAGGTACGCGAGCGCCGCCGCGAACGCGACCGCGACCGCAGGGCCGAGCAGGACGTCGACTTCCAGGCCAGGATGGCGGCCGAGATCGCCAGGCTGTTCCCCGGCTGCCCCCGGGACCGGGCCCAGGAGATCGCCGAGCACGCCGCCCAGCGCGGCAGCGGCCGGGTGGGCAGGACCGCGGCGGCCAAGGCGCTCGACGAGAACGCCATCACGCTGGCGGTCATCGCCTCCATCAGGCACCTCGACACCGACTACGACAGCCTGCTCATGTCGGGCGTGCCCAGGATGGAGGCCAGGGACAGAATCAGGGAACGCATCGAGCGCAAACTGGAGGAGTTCCGCGGATGAGCGACTGGCACGACGTACGGGAAGAGCTGCGCGCCTTCGCGCTCCGGCTGCCCGAGGCGCACGAGGACCACCCGTGGGGCGAGACCGTCATCAAGGCGAACAAGAAGGTCTTCCTCTTCCTCGGCATCGACGAGCAGACCGAGAAGTGGGACCCGATGTTCAGCGTGAAGCTGGTCTCGGAGGCGCACGGCCACGCGCTGACCGTCGAGGGGGCGGCGCCCACCGGCCACGGGCTCGGCCGGGCGGGGTGGGTGACGGTTCCGTTCCTGTCGGAGCTGCCCGAGACGGAGGTGCTGCTCGACTGGGTGGAGGAGAGCTACCGGGCCATCGCGCCCAAGCGGGCGGTCAAGCAGCTGGACGAGCACCCGGTCAGGTGACCGCCAGGCGCGTGGCGTACCGCTCGTCCCGCCACAGCTCCTTGTCCAGCACCTCGAGCAGCGTGGCCGCCGCGTCGTACACGTCGGCGTAGCCGATGTAGAGCGGCGCGAAGCCGAACCTGAGGACGTCCGGCGCGCGGAAGTCCCCGTGCACACCACGGTCGATCAGCGCCCGCATCACCGGGTAGCCGTGGGGGTGGCGGAAGCTGACCTGGCTGCCCCTGGCGGCGGCGTCGGCGGGCGAGACCAGCTCCAGCGCGTCGCCGACCAGGTCCACGAAGAGCGAGGTCAACGCCATGCTCTTGGCCCGCACCTGGTCCATCGGCACCCGCTCCCACACGTCGAGCGCCGCCTCCAGCGCCGCGAACGACAGCACGTGCGGGGTGCCCACCGCGAACCGCCGAATGCCCTCCGCCGGGCGGTAGCCGGCCTCGAACGCGAAGGGCTCGGCGTGCCCGTGCCAGCCGGACAGCACGTTCTCTGCGGCGGCGTGGTGGCGCGGGTTGACGTAGAGGAAGGCGGGCGCGCCGGGCCCCGCGTTGAGGTACTTGTACGTGCACCCCACCGCGAAGTCGGCCCCCGAGACGTCCACGTCCATGGCCCCCACGCTGTGGCACACGTCCCAGACCATCAGCGCGCCGGCCTCGTGCACCCGGGCGGTGACCGACGGCACGTCGTGGCGGGCGCCGGTGCGGTAGTCGACCTCCGACAGCAGCACCACGGCCGCGTCGTCGAACCGCCCCTGCGCGAAGTCGCGCACCTCGTAGCCGCCGAGCAGCCCGGCCAGGCCCTGGACCATGTAGTGGTCGGTGGGGAAGTTCCGGACGTCGGAGACGATCACCCGGCGGTCGGGACGCAGCCGCAGCGCCGCGGCCACCGCCTGGAAGACCGCGATCGAGGTGGTGTTGCCCACCACGACCTGCCCGGGGCCCGCGCCGATCAGCGGGGCCAGCCGGTCGCCCGCGGTCAGCGGCTGCGCGTACCAGCCGGCGTGGTTCCAGCCGCCGACGAGCTGCCTGCCCCACTCGTCCTCCACCGTCTGCCGCACCCGTTCGGCGGTGCGGCGGGGCAGCGCTCCGAGCGAGTTGCCGACGAGGTAGACGACCCCCTCCGGCAGCACGAACTCGTCCTTGAAAGCCCGCAGCGGGTCGTTCGCGTCGAGGGCCAGGCACTGGTCGCGGTCCACGATTCACTCCTGTCGCGGGGGGATGGTGGCGATTATCCGGTTCACGCCATTCTGGTACTCGCGGACGTACCAGTTCTGCACCGGGTTGTGGGTCGCGTCCAGCCGGAACGTCCCGCGCGGCCCGCCCAGCTCGCCCACCGCCGCCATGCCCCCGTTCGCGGACAGGCCCCGGTCGATGAGCCGCATGGCGTCCCAGCCCTGGAGCGCGACCGCGGACGGGTTCCTGCCGGTCCTGGCCCGCCACCGGGCCACGAACGCGGCGTTGTCCGGGTTGTACAGCGCGGGCGAGTACATGCCGACGGTGGTGATGCCCTCGGCCTCCCGGCCGACGGCCCGCAGCACGTCCTCGTCCGTGAGGTTCTGGCAGCCCAGTAACGCGATCTCGGAGGCGTGCTGGCGGTACCCCTTCAGGAACTCGACCGCCTCTCCCCCGGCGTAGAACGCGTACAGGAGCTTCGTCCCGGGCGGGATCCGCGCGAAGTACGGCTCCAGGTCGGTGACCCGGCCGTAGGGCGTCAGGATGCGTTTGAGGGGCTGCGCGCCGTATCCCTCGGCGAAGCCCCTGAGCGTTTCGACGCCCGCCGAGTAGTCGGAGGCCATGAGCACCACGCCTTCCTTGCCGTACCGCTCGGCGGCGTACCGGCCGGCCGCGTAGCCGTGGTCGCGGTTGGTGTACGACACGCGGAAGACGTTCGCTCCGCCGAGCGCGTCGGCGCCCGCGTTGGCGATCACCACGGGCGTGCGGCCCGCCACCTTGACCACCGACTCGGCGACGGGCGAGGAGAGCAGCCCGGTGATCACGTTCACGCCCTCGTCCTCGATGAGCCGCCTGGCCTGCTTCTGGCCCTCCTCCGGGTTGCCCGCGTCGTCGGCCACCACCAGCCCGGCCGGGCGCTCGCCCAGGCGTCCGCCGTGGTCGTCCAGGTAGAGGCGCATGGCGGCCTCCATGTCGTCGCCGAGCGCGGCGTACACGCCGGTCTGCGAGATGATCGCGCCGACCTTGACCGGGGGATCGCCCTCGGCCAGGAGCGGCGCCGTCCCGCCGCAACCGGCGGCCATCAGCACCACCAACCCCAGGACGGATACGCGCACGGCTCACCCCCGGCAGGTCATGGCCGCTCCTGCGGGCGGTAGGCGACCGCCTGCATCTCGATGAGCAGGTGGGGGTGCGGGAGCTGGTGCACCGCGACCGTGGCCCTCGTGGGCCCCTCCTCGTCGAAGAACTCGGCGTAGACCTCGTTGTAGCCCTTGAAGTCGTTCATGTTGACCAGATAGGTGGTGATCTGTACGAGGTCGCCGAGCGAGCCTCCGGCGGCCTTGAGGATGTCGCCGATGTTCTCGATGACCGCCCTGGTCTGATCGCGGATGTCCAGGTTCGTCGCACCGAACGTGTCCACTTCCACGCCCACGAAGGTGCCGTCCGCGCGCCGGCAGTTCGTGCCCGAGACGTACAGGAGGTCGCCTGCCCGCCTGACGTGCGGGAACCTGCCTCGGGGAGTGGCCTTGCCGGGCACCAGGAGCCCTTTGGTGCGTTCGATCACTTGGAGAACACCGCCCGGACGGAGCCCAGCCCCTCGATGCGCGCCTCGAACTCGTCCTGCGGGCCGACGGGCACGACCGGGCCGAGCGCGCCGGTCAGCACCACGTCTCCGGCGCGCAGCGCGTAGTCGGTGCGGCCGAGCCGGGAGGCGAGCCAGACGGCGGCGTTGAGCGGGTTGCCCATGACCAGCTCGCCGGAGCCGGTCGAGACCTCCTCGCCACCCCGGGTCATCGTCATCCGGGCCGCCCGCAGGTCGAGCCCGGCCGGCGGGACGGGCGTGCTGCCCAGCACGAACGCGCCGGCCGAGGCGTTGTCCGCGACCGTGTCGGCCAGCGTGATGTCCCAGTCGGCGATCCGCGAGTCGGCGATCTCGATGGCGGGCAGCGCGAACTCCACGGCCCTGAGCACGTCGGCGGCCGTGAAGGGCCCGCCGGCCAGGTCCTTGCCGAGCACCAGCGCGACCTCGGCCTCGGCCCGCGGCTGCAGGAAGGCGTCCACGGGCACGGGGAGCCCGTCGCAGTACGACATGTCCGCGAAGAGCATGCCGAAGTCCGGCTGGTCGATGCCGAACTGCCGCTGCAGCACGACGTTGGTCATGCCGATCTTCCTGCCCACCAGCCGCCGCCCCGCTCCGAGCGCCCGCCGCGTGTTGATCTCCTGGATGGCGTACGCCTCGGCCACCGTGCCGACCAGGTCCCTGATCGGCGGGCACGGTTTGCCGGAACTCGCGGCCTCCGCCAGCCGGTCGGCGACCTGGGACCGCGCGTCCACGGCCTCGGACCATTCGTCATGCATCGGGCTGCTCCAGTTTGATGGTGATCGTGGTGGGTTGAGAGTAGAAGTCGAGTGACTGGACGCCGCCCTCCCTGCCGATACCCGACAGCTTCATACCGCCGAACGGGGTACGCAGGTCACGCAGATACCAAGTGTTCACCCAGACGAGCCCGGCCTCCAATCGCTGCGCCACCCGGTGGGCGCGGTCGAGGTTACCCGTCCAGAGCGTGGCGGCCAGGCCGTACTCGCTGCCGTTGGCCAGATCGACCGCCTCGGCCTCGCTGTCGAAGGGGGCGACATGGCAGACGGGGCCGAAGATCTCTTCTCTGTTGAACCTCGACCACTCCGACAAGCCTGCCACCACCGTCGGTTCCACGAAATATCCGGAATCGCGGTTGTCGCCGAACGTGGGGACGCCACCCCCCGTGAGCACCTTGGCTCCCTCCGAGCGGGCCAAGGCGTAGTAGGAGAGCACCTTCTCGCGGTGCTCCTTCGAGATCATGGGCTGCGGCTCGAACTCCTGCGCGCGGGCCGCCAGCCGGGCGCTGAACTCCTCGAAGATCGACCGCTGCACGTAGACCCGCTCGGTGCACAGGCACACCTGCCCGCCATTGGTGAACACCGACTTCGCGGTCCCCTCCACGGCCCGGTCGAGCCGGCAGTCATCGAAGATCAGTCCCGCGTTCTTGCCGCCCAGCTCGAACGAGATCGGCTTGACCCGGTCGGCCGCCGTGTTCATGATCGCGGTGCCGGTCCTGGTGGAACCGGTGAACGACACGGCGTCCACCCCCGGGTGTTCGACCAGGAGGTGGCCGGAGGGGCCGTACCCGAAGATGATGTTGACGACGCCGGCGGGCAGCCCGGCGTCGGCGCAGATCTCGGCGAAGACCGCCGCCGAGCCCGGCGTGTGCTCCGACGGCTTGACCACCACGGTGTTGCCGGCGACGAGGGCGGGCGCGAGCTTCCAGGTCATCAGCAGGAACGGCAGGTTCCACGGGACGATCACCGCGACCACGCCGAGCGGCCGTCGCACGGTGTAGCTGAGCACCCCGGACAGGTGGAAGGCGTCGTCCGGGCGCTGGGCGGCGATCTCGGCGAACGCGCGGAAGTTGGCGATGCCGCGCGGGACGTCGAGCGTGCGGGTCTGCTCGATCGGCTTGCCCGTGTCGGCGATCTCCGCGTCCACCAGGTCGTCGAAGCGGGACTCGATGCCCTCGGCCAGGCGCCGCATCCACCCGGCGCGCTCGCCGACGGGCAGCGCCGCCCAGTCGCGGGCCGCCTCCCTGGCCGCGCGCACCGCCCGGTCCACCACTTCGGGGTCGGCCTCGTGCACCTGCCTGATCACCGCGCCCGTCACGGGGTCATGGACGGGGAACGTCTTACCCGCGCCCACCGGCTCGCCACCGATGAAATGCGTCAGCACCACACTCTCCTCTACTTCCCTGTATAGATCGCTGGTCGATCGGCGGACAACGGGTGCGTCGGGACCTTTCTGATCGCATCGTCTCCCCGGAACGCGGCCCGCGCCATGCGCGATGCTGTTGCACATGCGAACCAGAACCGATCAAGTGGCCGCCCACGACGGCGGCTTCGACGTCCATCTGTGGTTCCCCGACGCCGGGACGGGCCCCGGCATCCTGCTCGTCCAGGAGATCTACGGCGTGGGGCCGTACATCGAGAAGGTCGCCCTGGACCTGGCCTCGCGCGGCTACGTGGTGGCCGCGCCGGACCTGTTCTGGCGCCTGCACCCCGGCTGGCTGGGCGAGCACACCCCCGAGGGCACGGCGGCCGCGATCGAGCTGGCCGGCCGGTTCGACTTCGCGCAGGGGGTGGCCGACTGCGCGCTCACGGTGGCCCACCTGGGCGAGCTGCCCGAGGTGGCGGGCGGGGTCGGCGCGGTCGGGTTCTGCCTGGGCGGCTCGATCGACTACATGCTGGCCACGCAGGTGGAGCTGGCGGCGGTCCTGTCCTTCTACGGCTCCGCCGTGCCCGACACGACCGGGCTCATGGACCGCGTCACCGCGCCGCTCCTGCTGGTCTTCGGCGGCAGCGACCCGTTCATCCGGCGCGACCGGGTGGCCGTCGTCGAGCAGGCCGCGCAGGGCCGGCCGAACGTGGTCATGCACGTCGAGGAGGAGGCCGGGCACGCCTTCCACAACAGCGAGGCACCGATGTTCCACCACCCGGAGGCGGCCGCGCGCACCTGGGAGGTGGCGCTCACCTTCCTGTCCGAGCACCTGCCGGTGACCCTGTCCAGATAGACATCTTCCGGTACCCCTAGATCATCGCCATTATGGGCGGATGGCGCGGACGTGGGAATTGTGGGGAAACGTCATTATTGCTGGTACTTTTGCACTTCCCCTGGCCTTGCTAGCAATCTTGCTCCTCTCCCGTCACCGCGCCCGCGCCGGCCACCCGGCACCGCTGCGCACGTCGATCGCCGACGTCGGCATAGCGGTCGGCACGGCCCCGTGGATCTGGATGACCCTCACCCCGCGCAACGGTCAGACCGGAGTCAGTCTCGTCCCGTTCAAAGATCTTGCCGACCTGGTCAGCGCGCCGTGGGAGGCGGTGTTGGTGCAGGTCGGAGGCAACCTGCTGGTGTTCGCCGCGCCCGGCGCGCTGCTCCCGGTACGCAGCCGCGCGATGTCCTCTCTCGCGCGCGTTGCGGCGGTCGCGGCCGCATTTTCGGTCATCGTCGAGATCCTCCAGTACGCCTTGCGACTAGGCCGTTTCTCCTCCGTGGACGACGTGCTCATGAACACGGCAGGCGCCGTGATCTTCGCTTTGGTTACTCGGCGCTGGTGGGCCGATCGAATACCGGCCGGGATCGTTCCACGGTAACGGTCTGCTAAAACCCGCCGGAATTCACCACTCGGGCACGATCCGCTCAAAAGAAGGCCGCGACCAACCTTTCCATCTGTGCGATCGTGGACAAGACGGGGCAAGTTCTCTGGAGACGCCACAACCTGGTTGGTGACAGAGGGTGATCAAAGTTGTCTGAATCCCCGGTACCCCACGAGCCCCCTATCTATCGCCGCATCGCCGACGGCCTCCGCGCCCGGATTCTGTCCGGCGAACTGCGCGACGGGGACCGACTACCGGGCGAGAACGCGCTGATGGCCGAATACGCAATCGCACGAGCCACCGCCAGGCAGGCGCTTGCCGTACTGATCAACGAGGGGCTGGCGGTGCCCAAACGAGGTTCGGGGGTATACGTGCGGCTGTTCAAACCGATCCGCAGGCACGGCTCACGCCGCCTGTCGAGAGAGCAGTGGGGGCAGGGGCGGGCCATCTGGGACGCCGACACGCGTGGCCGGCCCTTCACGGTGGACGGGGTGGAAGTGGTGTTGGAGCGAGCCGGCGAGGAGGTGGCGGGCGTCCTCGAGAGCGGCGAGGTATGGGTACGTCGCCGCCGCTACTCGGTCGACACCAGACCCGTGCAGCTGGCCACCTCGTATTTCCCGGCGCACCTGGTCGAAGGCAGCGCGATCACCCTCGCGGACACCGGACCGGGTGGTGTCTACGCCAGGCTGAGCGACCTGGGCGTCTCCCCCGCCCACTTCACCGAGGAGGTGCGGGCCCGGATGCCGTCACCCCGCGAGATCGCGCTGCTGGACCTGCCGGGGGGCACGCCGGTGATCGTGATCGCCAGGACCGCCTACACGTCGGGTGGGGTGCCCGTCGAGCTCAACGAGATGGTGCTCGACTCCGCCGCGTACGTACTCCAGTACGACTTCGATGCCTAGTTTGTCAAGGAAGGTGACCCTGTCCGGCACGATCATTGTGTTCTCTAGAGAAGTGCCGCATCGTCGAAGGAGATGGAAACCTCGCCTGGGGCCGGGAAAGGCGAACAGCGATGTCCTTTGATCGGCATCTTGCCGAGATTGCCCGGGAGTACCCCCAATGGACCATCTGGCGGAGCGACGCGGGCCGCTGGTGGGCCACGAGACACCGTCCGCTCAACGCGGCGCAGCGCGATGCGGGATGTGCGATGACCATCGACGCGGACGACCCGGACGGCCTGCGCGGCCGGCTCCGGGACCAGGAGAAGCGGGCCGGCGGGCAGCACCCGCGGGCCGGCCCCGCACCTCCATGACGCCGGCCGTGGCGCGTCCCACGGCCGGCGCACAAGAGCAGCCCGGTGCCGTGTCCAGCGTCTCGGCGGCCCCGGCACCGGGCCACCAAGGCAGGAGGGGCCACTGACGCGGAAGCCTCCGACCCAATCGGGGGCGGGGGCTTCCGCTCCGTGGACCGCCTGCACCGCCGGGCCGCGCACCCCTTCCCCAATCGCGCGGCCCCGCGGCTCTCACCGCCCGCTCGGCTGTGGGGCGGTCCCAGCCGGGCGGGCACGCCTCCAGCCGTGCCCGCCCGGGGTGTGGACTACTTGTGCACCTCGGACAGCCGGACGACGTGGATGTCGGTGTCGTCGGAGACGCCCGCCTCCTCCAGGGGCTTCTTCTCCTCCTCGCTCTCGTCCACGATGACCCGCACGTCCTCCTGCGGCGAGACCGGGGACGCGACCGCGTCGGGGATCAGCGGCCCGGCCGCCGACTCGGTGCGCATGAGGTCGCCGAGCACGGAGCTGATCTCGGTCAGCCGCCGCACGACCTCCGAGTGCGTGTTGGTCAGATAGTCGACCCGCCGCCCCGTCTGCTCGTCGAGCGCGGCGGTGCGCTGCTGCGCGGAGGCCAGCATCGACTCCGAATCGTTCCGCGCGCCCGTCACCAGCTGCTCGGCCTGCGCGTTGGCGGCCTGCATGATCTGCTCCGACTCCGACTGGGCGGCCGTGACCAGCCGCTCGGACTCGGCGCGCGACTCGCGCAGCAGGTCCTCGGCCTCGGTGCGGGCGGCCGCGAGCTGCTCCTCCGCGTCCGAACCCGCCTGGGCCAGCATCCGCTCCGCCGCCTGAGTGGCCTCGTTCACGCGCCGCTCCGCCTCCGCCTGGGCGGAGGTGAGGATCTTGTCGGCGGTCTCGCGGGACGACGTCTGCAGCCGGTCGGCCTCCGACTTGGCCGCGTCGCGCACGCTGGCGGCCTCGGCCTCGGCGTCCTCCCGCTTGGCCGCGGCCTCCTCCTCGCCGAGCCGGAGGATCTGGGCGAGTCTCGGGCTGAGGTCGTCGTAGCTCTGCGGTGCCTCGACCATGCGCCGCCTGGCCTCCGCGAGCTCGATGCGGCCCTGCTCTGCCTGGTCGATGGCCCGGGCCAGCCGCTCTTCCAGATCCCTTACCTGGTTACGGGTACGGATCATGAAGTCGTGAACCTGACGGCGGTTGTAGCCGCGCATCACGACCTCGAAGGTGTCCTCTTGCATCAGATCGGGAATGCTCTCGTGCTGGTTCATCATGGGGGTACCTAAGGGTGGTTTGCGTGAGGCGGGGGAAAATTGCGGGTTGTGAGGGTCTGACAACGAGACGTCAGGAAACGACTTTCCTGCCATCTGCCCACGTCCGCAACCGGAACGCCACAGCCGGACGGGGAATTACGATGGCTCGGATGTACATCGCATCTTTGGATAACGGGGCAGTCCCGGACATACACCCTGAAGCCTTCATAGCCCCTGGCGCCGTCGTGGTCGGCAGCGTGCGGGTGGGCCGGGCGTCCAGCATCTGGTACGGCTCCGTTCTCCGGGGGGACGACGAGCGGATCGAGATCGGCGAGGAGTGCAACGTACAGGATCTGAGCTGCTTGCACGCCGATCCCGGCGAGCCGGCGATCCTGGAGGATCGGGTCAGCCTGGGCCACAAGGCCATGGTCCACGGCGCCCATGTGGAGACCGGCGCGCTGATCGGCATCGGCGCGATCGTGCTGGGCGGCGCCCGCATCGGTGCGGGCACCCTGGTGGCCGCCGGTGCGCTCGTCGGACCGGGCAAGAAGATCCCGTCCGGCGTGCTGGTGGCCGGTGTTCCCGGAAAAATCGTACGCGAACTCACCGACGACGACCGGGCGTCCTTCGCCCGCACGCCGGACAACTACATGGCCAAGGCGCTCAGGCACCGGCAGGCGTCATCGCTTTGATCAGGACTTCGTCCGACACCGAGGCGGTGTTGAGCGCGTCCGCGTACTCGGGCAGCTCGGGGCGTAAAAACCGGACGAAGTCGACGGTCATCTTCAGATCGGGCACGCCCTTGACCTGCTTGGCGTTGGCCTTGGTCGCGTCCTTCTTGAGCAGGTTGTAGCTGTCCCAGTCGGTGTAGGCGGTGATGCCCCACTGGAGCACGTCGGGGAGGTTGGACGGCCAGCGCCGGCCGACCTTCCACTTGCCGCCGTCCTCCCGGTAGAGCGCGACGAAGACGCGGCCCACCCGGCCGAGCGCCAGGTCCACCCAGCCGCTCTTGACGGTCAGCTCCTGAGGTTTGGAGCTGCCGTCCTGGGTGTACTTCACCTCGACCTGGCCGCTCTGGTCGGCCGTGCCGGTGGTGACCGACACCCAGTTGGGCTTGGCGTACGAGCCGGGCTGGCGGGCCATCAGGCCCCCGAGCGAGAACTTCCGCTTGGGCTGCCCGCCCTTCAGGCCCTCGACCTTGACCCTGGCGTACATGAGGACGTCGCCCGCCAGCTCCTGGTACACGTAGGGGCCGCGGAAGCCGTCGAACCACGTCGAGGTCCTGGGCTCCAGATACAGGGAGCCCTTCACGGTCTTGTTGATGTCGAGCTTGCCGATCCGGTCGACGTCCTTCTCCGTCTCGCTCAGCTTGGTCCACATGGACATGTCCGTCGCGTTCTGGAACTCCGTGGACGCCTCGCCCACCTCGCCGCCGGGCTCCGGCGCCGTGGCCTTGTCCAGCGTGAGCACGCCGGGCCCCGTCGGGGACGGCTGCGCCGTCGTGGTCGTACCGCATCCGGAGAGCGCGCCGACCACCGCCAGCACCCCTGCCACCTTCGCCCTCATAACGGTCATTCTGCCGTGAAATGCCGATGGATGATTTGGGCGCTCCCAGTACGATGGCGCCCGTGCGACCCTGGGATGCGTTCACCTCCGCCGAGGCGGAGGTCCGCGCGATGGTCGCGGACCCGCGCTGGCAAGGGCTTTCCGTCCCCGATCGGGCCCACGTGCTGGCCGCCAGAATACTTGTGACCCCAGATGGCGACAGATGGCTCTTCGGGGTGCACGCGCGCTGGCATCTGCACGATCCGGCCGACGGCCGCTGGCGTCTCGCGCCGCCGCCGAGGGGCACCCGGGCGCGCCAGGTGCAGCATCCCGCGGCGGTGCTGCCGGAGGACGTGATCCCGTACGGGCCCGACTTCCACGCCGAGCCCGGCTCCACCCAGGCGTTCATCGGCCCGGACGTCTCCGAGGGCCTCACCGAGCGGCTCAGGGTGCTGCTGCGGTCCAGCGGGCTCAAGTCGGAGCTGGACTACCCGCTGACGGCGTTCGACGAGATCTTCGGCTCCGACGTGCCGAGCACGGTGGCGGCCGTCTGGGGCACGATCATGTGGTGCGCGTACGCGCCCGCGTTCGACGGCAACGAGCGGCTGATCACGGTGTTCGGCGAATACCTGCGCCGCCCGCTGCCCGGCGACGAGTGGGTGCGCTGGCTGCCCGCGCCGCCGCTGCTCGACCTGGCCACGCTCGTCGCCGAGCGGCAGCGGGCCGGGCAGCCGCGGGCCGCGCTCAGGCTCGCCGCCACGATGGCGGACGCGGCCCAGATCCTGATGTCCGACACCCGCTTCAGGCCGCGGGCGCTCGCCCTGCTGACGATGGTCGAGCCCATGCTGCGCCGGCAGGGGCTCGACGACTCCCACACAGACGCCGAGGCCCTGCGCGCGGCCTGGCTGGAGCATTGCCCGCGGCGGCTGTGCCGGGCCCTGCTCGTCGAGACCGACCTGGAGGCGGACTTCTCGCACGCCGTCTACGACCTGGTCGAGGCGCTGGCCTTCATGCCCGACCCGCGCATGGCCGCCGCCACGTTCCTGGCCGACCTGTCGGACTCCAAGGGGCGGTTGCCGGCCCGGCTGGACCACCGGCTCAGGCGCGCGTACGAGGAGCTGGAGCGCGCCGGGCTGACCGGGACCTCAGCGAGCGAGTCGACCGAGCCGGACGGCTTCCCCGTGCCCGGTCAGGTGCTGACCAAGCCCGCGGCGGTGCTGGAGGTCTCGCCGCCGGACCGGGCGAGCACCGCGGCCGTGCTCGGGGCCGCGTACGCGACGGGACTGGCGTGGGGCCGGCTGACGGGGGCCAGGGTGCCGGAGCGGGGGCTGGCCGGGCAGACCGCGCTCGTGCACAGACTCATCCACGAACGCGACGACAACCACACAGACCACACCTAAACCACAAATATCGTTATTTAACCCTTACTTCGCCTATATGGTTCTAACGCTCAGGTAACAGGCAATTCTCCGAATTGTGATCTCCGATTCGGGAAATGATCGTTCCCGGGCCCCGCAGTTCGGAAAGGAATGACTCCGATGGGCCATGTTGCCAGAAGGGTCTCCGCCGTAACCTCGTAGAGGGTGTGGGCTGCGGAAGGAAGGACGACGCGGTGGGGCACGATGACCTGGACTCTCGGGTCCACGACCGTGTCGCGTTGGACGAGATTGCGCTCTACGCCGAGGTGCTCACGGCCGTGGCTGTCAGCGAGCGGCGGCTGACCTTGGACGAACTCGACGACGCGCTCGGATTGCGGACTTCGGCGAGCCGCTGAAGGATCAACTCGATTACTAGCCCCGGAGACCTAGTTAGAAGGTTTCCGGGGTTTCTCATAACTAGTTAATCCCTCGGAACGTCCTCCTTCCGGAGGATGACCGCCGCGCCTATGAGCGGACGAGGCGCGCGATGGCCGCCGAGGCCTCCTTGACCTTCGCGTCGGCCTCCGGCCCGCCACTGTTGATCGCGTCCGCCACGCAGTGGGAGATGTGCTCCTCCAGCAGCCCCAGCGCCACCGCCTGGAGCGCCCGCGTGGCCGCGGAGACCTGAGTGAGCACGTCGATGCAGTAGGCGTCGTCATCGACCATGCGCTGCAGGCCCCTGATCTGGCCCTCGATCCGCCTGAGACGCGTCAGATACGCCTGCTTGTCTCCGCTGTACCCATGCATGCTTCTAAGGTACCCGTAACCGGTTGGGGGTGCCCGGGTCGTTCAGCGGAGGTCGCCGATGAGCTTCTCCCACTGCTCGGCCACCTCACCGGCCGCGTGGCGCACCGCGGTGTCCAGGGCGCCAGCCGCGAGCGAGCGCCGCCTGCGCTCGTCGTCGATCAGCGCCAGCAGGGCCGCCGCGAACAGCTCCAGGCCGCCCTCGTTCTCCGGCACCAGCACCCCGTTGTAGCCCGTCGCCACGAACTCCCTCGGCCCCCTGGCCCCGTCGAAGGCCACCACGGGCACCCCGCAGCCCATGGCCTCCAGCACCGCCATGCCGAGGTCCTCGGTGAGCGAGGTGCTGGCCACGATCGACGCCTTGGCGAACTCGCCCGCCAGGTCGGGCGTCGTGCCCATGAAGTAGACGTGGTTGTGCAGGCTGAGCTCGCGGACCAGCGCGCGCAGCCGCCGCTCCTCCGGCCCGCCGCCGTACAGGCGCAGCCGCCAGTCGGGGCGCTTGTCCGCCACGATCGCGAACGCCTTGATCAGCCGGTCGTACGCCTTGACCGGCACCCACCGGCCGCCGGCGGCCACGATCCGGTTGTCCATCCGCGAGCGCGGCCACGGCCCGTCGGGCAGCGCGTCCAGCACAGAGGTCACAGGGGGCCCGTCGGTGAGGAGCTTGCTCCACTCCTCCTGGGCCGACTCCGTGGCCGTCACGACGGCGTTCAGGCGCGGATAGAACCGTTTCACCGGCCCGGGGACGGCCGGCCGCCCCCACTCCCTGGCGATCTTCAGGGTCTCGCGCGGCGCGTGCCTCGCGGCCTGGACGCCGAGCCCCGGCCGGGTCGTGATCAGCACGTCGGACTTGAGGTTGCGCAGCAGCCGCCACAGCGCCACCTCCGCGCGGACCTGCCCGCGCGGGAACAGGTGCCGGACGCCCGGCCTGGCGTCGATCAGGCTGCGCATGGTCACGTTGGGCCCGACGGGGAAGAACGGCTTCTCCTTCTGCCGCCTGACACTGACCACCTCGACGTCGTGCCGGTCGGACAGGGCGGTGGCGAGGTTCAGCATGGCGCGGACGTCGCCCCTCATCGCGTACGCGGAGGCGAGGACCAGGCTGACCTTCATCCGCCCACCTCGATCCGCAGCTCGTCGTCGGCGGTGTAGCAGGGTCTGATGGGCACGCCGTCCACCGTGGCCGAGGGATAGTGCAGCCGGCGTCTCTTGCCGTCGACGTCGTCGAGCCGCGAGCCCAGCTTGAGCGGCGTGGACACGCCCTCGACCTCCAGCGCGGGCTCCCAGGTGCCGGA
The DNA here is from genome assembly GCF_053590415.1 of Nonomuraea sp. NPDC003201. Classification (NCBI taxonomy): domain Bacteria; kingdom Bacillati; phylum Actinomycetota; class Actinomycetes; order Streptosporangiales; family Streptosporangiaceae; genus Nonomuraea; species Nonomuraea sp. NPDC003201. Next base: position 162,742 of record NZ_JBSFTC010000001.1, read on the forward strand.
GCTCGCCACGGCGTCGGGATCGGCGCCCACCACGTCCACGAGCGACACGGCGGCGTGGAAGCGCACGCCCTGCACGGTGGCGGTGGCCGAGAGCCGCGCGTTGGTCTGCCTGCGGTCCAGTCTCAGCACGGCCTCATGGCGGGAGTCGTCGTCCTCGAGCCCGGTGTACGCCAGCAGGCCCATCACCTCGAAGCGCCCCTCCCTGAACCAGATCGAGCGGACCTCGGCCACCGGCTCGGCGTCGGAGATCTTCAGCGCCAGGAACCCGTTGCGCGTGCGGTACGAGCGGTAGGCGAGGGTCCGCCTGCACAGCGCGTACGCGTCGAGGTGGTCGAGCGAGAAGCCCGGGTCGACGCTGCGCAGCCTGCTGCGCTTGCCGCCCACCCCCCGCAGGTAGGCGTCCCAGCGCCCGGCGCTGAGCTCCAGCGGCGCGAGCGAGACCGTGACCGTGGCCTCGCGCGCCCGAGCGCCTGGCGTGCCGAGCCGCACGTCGCGTTCCACCCCCGTGGTGCGATGCCTGAGCACGAGTTCGGTGCCGTCTTCCAGTGGTGCGTCGATGGCGAGCCGGAGGGCGAGGACGTCGGCCAGAGTGACTTCGGCGTCCGTGACGACGACGCCCATCACGAGCCCCCTCCCCGTCGAATAGAGCCATGCGACGTTGAGGTTACCGTGATTTTCCCGTTATGTGGATGCTGGATTTCTTGCACTTGACCCGCTGACGTGCGGAACTCCTCCACAGAAGCTGTGAAGGAGTCCGACAATCCTCGGTCAGGAAGCGCCCTTGACCGATTTGATCAACAGCTGGGCGACGTCCACGACTTCGAGCGATTCCTTGGCCTCGCCGTTGTTCTTCTTCTCGTTGATCGCGTCGCCGAGCATGACCATGCAGAACGGGCAGGCGGTGGAGACGGTGTCGGGATCGGTGGTCAGCGCCTCGTCCACGCGTTCGGTGTTGATGCGCTTGCCGATGCGCTCCTCCATCCACATGCGCGCGCCGCCGGCGCCGCAGCAGAACCCGCGGTCCTTGTGGCGGTGCATCTCCTGGGTCTGCACGCCCGGCACCTTGGACATGATGTCGCGGGGCTGGGAGTAGACCTTGTTGTGGCGGCCCAGGAAGCACGGGTCGTGGTAGGTGATCTTCTCCTCGATCGGGGTGATCGGGGTGAGCAGGCCCTCGTCCACGAGCTTCGCCAGCAGCTGCGTGTGGTGCACGACCTCGTACGTGCCGCCGAGCTGCGGATATTCGTTGGCCAGGGTGTTGAAGCAGTGGGGGCAGGTGGCGACGATCTTCTTGACGCCGGCCTCGTTGAGGGTCTCGATGTTCTGCTGGGCGAGCATGTTGAACAGGTACTCCATGCCCAGGCGGCGGGCCGGGTCACCGGTGCACGCCTCCATCGGGCCGAGCACCGCGAACTTCACGCCCGCGATGTGCAGCAGCTCCGCCACGGCCTTGGTGGTCTTCTTGGCCCGGTCCTCGAGCGCGCCCGCGCAGCCCACCCAGAACAGGTATTCGGCGTCCTCGGGCATCTTGTCCTCGACGAGCTCGACCTCGAAGTCGAGCTCCTCGATCCAGTCGGCCCGCTTCATCTCGGACATGCCCCACGGGTTGCCCTTGTTCTCCAGGTTCTTCACCATCACCCCCGCCTCGGACGGGAACGACGACTCCACCATCACCTGGTAGCGGCGCATGTCGAGGATGTGGTCGATGTGCTCGATGTCCACCGGGCACTGCTCGACGCAGGCGCCGCAGTTGGTGCACGACCAGAGCACGTCGGGGTGGATCACGCCGTCCTCGCCGACCAGCGGCTTGTCCAGCAGCGCGAGCACGTCGGTGTCCTTGTGCTCGACACCTTGCTGGGCGGCCAGCAGGTACGGGGCCACCTTGAAGGCGTGGTCACGCTGGTCGAGGATGAGCATCTTCGGCGACAGCGGCTTGTCGGTGTTCCACGCCGGGCACTGCGACTGGCAGCGGCCGCACTCCGTACAGGAGTAGAAGTCCAGGAAGCCCTTCCACGTGGTGTCGGCGATCTTGCCGCGGCCGAGCTTCTCCGGGTCGAGGTCCTCGTCCTCGAAGTCGACGACCTTGCCGGCCACCCGCATCTCCGGCGCGCCGCCCAGGCCGTCGGGACGGCGCGAGAAGAGCACGTTGAGGGGCGCGGTGAAGATGTGCAGGTGCTTGGAGTTCACCACGATGACCAGGAACACCAGCATGAAGCCGATGTGCAGCAGCAGCGCGATCTCCTCCAGCAGCGCGCTGTCCGGCAGCACGTCGCCGAGCGCGAGCGAGACGAACGCGCCGGAGGAGTAGGGGAAGTTGCCGTTGGCCGCCGACGCGCCCCTGGCCAGGAACAGCGTCCAGATGATGTTGAAGATCATGAACAGGACGAGCCACGCGCCGCCGAGGTGGGAGCCGGAGAAGCGGGAGCGGCGGCCGAGCTTGTCGGGCGAGTTCTTGAGCCGGATGACCGCGAAGGCGATCAGGCCGAGCACGCAGGCGACCGCGATGAAGTCCTGCAGGAAGCCGAGCACGGCCCAGGTGCCGATCAGCGGGATGTGGAAGTCGGGCGTGCCGGTGATCGCACCCTGGATGATCGCGCCGTACGCCTCGATGTAGACGGTCAGCAGGATGAAGAACGCCCACATGACGAAGAAGTGCGCGACGCCGGACGGCGTCCACTTCAGCAGCTTCTTCTGCCCGAACACCTCGACGAGCTGCGCCTTCGCCTCATCTGCCGCATGAGTCTTGGCGTAGTCGATCCGCTCGGGCGCGGGCGGCCCCACGGTCGCCAGCTTGAACAGGAACAACGCCCTGCGGCCGGCGACGGCCACCGCGAGGACGGTCATCACGAGCCCGATGATGGCTACCCAGAGCACAGGGTCCTCCCACAGACGACGTTGGCTGTCAGCGTACGGTCACCCGTCGCTCAGACCGCTACCCGGATCCTACCCGCGAGTAACATTTCCGGCGTACGCGACATACCCTATGGTCATCGACTTTGGCAGAACAATGCTCTAGCCGGTGAAGTACCTCTGGATGGTCGGCGCGAGCACCTCCACGAGCTCATCGTGGCCGGCGCTCGCCAGCGGCTCCAGCCCGATCACGTAACGGGCCATGACGATGCCGAACATCTGCGCGAACGCCGCCTCGATCCGCAGGTGCGGCACCTCCATCCGGTCGGCCACCTGGAAGAGCAGCGCGTTCGTGAAGAACTCGCGGACCATCGTGACGGCCTGCTCGTTGGTCATGGCCGAGCGGATCAGCGCCAGCATCGGCTCGCGCGTCTCCGGGGAGGCGGTGACCTGCAGGATCATGCGTACGAGCCGCTCGCCGACCTCCTCGCGCGGGCCCTCGACCAGCACCTTGACGATGGTCTCGGGAGAGAACGGCAGCCGCATGGCCGCCGCGAACATGCCCTCCTTCGTCTCGAAGTAGTGGTGCACGAGGGCGGGGTCGACGTTGGCCTCGCGGGCGATGCCGCGCACGGTCGCCTTGTCGAACCCCTTCTCCGCGAACACCTTCCTGGCCGCGGCAAGGATCTCACCCCGCGTGTCAGCCGACCCCGGCCGACGCCCCGGCCGCTTCTTGTCCGTGCTCATGGCCTCCGCTCCGCAGAGGCGGCTCGGTCGCCGGGGAACCGCCGACTTCCCTCGTCGGTCTGGTCGCTCCGCTCCCGCCGCTCCTCAGTCCAGGCGACGGCGCTCCCTCGCGTCACCGGCCCACCGCCAGGTACACCCGCATGGGGACGGACAGCACCCCTTCGGGGAACTCCTCGCGCAGCGAGACGCGCTGCCGCTCCACCAGCTCGTCGGCGGCCTCCGGCGGCAGGGCCGCCATGTAGGAGTGGGAGCGCAGGTCGAGCAGGAAGTCCTCGATGCCGACCAGCCGGGTCCAGGGGATCCAGCGCTCCTCGACGACCTCGAAGGCCGCGGCGATCGGCGGCGCCGACCACTGCTCGACCGCCGGCCCGTAGTAGGTCGGCACCGCCTCCGCCAGGCGGGCCTCGTAGGCGGCCAGCCATTCGGCCTGGGCCGCGTGGTTGAAGTTCCAGCAGCCCACGATGGCCCCCTCGGGCCGCAGCACCCGCCGGGCCTCGGCGATCGACGCCACAGGGTCGAGCCAGTGCCACGACTGCGCGTACGTCACCAGGTCGGCCACGCCGTCGGCCAGCGGCAGCGCGTTGCCGTCGGCCAGCACGGCCGCGACGGAGGGCGTCCCGCTCTCCGACCGGGAGACCAGGCGGGCCAGCATCTCCGCGCCCGGGTCGACCGCGATGACATGGGAGCCGCGCGCCCTGAGCGCGCGCGTCATGATGCCGGTGCCCGCGCCGACGTCCACCGTGGTGGCGCCGTCGAGGTCGACGCCGGTCACCTCGGTCAGGGCCCGGTACATCTCGTCGGGATAGTGCGGCCGGCCCGCGTCGTACGCGTCGGCCACCCGCTCGAACATCCTGCCCAGACCCCTGATCGGCCCTATGTTCATGAGGTGGCCGCCAGGTGCAGCCGGGCGAACGCCAGCGCCTCCGCCAGGTCGTCGATCCGCTCGGTGCGGCTGGCCGCCTTGCGGGTGTTGATCTCCAGCACCACCAGCCCCGAATAGCCGGTGTTGGCCAGGCGCTCCAGCATCGGGGCGCACGGCTGGTTGCCCCTGCCGGGCACGAGGTGCTCGTCCTTGTTGGTCACCCCGAGGCCGTCGGCCAGGTGGAGGTGGGCCAGCCGGTCGCCGAGCTTGACGGCCATCTCCATGGCGTCGGAGCCCGACACGGCCGTGTGCGACAGGTCGAGCGTGACCTGCGGGAAGTCGTAGTCGATCGGATTCCAGTCGGGCGAGTAGGGCACCACGTCGTTGCCCCTGGCCTTCAGGGGGAACATGTTCTCGACGGCGAACGTGACGTCGGTCTCGTCACGCATCCTGGCCAGCCCCGTCTCGAACTCGCGGGCGTACTCCCGCTGCCAGCGGAACGGCGGGTGGACCACGACCGTCGCGGCGCCCAGCCGTTCGGCGGCCTTCTGCGCCTTGACCAGCTTGGCCCAGGGGTCGCGGCCCCAGACGCGCTGGGTGACCAGCAGACAGGGCGCGTGGATGGCCAGGACGGGGATCTTGTAGTGGTCGGACAGCCGCTCGATCACGTCGATGTCCTGACTCACGGGGTCTGCGCCCACCATGATCTCGACACCGTCGTAACCCAGGCGCGCTGCCAGCTCGAACGCGTCGGGAGTGCGTTCCGGATATACCGAAGCAGTGGACAATGCGATCTTCGCATTGGGCACGCGGATGACATCAGCCACGCTGCCAGCCTAAGCCGGTGGAGCCGATCTGGCGCGAAAGCCCCTTTGGTGAGCCGCGCCTGGCGGCTGGCTTAACTTTGGGGCATGCCACGGATAGCGAAAGGTGCGATCCCCAGCCCGAACATCTGGAACACGCCCCAGATCTACGAGCTGGAGAACCGCGCCGTCGACCCCGAGGGCGCGGCCGACGCGGCGATGCGCGCCCTGCGCGCCTGGAACGGCGGCACCGTGCTCGACATCGGCTGCGGCACCGGGTTCCACCTGCCCGCGCTCGCGTCCGAGGCCGCGCGGGTGGTCGGCGTGGAGCCGCACGGCGACCTGGCCGCGGTCGCCGTACGCCGCTGCACCGAGCTGGCCAACGTGGCCGTCCACGCCGCCACGGCCCAGAACCTGCCGCTGCCCGACGCGAGCGTGGACGTGGCCATCGCGCGCTGGGCGTACTTCTTCGGCCCCGGCTGCGAGCCGGGGCTGCGCGAGCTGACCCGGGTGGTACGCCGCGGCGGCGCGGCCTTCGTCCTCGACCTCGACGCCACGCGGGGGGCGTTCGGCCGCTGGTTCTCGCGTACGGTGCCGACGTACTCCGTCCGGGAGGTCGAGTCGTTCTGGGATCGCCAGGGCTGGCAGCGGCGGCCTCTGGACCTCAGGATGGCCTTCGAGCGGCGGGCGGACCTGGAGGCGGTGCTGCGCATCGAGTTCACACCGGAGGTGGCCGAACAGGCCATCGCCGAGACGCCCGGCCTGGAGCTTCCCTACCCGAACGTGCTGCGCTGGCGCTACTACTGAGTTCGCGGCGGTGCTCCCTGCGTGTTCATGGCCTCCGCTCCGCGGAGGCGGCTCGGTCGCTGGAGAGCCGCCGCCTTCCCTCGTCGCTCTGGTCGCTGCGCTCCCGGCGCTCCTCAGTCCAGGCGGCGGCGCTCCCTCGCGGCTTGACATTGACGTCGGTGTCAACGTTTACCGTGAAGGCATGCGCATCGGAGAGCTGGCGGAACGTACGGGGGTGAGCACCCGCTCACTTCGCTATTACGAGCAGCACGGCCTGCTCAGAGCCCGTCGCGGGTCCAACGGCTACCGTGACTACAGCGAGGACGACGTCAGGCTGGTGTCCGAGATCCGTGCGCTGCTCAGCATCGGGTTCACGCTGGAGGACACCCGGCCGTTCATCGACTGCCTGCGCCGGGGGCACAGCTCGGGAGGCTCGTGCGCGGAGTCGGTCGAGGTCTACGAGCGCAAGCTCAACGAGATCGACGAGGAGATCCGCGTCCTGCTCGCCCGCCGTGCCGAGGTCGCCGCCCAGCTCGCGCAATCATGCCCAGGTTGCTTCGTAAGGGGATAGACATGATCACGTTGACCACCGAGAACTTCGAGGAGCAGGTGCTCAAGAGCGACAAGCCGGTGCTGGTCGAGTTCTGGGCCGAGTGGTGCGGGCCGTGCCGCATGGTGGCGCCGGTGCTGGACCAGATCGAGGCGGAGCACGGGCTGACCATCGGCAAGCTCAACACCGACGAGAACCCCGAGACCATGGCCCGTTACGGCGTGATGGGCATTCCGACGATGCTGCTGTTCGAGAACGGCGAGCCGGTCAAGCAGATCGTCGGGGCCAAGCCCAAGCGCATGCTGGTCTCCGAGCTGGGCCTGGCTTAACACGGGGCTCCGCCTCTCACCTGTCGAGGATTGTCGGCACGTCCCGCTAGCCTGCTCGACATGGCCAAGACTGCCCAGAAGCCCGGATACCGCTGCGCCGAGTGCGGGTGGCGCACCACCAAGTGGGTGGGCAGGTGCGGTGAGTGCCAGGCGTGGGGCACGGTCGAGGAGGAGGGCGCGCGGGCCGGCGCCAATGTCGTCCAGGCGGGCGCCACCACCGCGCCCGCGGTGCCGATCGGGCAGGTCAAGGCCGAGATCGCGGCCGCGCGCACGACCGGCGTGGGCGAGCTCGACCGGGTGCTCGGCGGCGGCCTGGTGCCGGGGGCGGTGGTGCTGCTCGCGGGCGAGCCGGGCATCGGCAAGTCCACGCTCCTGCTCGAGGCCGCGGCCAGCATGGCCGAGCGCGAGAAGGTCCTCTACGTGACGGGCGAGGAGTCGGCGGCCCAGGTGCGGCTGCGGGCCGACCGCATCGGCGCGATCCGCGACCACCTCTACCTCGCGGCCGAGACCGAGCTGTCGGCCCTGATCACCCACGTGGAGAAGGTCGAGCCCACGTTGCTGGTGGTCGACTCGGTGCAGACGATCGGCTCGGCGCAGGCCACCGGCGTGCCCGGCGGGGTGACGCAGGTGCGCGAGGTGGCCGCAAACCTGGTCCGCCTGGCCAAGGAGCGCAACATGGCCACCGTGCTGGTCGGCCATGTCACCAAGGACGGCTCGATCGCGGGCCCGCGCACGCTGGAGCACCTGGTCGACGTCGTGCTCAACTTCGAGGGCGACCGCCACTCCAGGCTGCGCATGGTGCGCGCGATCAAAAACCGCTTCGGGCCGACCGACGAGGTCGGCTGCTTCGACCTGCACGAGCGCGGCATCGAGGGCATCACCGACCCGAGCGGCCTGTTCGTCTCGCGGCGCAGCGAGCCGGTGCCCGGCACCTGCGTCACCGTCACGGTCGAGGGCACCCGCCCGCTTCCCGCCGAGGTCCAGGCCCTGGTCGCCCGCACCGAGGCGCAGCAGCCCAGGCGCACGTCGTCGGGGCTCGACACCTACCGCGTGCAGATGATCCTCGCGGTGCTGGAGCGCCGGCTCAACGCCCGGCTCGGCGGCTGCGACGTGTTCACCGCCACCGTGGGCGGCATCAAGCTGGCCGACCCGGCCGTCGACCTGTCGGTCATGCTCGCCGTCGCCAGCGCCGCCGGCGACAAACCGCTGCCGCCGGGCCTGGTCGCGCTCGGCGAGGTGGGTCTGGCCGGGGAGCTGCGCCCGGTCAAGGACGTACGCAGGAGGCTGACGGAGGCGGCCAGGCTCGGTTTCAAGCGGGCCCTCGTGCCGACCGGATCGCTCGAAGAAGCCGGCCGCAAGCGTAACGGACAGCGTGCTCTGGTGCCGGTGGGGCCGGTGGCGTTCGCGCCGGGGTTCGAGGTGGTGCAGGCGGAGAACGTCTGGGACGCCCTCACGCACGTGACCTAGCGCGGCTAAGCTGAGCGTGACCGATCGACACGGGGGTCAGGTGGATAGGAGTCTGGACGACCGTCGTCGCGAGGCCTTGGCCGCGGTGGCCCCGGGCACACCTCTGCGCGACGGCCTGGAGCGGATCCTGCGCGGGCAGACCGGCGGGCTGATCGTGCTCGGCTACAACAGGGTCGTCGAGGAGCTGTGCAGCGGCGGTTTCGAGCTCGACGTCGACTTCTCCGCCACCAGGCTGCGCGAGCTGGCCAAGATGGACGGCGCCATCGTGCTGAGCGGCGACCACAAGATCGTACGCGCCGCCGTGCACCTGGTGCCCGACCCGTCCATCCCCACCGACGAGTCCGGCACCCGCCACCGCACCGCCCAGCGCGTGGCCCGGCAGACCGGCCTGCCCATCATCGCCATCAGCAAGTCGATGCGCATCATCGCCCTCTACCTCGACGGCATCCGCTACGTCCTGGAGGAGTCGGCGGCCATCCTCTCCAAGGCCAACCAGGCCCTGGCCACCCTAGAGCGCTACAAGCACCGCCTCGACGAGGTCTCCGGCACCCTGTCGGCGCTGGAGATCGAGGACCTGGTCACGGTCAGAGACGTGTCCGCGGTGGCCCAGCGGCTGGAGATGGTCCGCCGGATCTCCGACGAGATCAAGGGCTACGTGGTGGAGCTGGGCACGGACGGCCGCCTGCTGTCCCTGCAGCTGGACGAGCTGGTGGCCGGGGTCGACTCGGAGCGGGAGCTGGTCATCCGCGACTACCTCCCCGCCCCCTCGGGCCGCCGCCAGCGCCGCCTGGTCGAGGCGATGCACGACCTGGACAAGCTGTCGGGCAGCGAGCTGCTCGACCTCTCGGCCGTCGCCCACGTCCTGGGCCACACCGGCGCCGACAAGCTGGAGAGCCCGGTCAGCCCCCGCGGCTTCCGCCTCCTGGCCAAGGTCCCCCGCCTCCCGGCCACGGTGGTCGACCGCCTGGTCAACCATTTCGGCGGCCTGCAGAAGCTGCTGGCGGCGAGCATCGACGACCTGCAGGCGGTGGGCGGGGTCGGGGAGTCCCGCGCCCGCAGCGTCCGAGAGGGCCTCTCCCGCCTGGCCGAATCCTCCATCCTGGAGCGCTACGTCTAAAGCACTCGGGTGTTGCAGGCGACGGCCAGGACGTAGCCGATCCGGCGGGACTCCGACAGGGCACGCAGGTCGGGGTCTTGGCCGTATGCCTCGTCTGCGGCCACCCAGGAGGCGCTGATCCCGGCGTCCGGTGCCTGCGCGATCATCTGCCCGGCCGGCGTGGGCTTGGTCGCGAACTCCACTTGGTCGGGGATCCCGGCTCGGGTGCGGCGTTCGGTGTCCTGGCACCAGGAGTGTTCGGGCAGATGGAGCCGGCGGTCGATCAGTGCCCGGCCTCTGCTGGAGGCGTAGGCGAGAACCACGCCGACCTGGGTGTTCTCGATCCGGCCGGCGGTGCCGGTGTACTGGCGCTGCACGCCCACCGAGGCGGAGCCCTTCTTCAGGAAACCGGTCTCGTCCACGATCAGCACACCGTCATCGGTGCCGAGGTGCTCGAAGACGTAGGCGCGGACATCGTCGCGGACCTCGTCAGCATCCCAGCGGGCGCTTCGCAGGAGGCGTTGCATCGGCCCGCGATCCGGGCCATGGCCTGGTCGAACATCGCCCGCCAACGGGCTGCGTCCATGCTGTGGCCTGCGGCCATCGCGTGATCTTCAGGAGTCCACACAACCCCCGATGATCACGCGGTGGCCGTTCCAGTTCCAGCACGGGCCCAGCGCGAGATCGCGAAGTCGCCCTGGAGTGGCGGTGCCGCGTCAGACGGTGTTCGCCCCGTCGTCCTGCCGCATCGCACCATCCGTGATGCGTCGGAGCCGGATGAACGTGACGAACGCCTGGACGGCAAGTGCCAGAAGGATGGCAGGGAGAACGGTCCACGGCACTACCCCGCCGATCGCCAGAGCCGTGAAGACGACCAGAGCTGTGATGAGAGTGGGCAGGGCGGCGGACACGGAGATACCGATTCGAAGATGGCGGGTCATGAGCACTCCTCTGGGAACGACCGAACGGGGCAAGGACTACCGGAATGAGCGGTCACGCGGTGGAGCGGGCGCGTTCGAGGTAGGCGGTCAGGTCGTGCCAGGCGCCGGCCGGAGCCGTCGGGTCGCCGGACATCGCGGCCGGCTCGTGCTGCCAGGCGGACCGCACCGCGGCCGAGACGCCGCTGTCACCCCCGGTGAACAGCGAGCCCAGCTCATCCATGCGTTCCACCAGCTTCCTCACCTGGGGTGCTGCCGGCTCTACCCCGGCGGTACGCAGCGCCTCGGCCCTGCGGTACAGCTCCGGCCATTCGACCTCCAGCAGGTAGTGGGCGGCGGGACCCAGCCCTGCCACCCGGTCATGCAGAGTCCGTATCTGGTCGTTGTCGAGGTGGCGCCGCAGCGCCTGCTTGCTCTCCGGTCCCGCGCCGCCCATCGTCTGGAGCGCGCCGATCAAGGAGGAGATCTCCGGTGCTCGGTCGGAGACCAGCTCGCCGTGGATGTGGGCCAGCCGTTGCCTCAGGGCTTCCAGGGATGCGATGGAGGCTTCGACGCCGGCCAGGTGCTCGCTCACCAGCCGAACCGGGTCGACTCCGACGTCCAGGCACGTGGCGATGCTCTCCAGCCCCAGCCCGAGACGACGCAGCGCGAGTACCTGATACAGGCGGATCACATCCTGCTCGGTGTACTCGCGGTGTCCGGCGGCCGTACGCCTGGACGGACTGAGAAGCCCGATCTGGTCCCAGTGATGCAGGGTACGAACAGTCAGCCCGCTCGCTTCAGCGAGCGTTCCGACCTTCCATGTCTGGTCGATGCTCATGCATCTACGATGCTTCCTGACGTCGCGTGAGGTGCAAGCCCGCTGGGCTTCGTCGCCCGCGCCACAGGTTCCGACCAACGTTGCGCGATGCGGCACAGATCACGAAGTCACACCGGAGTACTAGTTGACCCTGAGGCAGTCCTGCTTGGTCAGCACCAGGCTCATCTCGACCACTTCTCCCTTGCGCTCGTTGAAGAGGTAGTACGCCTTCCTGTTGCCCGGCACGGTGGCAGCCGGGTAGCCTCCCGGGCCGCGCCTCAGATTGGGATAGGCGGCCTTGAGCTGCGTGCTGGTGGAGCCGATGCCGATGCCCTTGGGGGTCCTGGCGCCGGGGGGCGCGACGATCACGGCCACGCCCAGCTTCTTCGAGATGTACATCCCCACGCGGTACTCGTTGTACCGGCTCTCCTTGAGGTCATACGTCGTGCACCTGGCGGAGTCTCCGTCGGGCTTGCGGACGATCCTCCCGGTGGCCCTGGCCTTCGCGGCGGTCATCCCGAGCTTCAGGTTGCCGTACCCGAGGGGCCCGAAGGCCGGCCTCTGCACGGCGGCGGACGCCGAGGATGCGACGCCGACCGGCACCAGGCCCGCCGCCAGCGCCACCACCAGAACCGAACGGCCAATCGTCTGCCTCATAACGACTCCTCCATGATCACATGAACGGGTCACTCTACTGTGAGTCCAGATCACGGATGGAGAAATCACGACATATGCGCAGGCTCCTCAGCGGAGGTGGAAGACGCCCTTGACGGTGCGGAGCTGGCCCATGCGCACGGTGGCCACGTACGTGCCGGGCAGCGCGGCGGCCGGGGTGGAGCGGCAGTCGGTGCTGGAGCGGTGCCGGTTCCACACCAGGGACCGGACGTACGGCACCCCGCGCTGCAGTTCCTTGACCTCCGAGCCCGCCCCGCTGACGCAGTCGGCGGTGGACCAGATGCGGTCGGCCCCCGAGGTGATGCGGATCTCCATGGCGCGCGGCCCCACGTCGGCGGTGCACATCACGGAGCCCGTGTTCACCAGGGTGACCAGGAACGTGGGCTGGCTCTCGCCCGTGTAGATCGGCTCCCTGCCGCCCTGCATGCTGAGCACCAGGTCCTGTTCGGTGCAGGGGTCGCCGGGGTGCCTGGGGAGCGCCGGGGGAGTCGGCCTGGGGGCGGAGGGGGACGGGGACGGGCTGGCCGTGCCCATCGCGAGCGTACGCAGGCCCGCCAGCAGGGGATCGACGGCGGGGGTCGCACTCGGTGACGATTTCGCGCTGGATGTGCGTTCCGGCCCGCTGCCCCCGCTGGAACACGCCCACGCCACGACGGCCACCACGACGAGCACCGCCACCAGCACGCTCATCCGGCGCCGCCAGTAGACGTCACCGCCGTCGCCGCGCATAGTATCCGGATCCATAGGCACAGGATGGTAGCCATGCGGCTACAACGAGTGACGACACGCCGAGGGGCCCTCTTCTCCGAATACGCTTGACCCCGTGGTTGAGCCGAACCTCCTGCACATCCCCGTTCTGGACTGGTACGAGGACAACGCCCGAGACCTCCCGTGGCGCGCCGCCGACGCCACCCCGTGGGGTGTGCTGGTGAGCGAGATCATGCTCCAGCAGACCCCGGTCGTACGCGTGCTGCCCATCTGGCACGAGTGGATGGAGCGCTGGCCCACCCCCGGGGCGCTGGCCGCCGAGCAGCCGGGAGAGGCCGTACGCCATTGGGGGCGGCTCGGTTACCCGCGCCGGGCGCTGCGCCTGCACGCCTGCGCCAGGGCCATCACCGACGAGCACGGCGGCGAGGTCCCGTCCGATCACGACACCCTGCTCTCCCTGCCCGGCATCGGCGAATACACCGCCGCCGCGGTCGCCAGCTTCGCCTACGGCGGCCGCCACGCCGTCCTGGACACCAATGTCCGGCGGGTCTTCGCCAGGGCGGTACGCGCGGAGGAATACCCTCCCACGGCCACCTCAGCGTCCGAGCGGCGGCTGGCGGAGACCCTCCTGCCCGAGTTGGGCGCGCCCCGCTGGGGCGTGGCCGTGATGGAGCTGGGCGCCCTCGTCTGCACGGCCCGCGCCCCGCGCTGCGCCGACTGCCCGATCAGCCAGGTGTGCGCCTGGCGTCTGGCGGGCAAGCCGCCGCACGCCGGCCCCGCGCGCAAGGGCCAGACGTACGCGGGCACCGACCGGCAGTGCCGGGGCCGCCTGCTGGAGGTGCTGCGGAAGGCCCACGGCCCCGTCCCCAAGGCGGCGCTGGACGTGGTGTGGGACGACGCCGTCCAGCGCGAGCGCGCCCTCGACGGCCTGATCACCGACGGCCTGGCCGAGCACCTGGACGACGGCACCTACCGCCTCCCCCACGCGACTACCTGACCCAGAGCGGCACGATGCGCTCCACGTCCTTGGGCGCGAGGTCGCAGGCGTCCGGCTCCGACACCCCGCTCGGGTTGTAGGCCCGCGCCCCGGCGGGGGCGACCACGATGGACACGAACCCGCGCTCCTGGCCCGCGAACATCTGGCGGCTCACGTCGGCCGGAAGCACCATGGTGTCTCCCGGACCCACCTCGAACCGCTCGCCGCCCAGCTCGACGACGGCGGACCCGTCGAGCCAGGTCCACACCAGCTCGACGTCGAACGCGTGCACCGGCCCGACCATGCCCGGCTTGGCGTCCACCCGCCACATGGCCTGCCCCACCGCCCCGCCCTGGGTCGGGGAGGCGAGGGTGGTCATGACGCCGTTGGGCGTCTCGGTCTTCCGGGAATCGGCGGCCATGACAACAGACATCGATGAACTCCTTTAAGATAGGCAACTACGTTGTCTATATAGTTAACCAGGTTGTCTATCATGTCAAGTCCAGGCTTCGAACTTCCGCTGCGCCTGCTGCTCGCGTTCAGGGTGCTGATCGACGAGCTCCACGCCGAGCTCGCCCGGCAGGGGCATCCGGCCATACGGCCCATGCACGGGTTCGTCATGCAGGCGATCGGCCCGAACGGCACCACGGCCGTCGAACTGGGCCGCACGCTCGGGGTGTCCAAACAGGCGGCGGGCAAGACCATCGACACCCTGGAACGCATCGGCTACGTGGAACGGACCGCCGACCCCCACGACACCAGACGCAAGATCGTCCGGCTCACTTCGTACGGGATAGACGCTCTGGACCGGTCGGCCCGCATCTTCGACACACTGCGCGCCCGCTGGGCCGCCGAACTCGGAGAGGACCGCCTACAGGCCCTGGAATCGGACCTGCGCAGGATGACCCCGGCCAACCTCTGGCGCCTCGACACCCCGGGCTGGTTCGGCAGCCTGTGACGCGCCCCCGCCCCAGTCGACGCGTCAGCCCCGCGACCCGCGCCGGTCGGAGACTGCCCTGCGACGCCCGCTGCCTCCGACGGGCTCGACCGCTGTCGTACGGACCCCGCCCGGGCTCATTCGACGCCGCTGGGGGCAGGGCTCAGGTGGACGCCGCCCAGGCGCCGGGCGTAGGCACCGGGTGCAGGCGCCGGGTGTAGGCGCCGGACGCAGACGGCGGGCGCTCAGGCGCGGCGCTGAGACGGGCTACGCCCAGTCGGGCGACGCTGGGCGGGCGACGCTGGGCGGGAGGCGCTTGGGCGGGAGGCGCTTGGGCGGGAGGCGCCCAGACGGAGGGTGTTTGGGCGGGCGATGGCCTGCCCGGGCGGACGGTGCTCAGCCCGGGCAACGCTTGGCCCGGCAGCACTCAGCCCGAACAGTGCTCGGCCCAGGCAACGCTCGGCCCGGGCAGCGCTCGGCCCGGGCGATGCTCAGGCAGGCCGTGCTCAGGCGGCCAGCTGGAGGCCCAGGCTGGTCAGGTTCGTACGGGCCCAGGCCAGCTCTTCGGCCAGCAGCGACACCAGGGCACCCGGCCCCTTGGCGCGCCCCGGCACGGTCAGGTTGTGCGTCTCGACCTCGATGTGCGCGCTGCCGCTCACCGCGCCCGACAGCATGGCCATCAGCGTGTCATGCAGTACGGCCCCCGTGCTCGGCGTCTCCCCCGTGTGGTTGTGCACGTGCCCCAGCTTGACCACCGGCGAGCCGGCCGCAGCCAGCCCCTTCAGGGCCGCGCCCGGCTCCTCGGCTCCGCAGGCGAGGTGGCAGGCGTCCAGGCACACGCCCAGGTGCTCGGAGTCGATGCCGCCGACCCGCTCAAGGGCCTGCTCGGTGGTCTCCAGCACGCACCCGGGCCACGGCTCGAACCCGACCCTGATGGTCTTCCCCGTCACGCTGTAGATGCCGCGCAGCTCGCGCGCCAGGCGCTCCAGCCGGCGGGTGGCGATCGAGTGCAGGTCGGCGGGCCAGTCGCGGCGCCACCCGATCGGGATCGTCGAGATGCTCCCGAACCGCACGTCCTCCGGCAGCAAGAACGCCAGGATCTTGGCCAGGGCCATGGTGTAGCGGTAGCGCTCGGGCTTGGCCCAGTCGGGGCCGGGGACCTCCTGGTTACGGCCGCCGGTGCCATTGAGGCTCACGACCTCCAGGCCGCGCTCCTCCAGGGAGCGGCGCAGCCGTACGAGCTCGATACGGTCGGCCGTGAGGTGGTCGGCGACGCTCGGCGAGAGCCACAACCCGATGCCCATCCGCTCCACGCCCAGCCGCTTGCGCACCGGAACCGCGTAGCGGGTCAGGTGGGCGATCAGGTTCTCGAGGTCCTCGGCAGGGTGGATTCCCGCGTTGTAGGCGAGGTGAACGAGCGTTCCGTCATTGTGACGCAGGCGCATCGGTTTCCTCCACGGCTTGCTCTTGTGTTCCGTCGCCCGCCCTGGACGATGCTGACCCTTGAGAGCATGGCTGCTCGTTCGGTGGTCACGCGTCCGCCCCGAGTTGATTTCGCGCTACTCCCCAAGGAGCAGGCCTCAGCCTAGGAACACGATCTTGTGATTCGCTTGGATGCGACTTGGCGGTGCTCTACGCAGTGTAGTACTACTCGCGGTGGCGGCACACCCGGTATCCCAACAATTACGCAACGACCGACTGTGCCCACCTCACAACCCGCCACGCCACGGCCCCGGACGGGTGCAGCATCGAAGGAGCGGCATCGGCATCGCTCGAGCGACGGGTGCGCGATGAGGCAAGAGTCGAGGCCGCACCCCAGCGGTGGAATGCGCGACGAGCCAAGAACCACTGCCGACACCACCCCACCGGCGTGGAGCGTGGCGCGGTGAGTGCCACGGTCGGGCACCACCCCAGCGGCGAGTCCGCGGTGCGTACCACAGTCGGGCACCAGCCCAGCGGCGAGTCCGTGGCGCGGCGGGGGTCACGATCAGCAGCACCCCGGCGGCCGGAGCACGGTCGCTCACCCCGTGACGGACGCGAGGGCCACCCCCGAGGCGTGGGGCGCAGGAGGCGGAAATGGAAAACCCCGTGTGAAGGGATTCACACGGGGGTTTTCGGGATCCGTCAGTGCTGGATCGGAGCCGCGATGGCGGCGGCCGAGTCGGGGACCTTGGAGGCGGACTCGCCCTTGAAGATGAACTTGGCGTTGTCGCCTTCACCCTCGATGGTCACCTTGACGACCTGCCCCGGCCGGAGCTCGCCGTACAGGATCTTCTCCGACAGCGAGTCTTCGAGCTCGCGCTGGATCGTCCGGCGCAGCGGACGGGCGCCCATGACCGGGTCGTAGCCCCGGTCGGCCAGCAGCTGCTTGGCCTCGGGCGAGACGTCGAGCCCCATGTCGCGGTCCTTGAGCCGAGCGTCCACCTGGGCGAGCATCAGATCCACGATCTGGATGATCTCCTTCGGCGTGAGCTGGTGGAAGACCACGATGTCGTCGACACGGTTGAGGAACTCGGGCCGGAAGTGCTGCTTGAGCTCCTCCTGCACCTTGGACTTCATCCGGTCGTAGTTGGAGTCGGCGTCGTTCGACTTCGCGAACCCGACCCCGATGCCCTTGGAGATGTCGCGGGTGCCGAGGTTGGTGGTCATGATGATGACCGTGTTCTTGAAGTCGACCACGCGGCCCTGGGCGTCGGTCAGGCGACCGTCTTCCAGGATCTGCAGCAGCGAGTTGAAGATGTCGGGGTGGGCCTTCTCGATCTCGTCGAAGAGGACCACGGAGAACGGCTTGCGCCGCACCTTCTCGGTGAGCTGGCCGCCCTCCTCGTAGCCGACGTAGCCGGGAGGCGAGCCGAACAGCCTGGAGACGGTGTGCTTCTCCATGAACTCCGACATGTCCAGGCTGATGAGAGCGTCTTCGTCGCCGAAGAGGAACTCCGCCAGAGCCTTGGACAGCTCGGTCTTACCGACACCGGAGGGGCCCGCGAAGATGAACGAGCCACCGGGACGGCGCGGGTCCTTCAGACCGGCGCGGGTGCGCCGGATGGAGCGCGACAGGCCCTTGATGGCGTCGTCCTGGCCGATGATCCGCTTGTGGAGCTCGTCCTCCATGCGGAGCAGGCGCTGCGACTCCTCCTCGGTCAGCTTGAAGACCGGGATGCCGGTGGCGGTCGCCAGGACCTCGGCGATGAGCTCCTGAGTGACCTCGGCCACGACGTCCATGTCGCCGGCCTTCCACTCCTTCTCCCGCCGCTCGCGCTTGAGCTGGAGCTGCTTCTCCTGGTCACGGAGGGCAGCCGCCTTCTCGAAGTCCTGCGCGTCGATCGCGGACTCCTTGTCGCGGCGGACGTTGGCGATCTTCTCGTCGTACTCGCGCAGGTCCGGCGGAGCGGTCATCCTGCGGATGCGCATCCGGGAACCGGCCTCGTCGATGAGGTCGATGGCCTTGTCGGGAAGGTAGCGGTCGCTGATGTAGCGGTCGGCCAGCTGCGCGGCGGCCACCAGCGCGTCGTCGGTGATGGACACGCGGTGGTGCGCCTCGTAGCGGTCGCGCAGACCCTTGAGGATCTCGATCGTGTGGCTGAGCGAGGGCTCGGCCACCTGGATCGGCTGGAACCGGCGCTCCAGCGCCGCGTCCTTCTCGAGGTACTTGCGGTACTCGTCGAGCGTGGTCGCGCCGATCGTCTGCAGCTCGCCGCGCGCCAGCATGGGCTTGAGGATGCTGGCCGCGTCGATCGCGCCCTCCGCGGCGCCCGCGCCGACGAGCGTGTGCAGCTCGTCGATGAACAGGATGATGTCGCCGCGCGTGCGGATCTCCTTGAGCACCTTCTTCAGGCGCTCCTCGAAGTCACCGCGGTAGCGGGAGCCGGCGACCAGGGCGCCGAGGTCAAGCGTGTAGAGCTGCTTGTCCTTCAGCGTCTCGGGCACCTCGCCCCTGACGATCTTCTGCGACAGGCCCTCGACGACGGCGGTCTTGCCGACGCCGGGCTCGCCGATGAGCACCGGGTTGTTCTTGGTCCTCCGGGAGAGGACCTGCATGACCCGCTCGATCTCCTTCTCGCGGCCGATGACCGGATCCAGCTTGCCCTCGCGGGCCGCCTGGGTCAGGTTGCGGCCGAACTGGTCGAGCACCAAAGAGGTCGACGGGGCCGACTCCTGCGGGCCGCCTGCCGCGGCCGGCTCCTTGCCCTGGTAACCGTGGAGCAACTGGATGACCTGCTGCCGGACACGGTTGAGATCAGCCCCAAGCTTGACCAGCACCTGGGCGGCCACACCCTCACCCTCGCGGATGAGCCCGAGCAGGATGTGCTCGGTGCCGATGTAGTTGTGGCCCAGCTGCAAAGCCTCACGGAGCGACAGCTCGAGGACCTTCTTGGCCCGCGGGGTGAACGGAATGTGCCCCGACGGAGCCGACTGGCCCTGGCCGATGATCTCCTCGACCTGCTGGCGCACACCCTCAAGGCTGATCCCGAGGCTCTCCAGAGCCTTGGCGGCCACGCCCTCACCTTCGTGGATCAAACCAAGAAGTATGTGCTCAGTGCCGATGTAGTTGTGGTTGAGCATCCTGGCCTCTTCTTGGGCCAAGACGACAACACGCCTCGCTCGGTCGGTGAACCTCTCGAACATCTCGTCGCTCCTCACAGAGCGGTCAGTCAGGTCCGGTAAATCCGGGCCCGTCATCCCGCATGCTAGCCCTGGCTCGGCGAACCGTGCCCACTGCCACTGACACGCTCTATAGCAGAGACGTTCCCCGAGAGCAGGGCGTTCACCCTCCATCCAACTACTGTTCGGGGGTGACGTGTTCCCGATACGCCGCAAGCGAACGATGTTTAGGACGCTTCGCGGAAGCGTCAAAAAATTGCCCTCTGCGGCGCACGCGGTACACACGGATCGGCCATCGGACGCGCTGGGGCGGAGTCAGCGTTGGGGCGCCACTTCGCCCGCACATCTCAGATGCCGCGTCCGTATCGTTACCTAATCATCCTACGTAGCGGAGGGCCGCCGTCCAAACGACCGCTCTACGCCCTGAGCACAACGCCGCACGGGCGGCACACCAAGGGAATCTTGCATCCGGTCAGCCCGGTTACCAACTTCATCTCGCATGATGAGACCACGTCTCGCTCGATGCCCCGGATTCGCGGCACTTCCGCGCAGTTGAGAAGGCACGGCATTGTGTGTAGATGCCGGGGAACGGGGATTGTCCGAGCCCTGCTCGGGTTCGCGGGTTTTGCCCGCCGGCGGGGATCCCGGCGCCCGCGGTATTGCCCGCCGCCACGCATCCCGCCCGGCACGCTTTACCTTCGCGCCGGTCGCGGGTTTACGCTCAGTGAGATCGCCCGTATACACCCGCCGCCGCCCCGTAGATCGCTTCCGGGCTATACGGCGCCGGGTTTTCCGTCATGGCGCGTTCCATGAGCGCGGAGATCGCTCATGACGTACGGACGCGAGCGTACGTTGAATGAGGTATGGCCGCCCCACACGGCTTTCGGCGCGCGACTCCGACGCCACCACATATGTGGACGACCGCCGGTGAAACAGCGCCACGGGCGAAGCCGAACACGCAGCCAAAACGCCCGCATATGTGCACATGGAAGATCAAGTCCGGGCGTCCGGCTTTCGAGTTCCGGCCCCGGATAACGATCATGCGCTTATGGCGGCCGCCGGGGTCCTAGGCGAACGGCATAAGCGCATGGTCGATCGTCGGCTTGCTCAGTGGGCCGCTTCGTACTTCTCGACGACCGTGGAGGCGATCCGCCCGCGCTCGCTGACCGGCAGGCCGTGAGCCTTGGCCCACTGCCGGATCTCCGAGCTCTTCTCGCGGCTCATCGCCCTGCTGCCGCCGCGACCGCGGCGACGTGCGGTGACGGCGCCTGCCCTGCGCGCATGCTGCACGAAAGGCGTGAGCGCGTCCCTCAGCTTCTTCGCGTTAAGGTCGCTGAGGTCAATCTCATAGGACGAGCCGTCAATAGCGAAGCTGACCGTCTCATTGGCCTCGCCCCCATCGAGGTCATCGATGAGAATCTCCTGGATCTGCTTGGCCATCTACGCAATCCTTTCGCGGAGCATTGTTTCATTCGCCTGCCCAAACATATACCCGGAAAGGCGTGGAGACAATTCAGCGCAGCGGGGATTCGGCTGACTGGCCGATCAGTTCTGCCCGTCGACCGGATCCTCGCGGTTTCGGCGGCCTCCCAGGGCCTCGGACCGGACCAACTTCACTACGCCAAAGATGAAGGCGCCCCCGACCACCACCGGGGGGATGAGCGCTGACAATACGTCTGTTAGGGCTTCCATTCGTCCTCGCCTCCACGGCTTGCGGGGTTTCAGGGGCGCATTATGCGGATGGGAGCGCGCCCAGGAGGGGCGTTGCGGCCCTCACGACGCGCCAGGTGACTACCGTTCGCACCCGACCATAGCGGCGCACAGATGCCCTGCGCCTCGCAGGGCACCAACATCCGGCGACCCGGATGCCCCATAGCCTAATGCCAGTCTCTCCAGGCTCCTTACCGGATCAAGAGAAAATTTTTGGAATTGGCTTCCTGCCAGGCACGGGATGGGTCAGCGAAGATCTTTTACCACACGCGTTCCGGCCAGTCTGTCATGCGGCCCGCGTTCCAGGGGCTTGTCGATCAGGATGAGCAGCCCCACGCAGAACAGGAGCATTCCGGCCACCAGATTGGCCACGGGAATGCCCATCAGCATGACGGGGCCCGGATAGACCAGAGCCCGTTTGAGCAGCGCCCTGGAGGCCACGTGGGGCGGCGCCAGGCGAATCCCCATGATCGCCTTGCCGAACGTCCTGCCGCGCCGGTAATGGGCCCACCAGTCGTAGCCGGTATAAGCCAGCCCCGCCGCCAGCCACGCGAACACACCGGGCAGCCGGCCCTCGAACGCCTCCAGCATCCCTACAGTCCGGAAGACGCCCCACAGCGCGATGAACAGAATGTAATAGAGCACCCCGAAGACGAACGCCTCAATCGCCCGGGCGGCGAGCCGTTCCCACCATTCCGCGGGCGGCGCGTCCGCCCGCGGCGGCGACCCGGCCATAACCCCCACCTCGCGTCATCAGCGGCTCAGGTTCCCCATTTTGGTACGGCCTGTGCACACAAAACAGGGGCCGACGCGAAGCCGGCCCCTGCTTTTACCTGACGCTTGGACTACTTGATCTTCACCACCACGGTGTTGGAGAACTTGTCCGCGAACGTCTGCTGCAGCGGCTTGTCCCAGAGCTGGGAGGCGCCGTTGACGCCCACGGCCGCGTAGGCGAGCAGCGTGGCGATGAAGCTCAGCGGGAGGGCGCCGAGCACATAGCCGCCCCAGGTGATGCCGGCGCGCTTGAGCGCCACATCGGTCGGCAGGCCGCCAGGCGGTATGCCCTGGCCCACGGGAACGACCTTGATGCCCATGACCATCTTGCCGACGGTCTGCCCCTTCGCCTTCAGCAGGAAGAAGTCGTAGAGGACCCATATGACGGTCACGATGATCGATATCAGGATGCCCACGACAATGCTCGACATGAAGCCGCTGCTGCTGCCGCTGCTCGAGACGTAGCTGGCCACGAGCAGCGCCGTCAGGATGCCGCTGACGACGAGGTTCACGATGAAGAGGATGACTCCGTCGATGAGCCTCGCCACCAGGCGCTGCCACCACTCCGCCAGCGGTGCCGGCGCGCCGGGCGGCTGCACGCCCACGGGCCCGGGCTGGCCGTAGGCCTGGCCGTAGCCGGGCTGGCCGTACTGCTGCGCCTGCCCGTAACCCTGCTGCCCGTACTGCTGCTGGCCGTACTGCTGGTCGCCGTAGCCCTGCTGTGCGTAGCCGGGCTGGGACTGCTGCTGCTGGCCGTAGCCCTGCTGGCCGTACTGCTGCTGGCCGTAGTCGGGCTGCGACTGGGGCTGCTGCCCGTACTGCTGCTGGCCGTAGTCAGGCTGGGACTGCTGCTGCTGCCCGTACTGCTGCTGGCCGTAGTCGGGCTGCGACTGGGGTTGCTGGCCGTACTGCTGGCCGTAGCCCTGCTGACCCGACTGCGGCTGCTGCCCGTAACCCGGCTGGGACTGGGCCTGCTGGCCGTAGCCGGGCTGGGACTGCTGCTGCTGGCCGTACTGCTGGCCGTAGCCCTGCTGACCAGACTGCGGCTGCTGGCCATAGCCCTGCTGGCCGTACTGCTGCTGGCCGTAGTCCGGCTGGGACTGCTGCTGGCCGTAGCCCTGCTGCCCGTAGCCCTGCTGGGACTGGGCCTGCTGGCCGTAGTCAGGCTGGGACTGCTGCTGCTGGCCGTACTGGGGTTGCTGGCCGTACTGCTGCTGTCCGTACTGGGGTTGCTGCTGACCGTACTGCTGTTGCTGTCCGTACTGCTGTTGCTGGCCATAGCCCTGCTGACCGTACGGGGGCTGCTGCCCATAGGCGTCGTCCGCCCGGTAGCCGATCACAGTCGCGTCCGGGTCGGGCTCGCCGGGGTGGCGGCCCTGGTTCTGCTGCCCGTAATAGGGAGGCGCAGAGTTGTCTCCGGATTCGTCCTGTGGATACGGCGGCTGTCCGGTGCTCACCGTGTCACCTCGCTTCGAGTGCGCATGTGGCACGTGTCAGGACACATGCCTGTGCTGCCCAACGTATCGACATAGGTATCAACAATCACCTTTCCATCTGGTCAAGGTCCACGTCACCCGATGTCAGGTGGAGCAGCATGCGGGTGTTTCCCAGCGTGTTCGGCTTGACGTGTTCAAGATCCAAAAACTCGGCAACACCCTCGTCGTACGAGGCCAGCAGTTCGGCGTAGACCTCAGGTGAGACCGGTGTGCCCTGAATCGGGCGGAACCCGAGTCGCGCGAAGAAGTCGACCTCAAAAGTAAGACAGAATACACGTCGCAGACTCAAATCCTTAGCCTGCTGGATCAGCGCGGAGACGATCCGGTGGCCGACGCCCATCCCCCGGCACTCGGGATCCACCGCCACCGTGCGGACCTCGGCGAGGTCCTCCCAGAGCACGTGGAGCGCGCCGCAGCCGACGACCTGTCCGCCTCGCTCGGCCACCCAGAACTCCTGTACGTCCTCGTACAGGGTCACCGTGGCCTTCTCCAGGAGCCGCGGCCCCGCCCCCGCGTAGGTGTCCACCAGGCGTCTGACCATGCGCACATCGGGCGTGCGGGCACGCCGGACCACCACCGCGGTCTCGGGCACTGTCAGCTCGGCCACCTGCTCCATGGTTCTCCAGGGTACAGATCTCATTACGGCTCAGCCCTAACTCCCATGTCTCGGCCCATCTTGTTACATCTCGTGGTCAGATCGGCACGGGACCGCGCGGCCAGCTCGCGCCCGCCGAAAGCGCGGACAAATAGGGCGTAGGGCCTCTTCTGCACGGGTGCCCACGAGATCACCTTGTGACCCTTCGGTTGTGAAACCTCTACAGACTTGGCAGTTCTGGTTGAGCACGAACCCGGAGTGCATTAGTGTCCAGCGACAATGTTTCCCGCGTGTCGCGCGGGAGGCACGCCCAATTCTCGCAAGAGAAGCCGGGGAACCGCCGGTGGCGACCTCCGACGCCACCACGGGGTGAATCCGAGTCTTTCGGTAGGGCTGCTCCGGCCCGAACCCGTCAGCTAACCCGGTAGGCGTCGACGAGAGGAGCTGGTTGGTGAAGCCCACGCTCAGCGGTGGGGGGAAGTCGGCGGGCAAGCACGCCCGCCCTCCGGAACGGGCCCGGCGAGCACGCCGCGTAGGTGTGGTGAGTCTCACAGTCGCCGCGCTGCTGTTCGCCATCCCCGTCGGTTCGGCGTCCGCGGATCCCGAGCCCTCGCTGAAAGAGCTCGCCGACCAGGCCACGAAGCTGCACACCGACATCGAGACGCTGACCGAGCAGTACAACGGCCAGCGGGAGAAGCTCAAGACCGCCAAGAAGGCCGCCGAGGCCGCGGAGAAGACGCTGACGAGCAGCGAGACGGATCTCGCCGCCAAGCGCTCGAAGGCTGTCGCGCTGGCCCAGAACGCCTACATCACCGGCGGCCTGAAGACCCTCGCCTTCGCCACCTCCGACGACCCCGAGGGCTTCCTCAACCGCGCGGCGACCTCGTACGCGCTGCAGACCGAGCAGGGCGAGGAGATCAACCAGCTCACCAAGGCGATGGACACGGCCACCCGCGCCAAGGAGAGCGCCACGGCCCGCATCGACGAGGTCCAGAAGCTCGTCACGGACCTCGAGGCCAAGCGCAGCAAGATCACCAAGCTGGTGACGAAGGTCGAGAGCAGCCTGTTCAGCCGGGCCCTGGGCGAGGCCGGGCGGCCCGGCACGCGGGCCGTGCGCGTCAACCTGCCGATCCCGGGCTCGGGCAAGGCCGCGGAGGCCGCGCGCTGGGCGCTCACGCAGCAGCTCAAGCCGTACGTCTGGGGCGCCGAGGGTCCCGGCTCGTACGACTGCTCCGGGCTCGTCATGGCGGCGTTCCAGCGGGTGGGCATCTCGCTGCCGCACTACACCGGCGACCAGTGGACGGCCGGCCGGCACGTCTCGCGCGAGGAACTCCGGCCGGGCGACCTGGTGTTCTTCTACAGCGACCTGCACCACGTGGGCATCTACATCGGCGGCGGCATGATGGTGCACGCCCCGCAGACAGGTGACGTCGTACGGATCGCGTCGATCGCGAGGCGGCCGTTCGCCGGCGCGGTGCGCATCGCCGACTGAGCCCGCACCCCGGCGGTCCGCCGCGGCTAGATCAGCTGGCGGCGGGCTGCCCAGGCCACGGCCTCGATGGCCGTGGCCACGCCTATGCGGTCGCAGATGCCGCGCAATCTTCGTCGTACCGTGCGCCCGCTGATATCCAGCCGCCGCCCAACCCGATCGACCGTGACTCCCTTGGCCAACTCCGCCAGCAGCGCCAAATCAGCATGGCTGAGCTCAACGCCTTCAGTGAGCACATCCATCGGGAGCCCTCCCCCCAACAGCAGAACTTGGACCTCACAGACGGGCCAAAGCCGCTCCTCGCAGACGGTAAACGCATCGTGGAAAGGTCGTCAAGCATGACAATCGCCGCACTTGACGAGCGCTATTGACATGATCCGCTATATATGACGCACTCGCGATATGTCAGAACGTAGAGTGATCACATTGGGGCTTCCGGAATGGCCCTGACCAGCGTTCCAGTTTTCGATCAGTTCGCCATGGATATTCCGCATGATCGATACCCGCGTTATCGCGGGACACGCGTCCGTGGCGCGATCTTTCCGGCCCACGGCAAGCCACCAATCGCTCGCTTTGTACTGCGCTCCCACCCGATCCGACAACCCAGGTCAGGCAGTTGATTAAGGCAATTGGATCAATCCGCTATGGCAATTGCCGCCACGGGTGCAGGTCGGCGGCCCGCCGCGTGGCGGGCGTCCTGCTCTGACCGCCGGGCCGGGCGGCCTCGTTTCCGGGTGCGCGTGCCCAGCGGGATCACAGGGGTGGCCGGGGCACCGCGGACGCTCCCTGACCCGCGCCTCCGCGACCTTGACGCGATGCTTACAAGCGGCTTCGGATCGGAAACCGGCCGGTCCGGAAGCCGGATTCGCGACGGCGGTGATCGCTCAGGCGCCGGCGGTGTCGTAGCGGTCCCTGGCGGCCTCGACGTCCTCCATGTGCGCCTCGGCCCAGCTCTTGATCGCGGCCACCAACGGCATCAGGCTCTCGCCCAGCGGGGTGAGCGTGTAGTCCACCCGTACCGGCACAGAAGGGGTGAGCGTGCGCGAGACCAGGCCGTCACGCTCCAGGCCGCGCAGGGTCTGCGTGAGCATCTTCTGGCTGACGCCCGCGATGCGCCGGGACAGGTCGCTGTAGCGGCGCGGGCCCTGCGACAGCGCGGTCAGCAGGAGGGTGACCCATTTGTCGCTGAGGGTGCCGAGCAGCTTCCTGGAGGGGCACTCGGCGAAGTACGCGTCGAAGACCTGCCTGGCCTCGTCCCGCTGCTCCGCCGCCGTCTTCGTGGCCATCCGCGCACCCCTTCCCGATCGCTGCTTACCAGGAGAGGGTAGAGCGCCCGGGGCGGGCGCTCCACGACGGCGGCAGGACGCGGCTCAGTGGGTGGGCTTGACCAGCGGGAACAGGATGGTCTCGCGGATGTTCTTGCCGGTGAAGGCCATGATCATCCGGTCGATCCCCGCGCCCATGCCCCCCGTGGGCGGCATCGCGTACTCGAGGGCCTGCAGGAAGTCCTCGTCCAGCTGCATCGCCTCGAGGTCGCCCCCGGCGGCCAGGAGGGACTGCTCCACCAGGCGGCGGCGCTGCTCGATCGGGTCGATCAGCTCGGAGTAGGCCGTGCCCAGCTCCGTGCCGAAGCCGATCAGGTCCCACTTCTCGGTCAGCAGCGGGTTGTCCCGGTGCTGACGGGTCAGCGGCGAGGTCTCCAGCGGGTAGTCCATCACGAACGTGGGCTGGACGAGCTTGTGCTCCACCAGGGCCTCGAAGAGCTCCTGCACCAGCTTGCCCTGGCCCCACTTCGGGTCCCAGTGGATCTCGCGCCGATCGGCGATCTTGCGGAGCTCCTCCAGGCCGGTCGCGGTGGTGATCTCCTCGCCCACGGCCTCCGACACCGCGCCGTACAGGGTGATGCGCGGCCACCGGGCGATCCCGAGGTCGACCTCCACCCCGTCGTGGACGACCACCGTGGTGTCCAGGGCGGCCACCACGGCCTTCTGGTACATCCGCTGGGTCAGGTCGGCCATGTCGTTGTAGTCGAGGTAGGTGCCGTAGGCCTCGAGCATCGTGAACTCGGGGTTGTGCGTGGAGTCGGCGCCTTCGTTGCGGAAGTTGCGGTTGATCTCGAAGACCTTCTCGATGCCCCCGACCACGAGCCGCTTGAGGTAGAGCTCGATCGCGATGCGAAGGTAGAGCTCCATGTCGTAGGCGTTGATGTGGGTCTTGAAGGGCCGGGCCGCCGCGCCGCCGTGGATGGGCTGCAGCATGGGCGTCTCGACCTCGAGGTAGCCCTCCTCGTGCCAGAAGTCGCGCACCGCGCGCACCGTGGCGCTGCGCAGGCGGGCCATCTTCCGCGACTCGTCGTTGACGATGAGGTCGACGTAGCGCTGGCGGACGCGCGCCTCCGGGTCGGTGAGCCCGACGTGCTTCTCCGGCAGCGGACGCAGGCACTTGGCGGTGATCTGCCAGCTGTCGGCGAGGATGGACAGCTCGCCGCGCCGCGAGGTGATGACCTCGCCGGTCACGCCCACGTGGTCGCCCAGGTCGACGTCGCGCTTCCACGCGGCCAGCGAGTCCTCGCCCACCTTGTCGAGCGAGATCATGACCTGGAGGTCGGCGCCGCCGTCGCGGAGCGTGGCGAAGCAGAGCTTGCCGCCCACGCGGTTGAGCATGACGCGCCCCGCGACCGCGACCGTGTCGCCGGTGGCGGTGTCGGCCTCCAGGCCCTGGTATTTCTCCCGGACCTCGGCGTTGGTGGCCGTACGGGGGAAATTCACCGGGTAAGGGTCGACGCCTTCGCTGCGAAGGCGGTCGAGCTTCTCCCTCCGGATGCGCATCTGCTCGGGAAGTTCGTCGCTCACAAGAACAAAGGGTAGGGGATATGGCGACCTGCAAGGGTTCGTCGGCACGCTGCAGGACCGCTGCAAGAGCCCTCTTCTATCAATGTCTCACGAGCTCAGGGGGGAACCGGTAGGGAGCCGGTCCAAGGGGAGCTCAAGGAGAGAAGATGTTGAAGAAGATCGCGACAGGCTTCCTCGCCGTCGCCGCCACCAGCGCTCTGGCCCTGTCGCTGCCTTCCGCCGCCTACGCCGCCACGGCCGGCGCCCCGAGCCACGACGACGACTACTCCGACTACTGGGGCCCCGTCTACGCCAAGAACAGCCTCGCGAAGTCGCAGGGCTGGATCGGCGTCAGCTGGGACGAGGACGGCGAGTCGAACGAGGTCACCGTCAAGGGCCGGCTCTACGACCTGGACAACCGCGACGAGGACGAGGGCGGCAAGTGCGCATTCGTGAAGTTCGAGGCCAGCGACTTCGACCACGACTGGTCGCCGGTCTACTCCAAGAAGTACTGCGGCTTCCCCGGCTACAAGAAGTTCACCTTCTCGGAGAACGACGTCTTCAGCGTGCGGGTGAAGGTCTGCCAGATCGGCCAGTACAGCAACTACCCCACGAAGTGCGGCCCCTGGAGCTACATCTACACCGCCGAGAGCGAGTGACGAGTAGTCCCCGGACGTGCGAGCGGCCTCCCACCCGGGCGGGAGGCCGCTTTTTCCTGTTGAGGCTCAGGCCGTGTTCCGCTTGTAGATCAGGCGCAGGCCCATGAGCGTCAGCCACGGCTCGTGCACGTCGATGGAGCGTGACTCGCCCACCACCAGCGCCGCGTGCCCGCCCGTGGCCACCACCGTCACCTCGTCGGGGTCGTCGGCCAGCTCGGCCGCCATCCGCTCCACGATCCCGTCCACCTGGCCCGCGAAGCCGTAGATGATGCCGGCCTGCAGGGCCTCCACGGTGTTCTTGGCGATCACCGAGCGCGGCCTGACCAGCTCCACCTTGTGCAGCTGGGCTCCGGCGGCGGCCAGCGCGTCGACCGAGATCTCGATGCCGGGAGCGGTCACCGCGCCGACGTACTCACCCTTGGCCGACACCGCGTCGAACGAGGTCGCGGTGCCGAAGTCGACGATGACGCAGGGGCCGCCGTACTGGTCGATGGCCGCCAGCGCGTTCACGATGCGGTCGCTGCCGACCTCTTTGGGGTTGTCCATGCGTACGGGCACCCCGGTGCGGATGCCCGGCTCCACGATCACCGCCGTCACGTCGCCGTAGTAGCGGCGGCACATCTCACGCATCTCGTTGAGCACGCTCGGAACGGTCGAACAGATGGCGATGCCGTCAATGTCGGCCCCTTTGAGCAGCGGCGACTGTGCCAGCAGCCCCTGGAGGACGACGGCGATCTCGTCGGCGGTGCGGCGGGCGTCGGTGGCCAGCCGCCAATGCTCGATGACGTCCTCGCCCTCGAACAGCCCGAGCACGGTGTGCGTGTTGCCGACGTCGATCGTGAGCAGCATCAATTACCCCCGCAGATCCAATGCGATGTCCAGAGCCGGCGCAGAGTGCGTCAGCGCTCCCACCGCCAGATAGTCAACGCCAGTTTCGGCCACGCGACGAGCCGATTCCAAGGTCAATCCCCCGCTGGCTTCGAGCGCAACCCTGTTCCCTGCCCGATTTTTCACGACATGTACGGCGCGGTCCGTGTCCTCGATCGTGAAGTTGTCCAGCAGGATCTCCTCGGCTCCCTCGTCCAATACGGCCTCCAGTTGATCGAGCCGGTCGATCTCCACCTCGATCGGCAGGTCGGGGTAGCGCTCCCTGACCGCCCTGAACGCCTCGGCCACCCCACCGGCCGCCACGACGTGGTTGTCCTTGATCAGCGCGGCGTCCGACAGCGACATCCGGTGGTTCACGCCGCCGCCGCAGCGCACCGCGTACTTCTCCAGCGCCCGCAGCCCCGGCAGCGTCTTGCGGCTGTCCCGCACGCGCGCCGCCGTGCCGCTGATCGCCTCCACCCACCTGCCGGTCAGCGTGGCCACTCCGGACAGGTGCGTGAGCAGGTTGAGCGCGGTGCGCTCGGCCGTCAGCAGGGCCCGTACCGGCCCCTCGACCGTCATCAGCACGTCTCCGGCCCGCACCCGCTCGCCGTCCTTGGCCCTTCTCTCGGTACGGGCGGCGCCCAGCCGGACGAACACCGCCTCCGCGACCGCCAGCCCGGCCACGACGCCGTCCTTGCGGGCCACCACGTCGGCCACCGAGCGCTGCTCGGCCGGGATCGTGGCCAGGCTCGTCACGTCGCCGGCCTCCTGGAGGTCCTCGGCCAGCGCCCGGTCGATCAGCGCGTCCACCTCGGCCGGGTCCAGCCCGGCGGCGGTGAGCTCCTGCGCCAGGCGCGCCGGCATCGCGTCGCGGTGGGGCGTGTACGTCATGCGGGGACCCTCCTCGGTCAGGCTCACGTCCAGGTGGCCCAGCCATTCGTTGTCGTCACGGGTGTCGTAGTCCTCGCGCCAGTGCGAGCCGCGGGTCTCGAGCCTGGCCGCCGCCGCGCCGGTGAGCACGGTGGCGACGGTGAGCAGGTTGGTGGCCTCCCAGGACTCGGTGCAGGCGGCCACCTCGACCGGCGTCCAGCGGGCGTCGCGCAGCGCCCTGGCCGTGGCCAGCAGCGACTCGCGGCTGCGCAGCACGCTCGCCCCGGTGCTCATGTGCGCCTGGATCCTGGGCCTGACCCTCGGGTCCACCAGGGCGGAGGCGGCGCCGCTCTCGACCGGCTCGCCCGGCGCGGGGCGTACCGCCTGGATGTCCTCGGCGATGCGCTCGGCGAAGACGAGGCCTTCGAGCAGGGAGTTGGAGGCCAGCCGGTTGGCGCCGTGCACGCCGGTGCA
This sequence comes from Nonomuraea sp. NPDC003201, assembly GCF_053590415.1. Lineage (NCBI taxonomy): Bacteria > Bacillati > Actinomycetota > Actinomycetes > Streptosporangiales > Streptosporangiaceae > Nonomuraea > Nonomuraea sp. NPDC003201. The sequence continues at coordinate 193,635 of NZ_JBSFTC010000001.1, forward strand.
GGCCACCTCGCCGCACGCGTACAGGCCCTCGATCGAGGTACGGCCGCGCAGGTCCGTCATGACGCCGCCGCTCGCGTAATGGGCGGCCGGGGCCACGGGGATCGGCTCGGTGACCGGGTCGATGCCGTGCTCGCGGCAGACGGCGTAGATCGTGGGGAAGCGGGTCTCCCACTTCTCGCGGCCGAAGTGGCGGCCGTCGAGGTACACGTGGTCGCGGCCCGTCTCGCGCATCCTGCGCATGATCGCCTTGGCCACGATGTCGCGCGGCGCCAGGTCGGCCAGCTCGTGCGCGCCCTGCATGAATCTGACGTCCTCGTGGTCGACCAGGTACGCGCCCTCGCCCCTGACCGCCTCCGAGATCAGCGGCTGCTGGCCCGTCGAGCCCTCGCCGAGCCACAGCACGGTCGGATGGAACTGGACGAACTCGATGTCGCGCACCACGGCCCCGGCCCGCAGCGCGAGCGCGACCCCGTCGCCGGTGGAGACGGCGGGGTTGGTGGTGGCCGAGTAGACCTGGCCCATGCCGCCGGTGGCCAGCACCACCGCCCTGGCGCGCACCGCGCCCACCCCGTCGCGGGCGCCCTCGCCCATGACGTGCAGCGTCACTCCCCTGGCCCGGCCCTTCGCGTCCTTGAGCAGGTCGAGCACCAGCGCGTGCTCGATCACCTCGATCTCCGCGGCCCGCACGGCCTCGACGAGCGCCCGCTGCACCTCGGCGCCCGTTGCGTCGCCGCCCGCGTGCACGATCCGGTGCCGCCGGTGCCCGCCCTCCCTGGTGAGCTGGAGCTCCCCGTCGGGGGTGCGGTCGAAACGGGCGCCGCGGGCGATGAGCCGCCGCACCGCGCCGGGTCCCTCCGTGACGAGCGTGCGCACCGCCCGCACGTCGCACAGCCCGACCCCGGCGATCAACGTGTCGTTCAGGTGCTCGTCAGGGGTGTCGCGGGGGTCGAGCACGGCCGCGATGCCGCCCTGGGCCCACCGGGTGGAGCCCGCCGACAGCACGTCCTTGGTGACGACCAGCACCTTGGCGGACGGCTCCAGCTCCGCGTGGCGCAGCGCCACGGTCAGGCCCGCGATGCCGGAGCCGATGACGACCACGTCCGCCTCGACGGCCCAGCCGGCCGCGGGCGCGGTCAGCCGCAGGGGAATCGCCGGTGCACTCATCAGGGATCTCCTCACTGAGGGATTTCGTCAATATGACGATAACGCCTCGTGCGGAGTGAGATGTCAGCGGCCCTCTGTTTTCCGGATGAACGCCTCGTACTCGGCGAACGGCTCCAGCCCCACGGCCGCGCGGCGCTCGTCGAGCAGGCCGGGGTCCTCGATCGGCATGGGCTCCAGGCCGCCGGCGCCGTCGTGGAACTGCGTCCCGTAGAGCTACGGCCCGAGCGGACGCGTACCCGGTCCTCCAGGTACGCGAAGTCGCGCGGTGAGGCCTCCTCGCGCTCGACCGCGTCGGCCATCGCCTCGTGGAAGACCCCCCTGCGCCCGGCGGGAGGTGGCGTGCCGGGCCGGCAGCCAGGCCGCCCGTGCGGCCCGGTGCCCGACCTGCGAGACCAGCGGCGCGCCGGAGCAACTCGTCCCGCAGCTCCTCGTCGGTCATGACCCGACGGTAATCCGCCTCAGGCGGGATTCAAGGTGAGGGTGACGTTGTCGATCAGCCGGGTGGTGCCCACCGTGGCGGCGACCGCGAGCACGGCCATCCCTGCGTACGACTCGTCCACCTCGACGAACGTCGCCGGATCGACCAGCGCCAGATAGTCGGTCGTGAGCCGGGGCCCGGCCGCGTCCAGCACCTCCTGGGCCACCGTGCGGACCCGGGCCGGGGTGAGCTCGGCCGCGCCCGCCCGCAGCGCGCGGGAGAGCGCCAGCGCCACCTGGCGGTCGTCGTCGGACAGGTAGCGGTTGCGGCTCGACAGGGCCAGGCCGTCGGGCTCGCGTACGGTCGGCGCCCCCAGGATCTCGATGGGCAGGTCGAGGTCGGCGACCATGCGGCGGATGAGGGCGAGCTGCTGGGCGTCCTTCTGCCCGAAGACCGCCAGGTCGGGCTGGACCAGGTTGAACAGCTTGAGCACGACCGTCAGCACGCCGTCGAAGTGGCCGGGCCGGAAGGCGCCCTCGACGATCGAGCCCATGTGGCCCGCGGAGACGCTCACCTGGCGGTCGGACGCGTACATCTCCGCGGCGTCCGGATGGAAGACGACGTCCACGCCCTCGGCCCGGCACACGTCCAGGTCGGCGTCGAATGTACGGGGATAGCGTGAAAAATCCTCGCTTGGGCCGAATTGCAGGGGGTTGACGAAGATGCTGACCACGACCTGATCGGCGCGGACGCGGGCCTGCCTGATCAGCGACCTGTGCCCCTCGTGCAGCGCACCCATGGTGGGCACCAGAGCCACCGCACCACCTCGACGCGCCTTGACCAGGTCTTCCCGGCCCCTGGCGACGATCAACTCCATAAGATGCCCCTTACCGTCAGGTCCATATGTTGCCCCCCAGCGCGTCGAGGAGCCGCTCCGCCTCCTCCGGTTTGAGCAGCCCCGCGGCCAGCGCGCGGTCGGCCGTGAGGCGGGCCAGCGCGATGTAGGCGTCCGCCGCCTCGGGCGCCGCCAGGATCAGCGCGTCCACGTGCCTGCGCACGGTGCCGGCGTCGCCGCGGACGACCGGGCCGGTCAGCCCCGTGATGCCCAGCCGCAGCACGTTGTCGAGCGCGGCCCCGAGCAGCGGGCCCAGCATCCGCCCCGGGTGCTCGACGCCGATGCGCCCCAGCAGCTCCTGCGACTCGGCGATGAGGGTGACCATGTGGTTGGCGGCCCCGGCCAGCGCCGCGTGGTAGAGCGCGCGGTCGGCGTCGGCGATCCAGACCGGCTCGCCGCCCATCTCGATCACCAGGGCCTCGGCGATGGGCCGCAGCACGTCGGGGGCGGTCACGCCGTACGAGATGCCGGTGAGCTTGTTGAGGTCGTCGTCCCTGCCCGTGAAGGTCATCACCGGGTGCAGCGCGAGCGGCAGCGCGCCGGCCTTGGCCGCCGGCTCCAGCACGGACAGACCGTACGCCCCGCTGGTGTGGACCAGCAGCTTGCCGTGGAGGTCGGCGCCCGTCGTGGCCAGCCCGTTGACGAGGTCGGGCAGCGCGTCGTCGGGCACGGTGAGCAGGATGAGCTGGGCCTGCGCGACCACCTCGTCGGGCCTGGACGGCTTGACGCCGAGCCGGTCGGCCGCCCATCGCTGTGAATTGTCCGAAACGCCGCTCGCGGCCGCGATCCGGTGGCCCGCCTGAGCCAGTGCGGCACCGAGGGCCGAGCCGACCTTGCCCGCCCCGAGTACGCCGACAGTCAGCCGTGCCGGGCGATCCCCTGCGTCCATGACGTCACACCCCTGTCGACCTGCTGATGAGAAGCCTGCCGGCCGGACTGCCGCCCTGGCCTCAACCAGGCACGACGAGCAGGACTCCGGTCCGACGAGCAGGCTTCTGTTGTGGCACTGCCGACCAGCGTAACGGCCTCTCAAGGGCTGCGGACTGTCGGGCGCGTCTCGCGACTCGCCCGAGGGCTCCTACGTGACCGCGGTTTTGCCGCCCGTTGAGTTAACGACAAAAGCGACAAGGGCATACAAAACGTGCACCCCTGTCGGAAGAGATGAGGAGAGGGGTTTCATCGCATGGCAGCGGGCGCCGAGTCCCCTCATCCAGGACCCGACGCCCGCAGGATGTGACCTCTTGGAGGTGCGACCGGCCGGCCGCTCGCCGACCGACCAGCCGGAGTCGGAGCCCGGGCCGGACGAGTGCCGGCCCGGGCTCTCTCTTCTTTCAGTGGTGGCTCGGCACGTAGGCGGTGGCACCGCCCTGGCAGCCGGCGAACGCGGCGCCGATGACGGCCACGGCGTTGCCACAGATGTTGATCGGGATCGCGATCGGAAGGTGCAGCTGGTTGCCGCCGAGCACACTGCCGTTGCCGCTGGTCGTGTCGGCGTGCGCCGGGGCCGCGAGCGACAGCATGGCGACGGCTCCTGTGACGACCATGACCTTCTTCAGCACGAGGGCTCCTCTCGGTTTCGCGGCCTGGGGCCGCTGGTGCTTGCTCGGGAGCGGTCGGTCGCGCCAAATGGGCGTGACGCAGAGCGAACGCTCGATGACATTAGGTAAACGTACCGCAAGTCGGCGACAATGAGTAGCCAAATGATGACGATGCGTGTCACCCGAAAGTCATGAGATAGTCCAGACATGTGGCTCACCTGGCGCGCCGCAATGGAGCGCGCGCTGTATGGCGAGGAGGGCTTCTACCTTCGCGAACGCCCTTCAGGCCACTTCCGGACCTCGGTCAGCGCCTCCCCGGCGTTCGCCGACGCGGTGCTGGCGTTGCTGTCGGAGGTGGACGCCGAGCTCGGCGGTCCTGACGTGCTCGACCTGGTCGACATCGGCGCGGGCGAGGGCACGCTGCTCGCCCAGGTGCTGGAGGCCGCCGAGCCCGCGCTGCGCGACCGGCTCCGCGTCACCGCCGTCGACCTCTCCCCCAGGCCGGACGGCCTGCCCGAGCGGATCGCCTGGCGACCGAGCGTGCCCACCGGCATCACGGGCCTGGCCATCGCCAACGAGTGGCTCGACAACGTGCCGCTCGACGTGGTGGAGCAGACCTCCGCCGGACCACGCCTCATCATGGTGAACGTCCGCACCGGCGAGGAGCGCCTCGGCGGGCCACCGCGACCTGACGACTGCGCCTGGCTCGACCGGTGGTGGCCGCTGACCCGGGTGGGCTCGCGCGCGGAGATCGGCCGCCCCCGCGACGAGGCGTGGGCCTCCGTCCTGGGACGCCTCACAAGGGGCCGAGCGATTGCCGTGGATTATGCACACCCTGTGGATAACCGGCCGCTCTGTGGCACGTTGACCGGTTACCGCGACGGCGCGGTCGTTGCCCCGATCCCCGATGGGACCTGCGATATCACGGCTCATGTCGCGCTTGACGCGTGCGCCGAGGCCGGGCGCCAGGCCGGCGCGATATCCACAGCCTTGTCCACACAGCGCGACGCGCTGAGGGCTTTGGGGATCACCGGCACCAGGCCCCCGATCGACCTGGCCCGCACCGAGCCGCGCACTTACATCCGGGCGCTGGCCAGGGCGTCGGAGGAGGGTGAGCTGATCGACCCGGCGGGGCTCGGCGGGTTCGGCTGGCTCAGCCAGCGGCGGTGACCTCCAGCGACCGCAGCCCCCTGATGATGTAGCCGGGCCTCCAGCTCGGCTCCTCCCGCAGCTCGAGCTTGGCCGCCCGGTCCAGGAGCGCGCCGTACGACTCGATGAGCTCGATGCGGGCCAGCGGCGCGCCCAGGCAGAAGTGGATCCCGGCCCCGAACGAGATGTGCGGATTGTCGGCCCGCCCCACGTCGAGCCGGTCCGGGTCCTCGAAGACCGCCGGGTCGCGGTTGGCCGAGCCGAACAGCAACGCCACCTCCGACCCGCGCGGGATCTCCACCCCGTGCACCTCGATGTCCTCCAGCACCCAGCGTTCGAACATCTGCAGCGGCGTGTCCCAGCGCATCACCTCCTCGACGGCCGTGGGCAGCAGCGAGCGGTCCTCGCGCAGCCGGGCCAGTTCGGAGGGGTTGCGGAACAGGGACCACCAGCCGTTGCCCGTCACGTTCACGGTGGCCTCGTGGCCGGCGTTGAGCAGCAGCACGCACGTGCCGACCAGCTCGTCCTCGGTCAGCTCGTCGATCTGCGCCAGCGCGCTGATCAGGTCGTCGCCGGGAGCCCGGCGGCGCTCCGCGGCCAGGGTCTTGAGGTAGTCGGCGAACTGCGACGCCGCCCGTACCGCCGTGTGCTGGGCTTCAAGGCTCGGGTTGAGCTCGTACATGCCGCAGATCTCCGCCGACCAGGGGCGCAGCAGGTGACGGTCGGCGTGGGGGATGCCGAGCATCTCCGCGATCACCGTCACCGGGAGCGGCTCGGCTACCTCGGCGAGCAGGTCGCCGCCGCCCTTCTCCACGAACGCGTCCACCAGGCCCGCGGCGATGGCGCGTACCCGGGGACGCAGCGACTCGACCATCCGCGGCGTGAACGCCTTGGAGACCAGCCGGCGCAGCCTGGTGTGCACCGGCGGCTCCACGTCGAGCATGCCCGCCCTGATCACCCGCCAGAACGGCTCCTGGAACTCCGGCTCCGCCGGCCTCCCGAACTCCTCGTTGGTGGCCACGTGGAGGTGGGACCGCCCCAGGCGGCGGTCCCTGAGCAGGGCGTTCACGTCGGCATGACGTGAGATCAGCCACTGGTTCGTCGGCTCGAAGTAGCTGACCGGCGCCTCGCGCCTCAGCTCGTCGTACACCCGGTACGGATGCGCCACGAAATCCGGATCCCAAGGGTCAAATCGCACTATTTCATCTTATGGAGTGGGATCCTCCTGTGGCACCGCCCGCTTGCTCCGCATCCGGATGTTCAGCAGCTCGACGACCAGCGAGAACGCCATCGCGAAGTAGATGTAGCCCTTGGGGATGTGCTGGCCGAAGCCCTCGGCGATGAGCACCACGCCGATCAGCACGAGGAACGACAGCGCCAGCATCTTGATGCTCGGGTGCCGGTCCACGAACCTGCTGATCGGTCCCGAGGCGAACAGCATCACCAGCACCGCCACCACGACCGCCGCGATCATCACGCCGAGCGTGTCGACCATGCCGACGGCGGTGATGACGGAGTCGAGCGAGAACACGATGTCCAGCACCATGATCTGGATGATCACCGAGGCGAAGGAGGCGGCCGCGGCCTTCTTGCCGTCCTTGCCCACGGGGCCGTCCATGCTGTGGCCGATCTCGGTGACGCTCTTGCCCAGCAGGAACAGGCCGCCGAGCAGCAGGATCAGGTCGCGTCCCGATATTTCGTGACCGAAGACGGCGAACAGCGGCTCGGTGAGCTGCACCACCCACGACAGGGCGAGCAGCAGGAGCAGCCGGGTGATCAGGGCCGCCCCCAGACCCAGCACCCGGGCTCTGTCCCGTTGTTCGGGAGGTAGTTTCCCGGCCAGGATGGAGATGAAGATGATGTTGTCGATCCCCAGCACGATCTCCAGGGCGACCAGGGTGAAGAAACCGATCCAGATCTGCGGGTCGGTTACCCAGTCCAACATTTACGCACCTCCATGACACATGAGCGGGATTTCCGGTAGCAACGAGTCAGCCGCCGGATAAGTTCACCGACTTGCGATCGATGGAGGGGATTGGGTTATAGTCTCCGCCGTAGGTCATGAGTGCCAGCGACAAGCCCCGGCTAGCTGGCCGGCAACCCTCGCGTCCGCGGCGGGGTGCCCCGGGTGAAGACCTGGTCCGTCACGAAGTGTGGCGGGCAAGCGCGGGCTCCGTGGCTGCTTCCAGGGGTCCGATGACCCTGAGGGAGATGTGCCGTGTCCACGTTGACGATCTTCAGCTCCGTCCCCGCTCGCGCCGCCGAGGCCGAGGCCGTTCCGGTCGCCACGAGCAGGCCGATCCCCGCCGTGCTCGGTGCCGATCTCGAGGTGCCGGTCAAGGGCGGCAGGCTCGTCGGCTACGCCAACCTCGACTACGCCGCCAGCGCCCCCTGTCTCGAGCCGGTCAGCGCCGCCGTCACCGCCGCGCTCCCGGCCTACTCCAGCGTCCACCGGGGCGCGGGCTACGCCTCGCAGCTCACCACCGCCCGCTACGAGCAGGCCCGCCACACGGTGCGGGCGTTCGTCGGGGCCCGCCCGGACGACGCCGTGATCTTCACCCGCAACACCACCGACGCCACGAACCTCCTGGCCCGCTGCCTGCCCGCCGGCACGACCACCGTGGTCTTCGACACCGAGCACCACGCCTCTCTCCTCCCCTGGGAGAAGTCCGTACGGCTGGCGCCGCCCGCCTTCCCCGGCGAGGCCGTCCGCGCCGCCGACGCGGCCCTGGCCGGCATCGACGGCCCCAAGCTGCTCGTGGTCACCGCCGCCTCCAACGTCACCGGCGAGCTCTGGCCCATCGCCGCCCTGGCCCACGTCGCGCACCGGCACGGCGCCCGCATCCTGGTGGACGCCGCCCAGCTCGTACCGCACCGGCGGCTCAACCTGACCGCGCTCGACCTGGACTACGTGGCCTTCTCCGGGCACAAGCTGTACGCGCCGTTCGGCGCCGGGGTGCTGGTCGGGCGGCGGGACTGGCTCGCGGACGGCGAGCCGTACCTCAAGGGCGGCGGCGCGGTGCGCTCCGTGGGCGACGACACCGAGTGGCACGACGACCCGGAGCCGCGGCACGAGGCGGGCACCCCGAACGTGCTGGGCGCCATCGCCCTGGCCGCCGCCTGCGACGCGCTGACGGCCACCGGCTGGACCGCGCTGGTGCGGGAGGAGGAGCGGCTGATCGCGCGCCTGCGGTCGGGGCTGGCCTCGATCGAGGGCGTACGGGAGCTGTCGCTGTGGGGGGACGACCACCCGCGCGTCGGCATCGTGTCGTTCACCGTGGCCGGCTACTCGGCCCGCGAGGTGGCCGAGGCGCTGTCCGGCGAGTACGGCATCGGGGTGCGCGACGGCAAGTTCTGCGCGCACCCGTTCGTCCGGCACCTTCTTGGCGAGGCCGACGGCGGATGTGAGGACGGCACCGCCTCCGCGGTGCGGGCCTCCATCGGCATCGGCTCCACGCAGGAGCACGTGGACCGGTTGGTCGAGGCCGTGCGGGACCTCGTGAATCGCTGAGTCGGCCGCTAGACGGCGTCGGAGCGGTTCGGCGGCTTGCGGTGCGGCGGCGGCTCGTCGGAGACCAGGGCGTCGATGTCCCTCATGTCGTCGTCGTTGACCCCGCCGGCCCGGTGCTCGGTCGGCTGCCTGGGCACCCGAGGCGCCTCGGCGGGCGTCGTGAGGCCGGCGGGCCTGGTCGTGACGTTCGACGGCTCCGGACGCTGTGGCCGCGCGGCGCTTTCCTCCTCGGCGGCCCGGCGTTCCGAGCGCCGGCGGAACATCGCGGCGAAGATCCCGTCGATCCCGATCCGGCCGCCCCCCAGCGCCAGGAACAACAGGGCCAGTGACCCGAGCGCGCCGGGCAGCTCCCAGCCGCCGGCGCTGGACAGCACCCCGTGCCCCGCGTGCACGTACGTGATGGCGCCCAGCATGTTGATCAGCAACACCAGCCCCACCAGGCGCACCAGCAGGCCCAGGATCAGGAAAATGCCGCCCGCCATCTCGACGACGGTCGCGAACATGGCGGCGAGCTCCGGCATCGGGATCCCCATCCCCTTGAACGCCTGCCCCGTGGCCGCAAGGCCGCCCTCCCACTTCTGCGCGCCGTGGACCAAGAAGATCACGCCGGTCACCACCCGTGCGATCAACGCCGCGACATCAAACACAACTCTCTTCATGGTGTTATCTCCCCCCGGTTCCTTGTATTCCTCCCCGTGTCCGAGTTAGGGATGCGTTTCCGTACCATTCCTTGACCCGGCCCCGCCCTGGCCCAGCAACCGGCGCGGTGGCAGCATTGCCATATGACGGAACGTGTGGTCGGGATCGGCGCGGGTGCAAAAGAGCTGGCCACCGAGGACATGATCCTCAACATCGGCCCGCAGCACCCGTCGACCCACGGGGTGCTCCGGCTCAGGCTGACGCTCGACGGCGAACGCATCACCGCCGCCGAGCCGATCATCGGCTACATGCACCGGGGCGCGGAGAAGCTGTTCGAGGTCCGCGACTACCGTCAGATCATCATGCTGGCCAACAGGCACGACTGGCTGTCGGGGTTCGCGAACGAGCTGGGCGTGGTGCTGGCCGCCGAACGCCTGCTCGGCATGGAGCCCCCGGTCCGGGCCGTGTGGGCGCGCACGCTGCTGGCCGAGCTCAACCGGGTGCTCAACCACCTGATGTTCCTCGGCTCCTATCCGCTGGAGCTCGGCGCGATCACGCCGCTGTTCTACTCGTTCAACGAGCGCGAGCGCATCCAGGCGGTCATGGAGGAGATCTCCGGCGGCCGCATGCACTACATGTTCAACCGGGTCGGGGGCCTCAAGGAGGACCTGCCGCTCGGCTGGCTCGACCGGGTGTCGGAGGCCGTCGCGGAGACCCGCCGCCGGGTGCCCGACATCGAGAACCTCATCCTGCACAACGAGATCTTCATCGCCCGCACCAGGGGCGTCGGCGTGCTCTCCCGCGAGCAGATCATGCAGTACGGCGTCAGCGGCCCCATCGCCAGGGCCTCCGGCGTGGACTTCGACCTGCGCCGCGACGACCCGTACCTCGCCTACCCCGAGCTGCCCGTGAAGGTCGTCACGCGGCAGGCCGGCGACTGCCACTCCCGGTTCGAGGTGCTGTTCGACCAGCTCAAGGTCTCGCTCGACCTGGCCGACGCCTGCGTCTCGCGGCTGCGCTCGCTGCCACCCGGGCCGATCAACCAGCGCCTGCCGAAGGTGCTCAAGGTGCCGGAGGGCCACACGTACGCGTGGACCGAGAACCCTCTCGGCATCAACGGCTACTACCTGGTCTCCAAGGGCGACAAGACCCCGTGGCGGCTCAAGCTGCGCTCGGCCTCGTACAGCAACGTCCAGGTGCTGCGGGAGATGCTGCCCGGCCACCTGGTCGCCGACATGGTGGCCATCCTCGGCTCGATGTTCTTCGTCGTGGGTGACATCGACAAGTGAAAGTCGAGCGCGACAAGTACGTCGACTGGCTCCGCGCCCTGAGCCTGTGCGTCGTGGTGGTCTGGCACTGGGCGTTCACCATCCTGGAGTGGAAGCCGAGCGGCCCCGAGCCCACCAGCCCGCTGGGCTTCACCTCGGGGCTGTGGATCCTGACCTGGCTGCTGCAGGTGCTGCCGCTGTTCTTCTACGTCGGCGGCCACGTGCACCTGCTGTCCTGGGAGCGGGCCAAGGAACGCGGCGTCGGCATCGGCTCGTTCGTCTGGCGGCGCATCCGCGCGCTGGCATTACCCGCCCTGTTCCTTTCCGGGGTGTGGATCGCCATCGGGGCGGTCGTGACGTACACGTTCCAGGTCGACTGGATGTGGCGGGTGGTGCTGCTGGTGCTCAGCCCGCTGTGGTTCCTGGGCGTCTACCTCGTCCTGATCGCGCTGCTGCCCGTGGCGCTCTGGCTGCACCGCCGCTACGACGTGCTGACGCTGATCTGGCTCGGCGGCGCGTCGCTGGTGGTGGACGTGGTGCGCTTCCGGTACGGGGTCGACTGGGTCGGCTGGCTCAACATGATCATCGTCTGGGGGCTCGCCCACCAGGCCGGGTTCTTCTACGACCGGATCGTCATCCTGCCCAGGCGTTATGACATCGCGGTGCTCTGGACGGGGCTGTTCGCCCTGTTCGGCCTCGTCTATTCGGGCATCTACCCGGGCTCGATGGTGGGCGTTCCGGGCGACAAGTGGTCGAACATGGCGCCGCCCACGTTCGTGATCGTCGCCCTGCTGCTGTTCCAGGTCGGGCTGGTGGAGGTGCTGCGGCCGTCGATGGAGCGGGTGCTGGAGCGTCCGGGCTGGCGACGGGTGAACGAGTTCATCAACCGGTACTCGCTGCCGCTCTTCCTCTTCCACACGACCGGGATGGCCATCGCGCTGGGCCTGTCGTGGTGGCTCTTCGGCAGCCTGGGCACCGAGATCCCGCCGGACCTGAAATGGTGGCTGGAGCGCCCGATCGCCATCCTCGGCCCGCTGATCTGCACCGCCCCGGTCATCTACCTCTTCGCGAGGGAGCGCCGTCGCCCGGACTGAGGAGCGCCGGAAGCGCAGCGACCAGAGCGACGAGGGAAGGCGCTCCAAGGCGACCGAGCCGCCTCCGCCAAGTGGAGGCCATAAGCGCGGCAGGCGCTCGTCTTAGTCCGGTTTGTGCTCGTCCTGGTCCTTGGGGATCCGGCAGGCGTGCTCCAGGTAGAGGGCGGCGCAGATCAGCGCCACGCAGGCCACGAACGACCCCGCCGCGACGAAGAACTCCGCCCGTGGCGTCTCCCGGTCCAGGATCTGCACCGTGTAGAGCCCGAACCCGGCGAACAACCCGCCGAACACCGCCCCCGCGTACGCCGACGCCTTGGCCAGCGCGGCCAGCCGGGCCACCGACAGCGGCTCCACCGGCTTGGTGCCCGGCTTCCTGGCGATCCTGGCCTTGGTCACCCAGGCGCTGTAACCCTCGCCGATGGCCAGCAGCAGCACGGTCGGGATCGCCGTCCACGGCATCAGGGGCAGGTCTGAATAGAAGGGCCTGACCGCCGCCCACGCGATCAGCGCGACAACAGCGATGATGCCGACCAGGCGGCCCGGATGGGTGGGCTTCAATCGGGCCTCTGCAGCTTCAGGTCGTCGCGCAGGCGTACCCCCTGCTGGTCGATGCCCGCCAGCAGCTCCGCCACCCGGCCGCGCCCGGGCACCACCGCGTCGGGGTCGGCCTTCGCCCACGGCACGAGCACGAACGCGCGCTCGTGAGCGAGCGGATGCGGCAGCGTCAGCTCCGGCTCGTCGCAGATCGTGTCGCCCACCACGATCAGGTCGACGTCGAGCGTACGCGGCCCCCAGCGCTCGGCGCGCACCCGCCCGAAGGCGTTCTCCACGCTCTGTGCCCGCTCCAGGAGCGTGCGCGGCTGCAGGCTGGTCTCCGCGATCACGATCGCGTTGAGATACGGCTTCTGTCCCGGCGGACCGCCCACAGGGTCGGTCTCGTAGACCGGCGACGCCTGGACGAACTCCAGCCCTGGGGCGTCGAACAGGGTGTCCACGGCGCCTTGCAACGTCTGGAACCGGGGCCCCAGATTGCTGCCGAGAGCGAGGACGACTTTCATACGCGGCTCCGCTCAATGGTCACGACCACGTCGTCGAACGGCAGCGGGATGGGCGCCGCCGGTTTGTGCACGCTCACCTCGACCCTACGCACCAGCTCACTGGCCAGGCACACGTCGGCCAGCCGCTGCGCGAGCGTCTCTATCAACGCGACCGGCTCGCCCTCCACGACCTTGACCAGCGCCTCGGCCAGCTCTCCGTAATGGACGGTCTTGGTGAGGTCGTCGCCGGCCGCGGCCGGCGCGGTGTCGAGGAACAACGTCGCGTCCACGACGAACTCCTGCCCGAGCTCCCGCTCGGCAGGGAGCACGCCGTGCCTCCCCCTGGCCCGCAGGCCCTTGAGAGCGATGCGATCAGGGCTCAAGCTCGCCTTCCTCCTCCTCGTCGTCATCTCCCTGGAGCACCGGCGAACCGTGGTGCATCCACAGCCGCCAGCCCTGCGAGGTGCGGATGTAGACGTTACTGGCCACCACCTTGCCCGCGGCGAAGCTGGACTCACCCTCCTCGCCGGCGGTGAGGATGTTCTCGACGCAGGTGAGCACGGCCACATCGCCCAGCACGGTCGTGTCGACGTCGGTCAGCACGAACTGGATATAGGTGGTGTTGGCCATGATCAGGGCCCACGACCGCAGCACCTCGGACCTGCCGCTGAGCAGGGTCCAGCCCGGGTGCACGCAGCTCACCTGGTCGTCGGCGGTGTCCTCGGCCCAGATCTCGGTCATCTTGTCGAGATCCGCGTTCTCGATCGCGGCGTAGAACTCCTGGTTGATCGTCTCGATCGCGACGGTGTCGACGCTCATGTGTTGGCTCCGGCTCTCTTCCATGCGGCTGCCACGCGTACGGCATCGGCGTTGGGACCCACCTCGTGGACGCGTACGCACCAGGCGCCCGCCTGGGCGGCCAGTGCGGTCACGGCCAGCGTCGCGGCGTCGCTGCGGCTGAACGGCCGGGGTGTGCCGTCAGGACCCGCCAGCAGGCGCCCGAGGAAGCGCTTGCGCGACGCTCCGATGAGCAATGGGTAGCCGAGCTCGGCCAGCTGGGGGATCCCGGCCAGCAGTGCCCAGTTGTGCTCGGCGTTCTTGGCGAAGCCCAGGCCGGGGTCGAGCACGATCTGCTGCTCCGTGACGCCTTCGGCCAGGACCAGGTCGACCCGCTTGCCGAGCTCCTCGCGGACCTCGGTGACCACGTCGGCGTAGACCGCGCGGTTGTCCATGTCATGACTGTGGCCGCGCCAGTGCATCACGACGTACGGGACGCCGGTCGCGGCCACCACGCGCGGCATCTCCGGGTCGGCGAGACCACCGCTCACGTCGTTGACCAGCCGCGCCCCCGCCTCGACCGCGGCCTTGGCCACCTCGGCCCGCATCGTGTCGACGCTGACCGCCACTCCCTCGGCGTGGAGTGCCCTGATCACGGGGACGACCCTGGCCAGCTCCTCCTCCAGGGACACCCTGGCCGCGCCCGGACGGGTGGACTCGCCGCCCACGTCGACCAGGTCGGCCCCCTCCTGAACCAGCTCAAGGCCATGCTGGATGGCGGCCGCCTCGTCGAACCACAGGCCGCCGTCGGAGAACGAATCGGGGGTCACATTGACCACACCCATGACAAGGCACCGATCCGCACCTCCCGGCACGCTGATGGGCACGCTAGTCATGGGCCAAGCCTAGGCGCTCCCCCACACATGTTGACATCGTGGGTCCCCGTTCGGTCATCAACGACCCAGGATCAGCGCCATCGCCTCAGATCGGGTCTTGTCGCTCGTGCGGAAATCGCCGCGAACCGCCGAGGTGACGGTCTTGGCGCCCGGTTTGCGTACGCCGCGCATCGTCATGCACAGATGCTCGGCCTCGACCACCACGATGACTCCGCGCGGCTCCAGAACCCGCATGAGAGCGTCGGCGATCTGGGACGTCATGCGCTCCTGGACCTGAGGGCGGCGGGCGAACACGTCGACCAGCCGGGCCAGCTTCGACAGGCCCGTCACCTGGCCGCGGTCGTTGGGGATGTAGCCCACGTGGGCCACACCGTGGAACGGGACCAGGTGGTGCTCGCAGGTCGAGTAGACCTCGATGTCCCGGACGAGCACCATCTCGTCGTGATCGACGTCGAAGACCTTGGTCAGGACGTCTTCGGGCGTCTGGCCGAGCCCTGAGTACTGCTCGGCCATGGCGCGGGCGACCCGGGCCGGCGTGTCGAGGAGGCCGTCACGGTCGGGATCCTCGCCGATGGCGTAGAGGATCTCGCGTACGGCCTTCTCGATCCGGCCCAGGTCGACGTCGTACTGAGTCACACACTGTCCCCGGACGGGAGGGCGTCCTGGTGGCCCGCGGTGAGCGAGCCGTTGGCCGACTGCTCCTTGGGGGTCAGGATCGGCGGACGGTCGGAGGGGAGCCGCTTGCCGTAGCCCGCGTAGGACGGGCGGTGCGCCCTGACCACGACCGAGGCGAAGATCTGCAGCACCTGCTCGCGGGAGAGCGTCTCCTTCTCCATGAGCTCGAGCACCAGGTTGTCGAGCACGTCGCGGTATTCGACCAGGATGTCCCACGCCTGGTCGTGCGCCGTCTCGATCATCCGGCGGACCTCCTCGTCGATCGTGGAGGCGATCTTCTCGGAGTAGTCGCGCTCGTGGCCCATCTCGCGGCCCAGGAACACCTCGGCCTGGCCGGTGCCGAACTTACGGGCGCCGAGCTGCTCGCTCATGCCGTACTCGGTCACCATGCGGCGGGCGACCGCCGTGGCCTTCTCGATGTCGTTGGAGGCGCCGGTGGTGGGCTCGTGGAAGACGAGCTCCTCCGCCGCGCGGCCGCCGAGCAGCATCGCGAGCTGGTCCATCATCTCCGACCTGGTGGCCAGGAACTTGTCCTCCATCGGCAGCGTCATCGTGTAACCGAGGGCGCGGCCGCGGGACAGGATCGTGATCTTGTGGACCGGGTCGGAGTTGGGCAGCGCGTGCGCCACCAGCGCGTGACCGCCCTCGTGGTAGGCGATCATCTTCTTTTCCTTGTCGGACATGACCCGCGACTTGCGCTCGGGCCCTGCCATGACGCGGTCGATCGACTCCTCGAGGACGTCCATCGTGATCAGCTTCTGGTCGGCCCGCGCGGTGAGCAGGGCGGCCTCGTTGATCACGTTGGCCAGGTCGGCGCCGGTGAACCCGGGGGTGCGGCGCGCGATGACGTCGAGGTCGACGTTGGGGGCGAACGGCTTGCCGCGGCCGTGGACCTTGAGGATGCCCTTGCGGCCCTCGAGGTCGGGGCGGTCGACGGTGACCTGCCGGTCGAAACGGCCCGGGCGCAGCAGCGCCGGGTCGAGGATGTCGGGCCGGTTGGTCGCGGCGATGAGGATCACGCCGCCCTTGACGTCGAAGCCGTCCATCTCGACGAGCAGCTGGTTGAGCGTCTGCTCGCGCTCGTCGTGACCGCCGCCCAGGCCGGCGCCGCGGTGGCGGCCGACGGCGTCGATCTCGTCGATGAAGATGATCGCCGGGGCGTTGGCCTTCGCCTGCTCGAACAGGTCGCGCACACGCGAGGCGCCGACACCGACGAACATCTCGACGAAGTCGGAACCGGAGATCGAGTAGAACGGCACACCCGCCTCACCGGCCACGGCACGGGCCAGCAGGGTCTTACCGGTGCCGGGCGGGCCGTACAGCAGCACGCCCTTGGGGATCTTGGCGCCGATCGCCTGGAACTTGGCCGGGGCCTGCAGGAACTCCTTGATCTCCTGGAGCTCCTCGATGGCCTCGTCGGCGCCTGCGACGTCGGCGAAAGTCGTCTTGGGGGTGTCTTTGGTGATGAGCTTGGCCTTCGACTTGCCGAAGTTCATCACCCGGGAGCCGCCACCCTGCATCTGGTTCATGATGAACAGGAAGATCAGCACGATGAAGACGATCGGCAGGAAGCTCACCAGGATGCTGACCAGGAAGTTCTCCTGGGGCACCTCGGTGGTGAAGCTCTTGGTCTTGCCGGCCTCGTACTGAGCCTGGAGTTCGTCGGTCAGCTTGCTGCCGTAACCGGTGACCCAGTTGGACTGGATCAGCTTCGTCGGGGCGTCGCCGGCCTTGACCGTGATGGGGTTGGTCAGCGTCACCTCGATCCGGTTGTCCTTGTCGACAATCTTGGCGTTGCTGACGTTTCCGGCGCGAATCTGCTGGAGAACCAGTGACGTGTCGGCCTGCTTGTAATTACCGCCGCCACTCCAAAGCTGAGTGACGAGTAGGAGCAGCACGACGATGCCCAGGATCCACAGCAGTGGCCCACGTGTAAATCGCTTGAGATCCATCCGATGCGGAACCCCTTGCGGGCCCGTCCCTTCCTGACCATGGCCTGGAACCCCGGGCTGGCCCGGGGCCGCGGCATCCGGCACCGCGACTTCTGACTACCCGAGGGGGACACGCGGTCACCCTCCAGGAGTCTGAAGGTACACCGGCAGAGCGCACGGGGGGACCCGCCCGCTGCACCGGCCTTGCCCTATCAACGTACGTCACGGTGCGCGGTGTTCCCGGCCGAGGTCCAGATTGCTACTTGTAAACGTGTGGGGCCAGTGTGCCGATGAACGGCAGATTCCGGTATCGCTCGGCGTAGTCGAGGCCGTAACCGATGACGAACTCGTTGGGAATGTCGAACCCCACGTATTTCACATCGATCGGCACCTTCACCGCGTCGGGTTTCCGCAGCGCGGTGCAGATCTCAAGTGAGGCGGGATTACGCGACTTCAGGTTTTCCAACAGCCAGTGCAGGGTCAGGCCGGAGTCGATGATGTCCTCGACTATCAGCACGTCGCGGCCCAAGATGTCGGTGTCGAGGTCTTTCAGCACGCGTACGACGCCGGATGACTTCGTGCCCGCGCCGTACGACGACACCGCCATCCAATCCATTTGCACGGGCACGTGCAGGGATCTGGCCAGGTCGGCCATCACCATGACGGCGCCCTTCAGCACGCCCACGAGCAGCAAGTCTTTACCCGCGTAGTCCTCGTCGATCCGCCCGGCAAGCTCTTTGATCTTGGCCTGGAGCTTGTCCTCGGGAATGAGGACATTTTCCAGGTCATGGCCCATGTCGGCAGCGTCCACCTGTGGTTCCTTATGCGATGGGACTGATGGCGAGTATCAGGGTGCCATACCGCCGGACAGCGGACAGACCCCCGGGCAGGTCCACGGCCTTCTGCCCGCGCCAGCTCGTGACCAGCCGATCCACGGCCTGCACGTGCGTGGCCGAGAGGGCCCCTGACGGCGCTCCCGCCGCAATGGCCGCCCGCCGCAGCACCCGCCGCCTGACGGCGTCGGGGAGCTTCTCCAGCTCTGGCAAGGCCAGTGTCACCGATCCCGGAATATCGCTAAGAGCGCAATTTTGGTACGCCGATTCGGCCCATTGATCGAGAGCGTCGGCATCCTCCCGCGCCATCCCAGCGGTCCTCGCGAGCGCCTCGGCCACCCCCGGGCCCAATTCCGCCTCGAGGACGGGCAGGACCCTCCTTCGCACGCGGACCCTCGTGTAGCGGGGGTCCTCGTTGTGGGGGTCGTCCCAGGGGTCGAGCCCCATGGCCGCGCAGGCCTTGACGGTGGTGGCCCTGGGGATGTTCAGGAACGGCCTGCGGTAGCGCCTGCTGCGTGCCGCCATCCCGGACAGGGACCTGACGCCGCTCCCCCTGGCCAGGCCCAGGAGCACCGTCTCCGCCTGGTCGTCGCGGGTGTGCCCGAGCAGGACCGCCTCCGCCTGGAGCCGATCGGCCGCCTGGGCCAGCGCGGCGTACCTCGCGTCCCGAGCCGCCGCCTCGGGGCCGCCCTCGGTGCCGACCGTGACGGTGAGAACCTCGGCCGGGCTCAGGTCCAGCCGGCGGACCCCTATGTCCGCGACCGTCCGGGCCCGCTCGGCCGAGCCGGGCTGGAGCTGGTGATCCACGGTGAGCAGCCCTGCGCTGAGGCCCGTCCGGGGCGCCACGAACGCCAGCGCCGCCGCCAGCGCGAGGGAGTCGGCCCCGCCGCTGCAGGCGGCCAGCACGAGCGCGCCTTCCTCGACGTCGGCCAGCGCCTCACGCACTGCCCGGCGCACGTCGGCTACGGCTGGATGTGGACCCACGGGTGCCATTCTCACCCCAACACCACCCACACCACACCAGGCCACCAACCGCCCGCCGCCTACGCCATGCCGCCCGCCGTCGCAGTGCGCCGAACTCCGCCGCACCGCGCCTTATCGACGCGGCACCCCAGGGGGACGGAACGTCGGCCTCACGCACCTGCATCACGAGGCACCTGCGCCACCCGCCCACCGCCGGCCGCCTTCGCAGCCCGCTGGGCGGACGCTGGCGTAAGGGGCCGGGGTGGGAGGGTCAGGCCGGGAGGGCTGGGGTGCCGATGACTCGGCTGATCCAGGCGTCCGGGTCGGAGATCTCCGGCGTCGTCGGAAGCGTCTCGGGAGAGGTCCAGATCTTGTTGAAGCCATCCATCCCCACCCGGTCCACCACCTTCCGCACGAACGCCGACCCCTCCGCGTACTGCTTCATCTTGAGGTCGATCCCCAGCAGCCGCCGCACCGTACGGTCGAGGCGGGAGCCGCCCTCCCGGC
This sequence comes from Nonomuraea sp. NPDC003201, assembly GCF_053590415.1. Lineage (NCBI taxonomy): Bacteria > Bacillati > Actinomycetota > Actinomycetes > Streptosporangiales > Streptosporangiaceae > Nonomuraea > Nonomuraea sp. NPDC003201. Next base: position 212,930 of record NZ_JBSFTC010000001.1, read on the forward strand.
GCTGGGCGAACTTGGCGCGGATGTCGCCCACCGAGGGCACCACGGACGGGCCCACCGCGTCCATGACGTAGTCGCCGTGCCCCTCCACCAGGGTCATCACGGCCGTCAGGCGGTCGAGGATCTCCTTCTGCCCCGGCGACTGGATGGCGTCGATGAGGTTGCCCTCCCCGCCGCGCACCACGTCGGCCACCGTGTCGGCGGCGCTGCGGAGGCGTTCGAGCAGCGTGGGCAGGTCGAGGTCGGAGGCGAGCAGGAACTCGGTCATCTGCGACCGGACGTATTCGCGCAGCCACGGCACGCCCGTGAACTGCACCCGGTGCGTCTCCTCGTGCAGGCACACCCACAGGCGGAAGTCGTGCGGGTCGACGCCCATCTCGCGCTCGGCGTGGACGATGTTGGGGGCGACGAGCGTCAGCCGGCCCGCGGGCTCCTGGCCCGTGGGGTCGGGCGGGAGGAACAGCTCGTACTGCCCGAGGACCCGCGAGGCGAGGAAGGCCAGGACGGCCCCGACCTCGACGCCCGTGATGCGGGAGCCCACGGCGGTGACGATGGCGGGCGGCTGGTTGTCGCCGCTGCCCATGCGCTCCGTCAACGGCTCGAGCACCACGCGGAAGCCCTCGACGTTCGCCTTGATCCAGCCGGGCCGGTCGACGATGGTCGCGGCCTGTGGCGCGGCCTCCGCGTGGATCTTGGTGAACTCGCGCACGTGGCCCTCGGCCTCACGCGACAGGGTACGGAGCTCGGTGACGGCCTGCCTGGCCTCCTCCCGGCTCACTTGAGGACCGGGGCGCACCAGGCGCGTGCCGGTCGAGACAGCCAGATCCCAGTCGATCACCTGCATACCGTCCACCGTACGTGCTCGATGCCCAACCTGCGAAGGAGCGCCGGTGTCTGGACTGAGGAGGGAGGGAGCGAAGCGACCGAGCGACGAGGGAAGACACCGGACCCCAGCGACTGAGCCGCGATCCGAAGGATCGCCATAAGCACGCGAAGGAGCGACCATCCCAGGGAGCGCGATCAGGACCTTGCCACGGTGGCGGCGAGGCGGTCGAGTACGGGTTCGGCCGTGACAGGGACGCGGTCCGCCATGAACGCGAAGGTCACCAGCCGCCCGTCCTTCGTGGTCGCCATGCCCGCCAGCGTGTTGACGTTGTTCAGCGTGCCGGTCTTGGCGCGTACGAGCCCCACCTGCCCCCTGCTGTCGCTGCCCGTGAACCGCCGGCCGTTCCCCAGCGTGCCGGAGAAGCCCGCGATCGGCATGCCGGAGGCGATGGCGTGCAGGTTGGGCTGGCTCGTGGAGCCGGCCATGGCGATCAGCTTGGCCAGGGCGCTGGGGCTGATGCGGTTGCGGGTGGACAGGCCGCTGCCGTCGGAGAGCGAGATCCCCTGCGCGGCCCCGAGCCGCTGGAGCACCGCCACAACCGCCTTGTTGCCCCCTTCGAACGACGCCTCCTGGCCTTCCTTGATGGCCACGTGCCTGGCCAGGGCCTCGGCCATGTCGTTGTCACTTCGGGTGAGCGTGTGCTCGACGAGGGAGTAGATCGGGGCGGAGTCCACCCGGCCCAGCTCGGGGGCGCCCGCCGGGGCCTTGTCGGGCTTCACGGACCTGGCGACCGTGATCCCCTGCCTGGCCAGCAACTTGGCGAAGGCCACGGCGGCGTACTGGGGCGGGTTGGAGACCCGGGGCTGATGGAAACGGGGATTCTGGCGGCCTTCGTCGATGGTCAAGGCGTAGACGGGCGCGACCTCGCCGTCCGGGACGTAGTTCGGCTTCCAGCCGGGCGCGATCGGTGAACCGACGAACAACGAGGTGTCGTACGAAAGGGTGATTTTTCGAACGTTTTGCGACTTGAGGGTGGCGGCCGTGCGGGCCGCCAGGGTGGCCAGGCTGGCCTGCTTCGGGTACGTCGGTTTCGCCGACGGGCCGGCCAGCATCGGGTCGCCGCCTCCGACCAGGATGGCCGTGCCCGGCTTCGCACCCTGGACGACCCTGGTGGACAGACGCGTGTCCGGGCCGAGGGAGGCGAGGGCCGCGGAGCACGTGACGATCTTCGTGGTCGAGGCCGGGACGATGGGGACGTCGGCGTTGGCGGCGAAAATCCGTTCGCCGGTGGCCGCGTCGAGCACCACCGCGCCCACATGAGAGCCGAGCGCTTCGTCACCCAGGGCACTGGTGAGCTGGCGCGTCAAAGTACCCTTAGTCGGGAGAGGTCCGCCCCCTGACTTCACCGAAAGCTGGGCCAGCACAGGCCCTGAGGTGACCACGGGGACGGAGGAAGACCCTTCCGGCGGGGACGCCGTCGGCTTGGTCGGTGGAGGCTGCCTCGTCAACGCGCCCAGGCTGAAGTCGGTGGTCATCGCGTAAACGCCGATGACGATCGTCAGGGCCTGCAGCACGGCGAGAGTGGTCAACATCACCCACCGGTCGTGCCGCGCCACGTCGTCTGCCTCTCTCCTGTGTTCGCCTACGAGACATTAACGCCCAACCGGGGGTCCCCGGGGGCTTGAGTGCGGGAGACGAAGCCGAACCAGGCACTGCCCGGTGAAGCGGAATCGGCCCATGAGAAAGGACCGCGGTGGAGTTCGACGTCGTCGTTGAGATTCCGAAGGGGAATCGGAACAAGTACGAAGTGGACCACGAGACCGGGAAGATCAGGCTCGACAGGCTCCTGTTCACCTCCACGCAGTACCCCGCCGACTACGGCTTCATCGAGCACACCCTCGGCGAGGACGGCGACCCGCTGGACGCGCTGGTGCTGCTGCAGGAGCCGACCTTCCCCGGGTGCTACATCACCTGCCGGGCGGTCGGCATGTTCAGGATGACGGACGAGAAGGGCGGGGACGACAAGGTCCTCTGCGTCCCCTCGACCGACCCGCGGATGCACCACATCCAGGACATCCATCACGTGTCGGAGTTCGACCGCCTGGAGATCCAGCACTTCTTCGAGGTCTACAAGGACCTGGAGCCGGGCAAGTCCGTCGAGGGCGCCAACTGGGTCGGCCGCATCGAGGCCGAGGCCGAGATCGAGCGTTCCTTCCGCCGGGCCAAGGAGGAGGGTCACCACTGACCCCCTCAGCGGGGCCTGGTGGCGCCCACCAGGTCCCCGCGCCAGATCGAGGCGACCCGTACGACGTCGCCGGTCTGCGGCGCGTGCACCATCTGACCGTTGCCGACGTAGATCCCGACGTGGTGGATGGTGCCCGGGTCGCTGCTGACGTAGCCGAAGAACAGCAGGTCGCCCCGTCTGAGCTGGTCCAGCGGCACGTGCGGGCCCGACGTCCACTGGGTGCCCGTCCAGTGGTCCAGCCGTATGCCCACCTTCTCCCAGGCCCGCATCACGAGCCCTGAGCAGTCGTACGTGTCCGGGCCGGCGGCCGCCCACACGTACGCCTTGCCCAGCTGGGTCAGCGCCCAGTCGGCCGCCACGTCCCCCATGGCCGAGCCCCCGGTGGCCATGCTCTGCAGTGCCGCGGCCCGCTGCCTGGCCAGCAGCTCCGCGCGGGTGCGGGCCGCGTCCACCCGGCGCTGGAGGACCACCGTACGGGCCTGCAGCTCCGTCGTCTCCTGCCGCTGCCGGGCCACCGCCTGCTCGGCCACGGTCTTGGCCAGCGCGACCCGCTCCGAGAGGACCCGGTGGGCGGCGTAGGCGTTCGCGGCCTGCGTACGCAGGATGGCGGCCACCTCCTGCGCGTCGCGCACACTGCCGAGGATCGCCGACTGTTCGCTCCTCATCTGCGCCAGCAGGCCCGCTCTGCGCAGGACGCCCTCCCTGTCGCCCTGATCGACGATCATGCTGACGACCGGGGTCATCAGCCCCAGCCCGCCGTAGCTCTGCGCCGCCAGCAGCGCGACGGCCTGCCTGGCCCGCTCCACCTCCGCGTCCGCCGACGCCAGCCGCGCTCTGGCCTGCGCATAGGTCTGGTCGGCCTGCCGCAGCCTGACCAGCTCGCCGTTGTACGCCTCCACCAGTCGCTCCACCGCGGCCGCCATCCCGTCCAACCGCGCCTGCGCGGTGGCCAGGTGGGCGCTGGCCGCCCCCAGCTGCCGCGAACGGTCCTGCGCGGCCTGCCGGGCCTTGCGCACCTCCCGCGAGGAGGGGACGGGGTCGGCCACGACAGGCGGGCACAGAGCGACGACCAGGCAGCACACGAGGAGCCCGGCCCGGAATGCGCGCATTGGTCCCCCCAGAAACACATGGTTACTCTATGCACACAGTTCCCGGCAATTCACTTACGTAACGTGATCGCCGCTCACGGATTCAGGCGATGGCCGGTCAGCCGGTGGTGGTGGGTGAGGGGGCTTCGGTGGGGGTGGTCGTGGTGGGTGGGGTGGGGGTCTGGGTGGGGGTTTGGACCGGGGTGGTGGTCGGGGTGGGGCAAGGGGTGCGGGTGCCGGGGGCGGAGGGTGGCGGGTCGTCCTCATGGGGCGGGCCGCCCGCCGGTGGCCGGTGCGTCGGCGGGGACGGTGGAAGCTGGGGGACGTACGTCGGGGGCTGCCAGTCCGACGGCTGAGGAGGGTCGGAGGGGTCGTGGAACGCGGGCACGTCGGCCTCCGACGAAGAGCGTACGGAGTCGCGGACCGGCGCGACGGACGGCACCAGCATCGGGACGCCGGTGACGCCGATCGGACGGGTGGTCCTGCTGTCCAGGACGGGATCGCCCGTCACCGCCACGTCCGGGGGGTCGGAGGAGCGCCAGGGCAGGCGGATGGCGGGCGGCTCGCCCGTGGCCGGGAACGCGGCCGTCGCCACCCCCGACACCCCGCCCTCCTCGGTCTCGAGCTGATGGAAGATCAGCGCTATCGCCACCACGGCCGCGACCGCCGCCAGCGCGCCTGCCAGCGCCTTAGGCCACCCTCGAGCGTTCCTGTCCGCGGGAACGGGAAATCCGGCGGCGCCCAGGTTGCCCGTACGCCTGGCGACGTAACGGCGGTACGGCAGGAGTTCGGGGTCGACGAAGCAGCTCATCACCCGCAGGCGGAGCGTGTCGGGCAGGGTCTGCTGGGGCAGCAGCCCGAGGACCTTGGCGGGCGACACCTCGCGGGTGCGGTGCGGCGCACAGGTCTCGCAGCGCCGCAGGTGCCGGACCAGGCGTTCGCGCATCTCCTGGGTCAGCTCGCCGGAGAACCCGGCCAGGATCGCGGCCCGCTGCGGGCAGTCGTACGGGCCCTTCAAGGCGAGGATCTCGGCGGTGATCGCGTCGCGCAGCCGCTCGCGCGCCCCCTCCAGGACCTGCTCGACCTGCCGCGTCCCCAGCACCTGGGCCAGCTCCGGCGCGGGCAGCGAGTGCCGGTACGTGAGCTCCAGGGCCTCGCGGTCGGCGACGGGCAGGCTCTGGACGGCGTTCCAGGCCATGACCCGCAGGTCGGCGTCGGCCGCGTCGTGCGGCGGCGGGGCCTTGGCCAGGGCCTCGGCGGACCCCGGCGGCGCGGCGGCCCGGCGGCGCAGGCATTCGGCGCGGGCCAGCGCGTACAGCCAGGTGCGCAGCCTGTCCGGGTCGGCCAGCGCGCCCGCGTGCGCCTCCGCCGCGATGAGGGTGTCGCGGAGCGCCACCTGGGCGCTGTCCGCGTTCAGCAGGAGGGACCAGCAGTAGCGGTAGACGCTCTCCGCGTACGTGTCATAGAGCGCGGCGAGCGCGCCCGGGTCACGGGCGCGGAGTGCTTCGACCAGGACGCGGTCATTCATATGACCGAAGGTAATTGATTGGTAACTAGTAGTTCTACCGCTTTCGGGGTGTCGGTATAACAACGCCTTTGGATTTTACCCAATTCATTGTTTATGCTCCGACACGACCTGTGTGCTCCGATCTACCGAGAACGGCTCGGTCACCGGCTTGACGGTATGGACCGGCGCGGCTCCGGCGAGCGCCAGTTCCTCGTAGGGACGGCCGGTCGAGCCCCAGGTCCGGGCCGTGATGTCAGTCCTCGCGACCTTTGTCCCTTGGGGCAGCCCTGACACGGTGAGGATGAATCGCGGCGGACTTCCGGTTTTGACGTCGTCCACGAATGTGCTCCCGCCGCCGAGGAGTTTGCCCGCTTTGTCGCGCAGCAACGCGTTCACGACGAGACTGCTGGCCGACATTTGATAGGGATTGCCGACATATCCAGTAATAAGGTATGAGCCGTCTTTCTGGGGCAATGTCTGGACTCGGCTGACAGGGAACCGCTGGAACGCGGAGGGAATCCGCGCCGCCGCCCGCCAGCGCGCGGGACGGTACTGGATCGTCACCTTCGCCGGCTTCTCGGATGCGGTGGCCTGGCCGGTGAAGGCCAGCGAACCGCCCGGCGGCACGGCGTCGAGCGGCTGGTCCATCCTGACCACCTCGGTGCCCTTGGCGTCGTGTCCGACGATCGTGGCCACCACGTGCTCTCCGAAGTGCCACGGGTTGGCGTTGCTGAGCACACCCGCCCAGGTGACGGCGTACCCGTCGGCGGATTTGACGATATTGGAGACCTGCTCCTTGAGCGCAAGGGGCTTGAGCTCTTGCACGGGTCGCTTCTCGCTCGCGCACCCGGAGAGGCAGATCGCCCCGAGTGCGCAGAGTGCGAGCAGGCTGACGGTTCGACTGCGCGGGATCACTTTGCCGTGATAACCCGTGCATGGGCACGGCTGGCAGAGGACACGCGCCAGGCGTACCAACTCTTTAACGGGGACGTACGACCCTGGCCTCGTCCCAAACCGGCTCGGACGACTCGTAGACCGTGCCGTCGGAGCCGAAGACCAGGTAGCGGTCGAAGTCGGCGGCGAACCAGCGGTCGTGGGTGACCGCCACGACCGTGCCGTCGAACGCGTCGAGGCCGGCCTGCAGCGCCTCCGCGCTGGCCAGGTCGAGGTTGTCGGTCGGCTCGTCGAGCAGCAGCAACGTGGCCCCGGACAGTTCGAGCAGCAGGATCTGCAGCCGGGCCTGCTGCCCGCCGGAGAGCGTGTCGAACCGCTGCTCGGCGATCAGCCCCGCCAGCTCGTAGCGGGCCAGCGTCTTCATGGCCTCGTTCTTGAGCTTGGCGTGCTCGGTCATGACGATCTCGACCGGGGTGCGGCCGAGCAGGTCGGGCCTGGCGTGCGTCTGGGCGAAGTGGCCGGGGACCACGCGGGCGCCGAGCTTGGCGACCCCCTCGTGGTTGACCGGCTCTCCGGCCAGCAGGCGCAGGAAGTGGGACTTGCCCGAGCCGTTGGAGCCGAGGACCGCGACGCGCTCGCCGTACCAGACCTCCAGGTCGAACGGGCTCATGAGACCGGTGAGCTCGAGCACCTCGCAGGTGATCGCGCGCTTGCCGGTGCGGCCGCCCCTGAGGCGCATCTTGATGTTCTGGTCGTTGGGAGGCGTCTCCGGCGGGCCCGCCTCCACGAACTTGCGCAGCCGGGTCTGGGCGGCGTGGTACGGGGCGGCCATGCCGTCGTTGTATCTCGCCTTGTTCTTGAGCATGTTGACCAGGGCCTTGAGCTTGGCGTGCTCTTCGTCCCAGCGCCTGCGCAGCTCGTCGAGGCGCTCGTTGCGGGCCTTGCGGGCCTCGGTGTACGTGCCGAACCCGCCGCCGTGGATCCAGATGTTGCCGGACTCGACGGTCACGATGCGGTCGGCCGCGTTCGCCAGGAGCTGGCGGTCGTGGCTGACCAGCAGCACGGTCTTGGGTGTCTCCCTGAGCTGCTGCTCCAGCCACTCCTTGCCGGGGACGTCGAGGTAGTTGTCGGGCTCGTCGAGCAGCAGCGTCTGGTCGGGGCCGCGCAGCAGCGCCTCCAGGACGAGCCGCTTCTGCTCGCCGCCGGACAGCGTGGACACGTCCCGATATTTCACCCTTTCGTACGGGACGCCGAGCGCGGCCACCGTACACGTGTCCCACAACACCTCGATGTCGTAGCCACCCGCGTCGGTGTAGTCGCTGATGGCCTGCGCGTAACGCATCTGCGTCTTCTCGTCGTCGCGCTCCATCATGACCAGCTCGGCCGCGTCGAGCCGCTCGGCCGCCTTGCGCACGGCCGGTGGGGCGACGCCGAGCAGCAGGTCGCGCACGTTGCTCCCGTCGCGCACGCTGCCGATGAACTGGCGCATCACGCCCAGCCCGCCGGAGCTCGCCACGCTGCCGTCGACCGGCTGGAGGTCACCGGCGATCAGCCGCATGAGCGTGGTCTTGCCCGCGCCGTTCGGCCCGACGAGCGCCGCTTTGACGCCTTCGCCGATCCGGAAGGACACGTCGTTGAGCAGGGGCCGCCCGTCGGGCAGCACGTACGTGAGATGTCCTACTTCGACGTGGCCCATCCCGGCAGGCTACCGGGCCCCTTCCGGCGCGGTCACCACATTTTCCGCCGATCAGCCGGTCCACACCTGTCACACCGCGCATCCCGCCCCGGATCCGCTCCAAGGCCGCGCCCGCCTGGATCCGGCGTCCGGCCGCGGACGCGGTCTGTTGCTCAGACGAGGGCGGACTTGTAGAAGATGCTGGCCTTGCGGGCTCCCGCGGCGCCCGAGGCGAGGCCGAGGCACAGCCTGGGCCGTCCCGACACGATCTGGATCGCCATGCCCTCCGGCTCGCGGTAGTCCAGGGACTTGCCCGCCTGGCTGAGCGAGCGCTGGACTTTGGCGCCCGTGCGCAGGTCGACGCAGGTGATGTACGTGTTGCCCGGCGCGGGGTTGGAGGAGCCGTACGCCGTGCCGTCGAGCAGGTAGAGGTAGTTGCCGTAAGCCGTGTAGCCCTGGAAGACGCCCAGACCGGACGGCTGCGCGACGTCGTACAGCTTCTTGGCCGTGCCCGCCTTGACCGCCGCCAGCGAGTACGCCACGAACCGCGCCTGGCCGCCGACCCGGCAGCGCATGATCAGCCGGTTGGTGGACGGGTCGATGGCGCAGGTGGTGCTGGTCGCGCCCGAGATCAGGGTGTACTTGGTGAGCGCCGAGGACGACGGCGTGAGCGTCTGGCCGTTGACGAACTTGAACCTCGCCAGCCGCCGCCCCCACGCGTTCCCCGAGCCGTCGGCGACCGCGTCGGTCTCCGTCCACAGGTAGGCGGAGCTGCCTGACGGCTCGACGCCGATCTGCACGCCGTGGCCGAAGCCCATGAGGTACATGTGGCCGAGCACCGATCCGGACAGGCTCAGCTTGGTCACGCAGAGATCTCCGGCCGCCGCCGAGCCTGAGCCGTTCTTCAGCTGGGCCAGGTAGATGTGCCCGTTGGTGTTGTCGAAGGCGAACGACTGCAGCACGGTCTCGTCGTACAGCGCCTTCTTCCAGATCAGCTGGTCGGCGGGCGCCGCCAGGTCGAACCGGCCCGCTGCGGAGGCGGAGGCGGTCGCCGCCGCCGTCTCCGTGCCCGCCAGGGCCGCCGCCGCGGCTCCGGCGCCGACCTTGAGCAGATCTCGGCGAGTGACCGGCATATGGCCTCCATAACGGATATATACGGATATTTCAGGAAGCCATCACCCTAGTGCAGCCTGCTGAGGATCACCTCCGAACTCCAACGATCCAATTCGGCCGAGTGTGAGAGGGCCCTAGACAGTAAGTGATCTAATGACTAGAACTGTAGGGAACTTCCCTCCCCAAGGACGAGTGATGACGCGATTCCGCTCCGCCTTAGCACCCCTCGCCATCGCGTTGGCCGGCCTGACGGCCGTACCGCAGCAAGCCTGGGCCGCCCCGCCCAAACCCGTCCCCTCGGTGGCCCAGCAACAGCAGTCGCCGGCCACCCAGAAGGCCGCGTGTGGCCCGACTGTCAAGGCAACCACCACCGACGCCCGCCTGACCAGCCTTTTCACCAACTACGGCAATGACAACAGCCGGCTGGACGACTGGACGGGCGCCGACGGCACCTACTCGGTCAAGCTGCCGAACGGCAAGGAGCTGTGGATCTTCTCCGACACGTTCCTCGGCCGGGTGAACACCGACGGCTCGCGCCCGCCCGTGGTCGGGGAGGGCGGGGACACGGTCTTCCTGAACAACTCCTTCGCCGTCGAGCGCGACGGCAAGCTGTCCACGATCCACGACGGCACCGCCGCCGCGCCGACCGCCGTCATGCCTCCGCGTGACCAGAACCACTGGTACTGGGCCGGCGACGCGACGGTGGCCGGCGGGCTCGTGGAGGTCACCTACCAGGAGTACGAGCGCTACGGCACCGGCGCGTGGGACTGGCGCTGGCACCGGAACGTGGTGGCCAGGTTCGCCCCGGGCCGGCTGAACGCGCCCGTCAGCGTCACCGACCTGCCGTCCGGGCACGGCGTGGCGTGGGCCTCCGCGATCCTCAAGGACGGCGGATACACCTACGTGTACGGCGTCGAGGACCTCGGCTCCCCCAAGTACATGCACGTCGCCAGGGTCAGCGGGCAGAGCCTGCTGGGCACGTGGGAGTTCCTGAAGGCGGACGGCACCTGGTCACCGAACGAGGCCGACTCGGCGCGCGTCATGAGCGGCGTCGCGAACGAGTACAGCGTCACCAAGGTCGGATCCGGATATGTCCTGATCACGCATGACACGACCGAAGTGCTGAGCCCCAACATCGTGGCCTACACCTCGTGCTCCCCGTTCGGCCCGTTCACCGGCAAGCAGCACGTCTACACGACCCCCGAGACCAAGGGGAACATCTTCACCTACAACGCCCACGCTCATCCCGAGGTCGCGGGCAACGGTCTCGTGATCTCCTATAACGTCAACAGCTTCGTGAACACCGACCACTACCGGGACGTGACCATCTACCGGCCGAGATTCCTGGATGTGACCTTCCAGTGAGGCGTAACTGGGCGGCCCGCCTACGGCCCGTCACGATCGACGGGCTGCGGGCGGTCGTGCTGGAGAACGAGCGGCTGCGCGTGACCGTCCTGCCGGACAAAGGCGGCGACGTGCTGGAATTTCTGCACAAGCCCACCGACACGGACTTCGTCTGGCTCTCCCCGCAGGGCCTGCGCAACCCGCACGACCACCTCCAGGGCGCGGCCGACGACGTCGCCCAGTTCATCGACCACTACGAGGGCGGCTGGCAGGAGGTCTTCCCGAACGGCGGCGCGCCCAGCGAGTATCGGGGCGCGCGGCTGGCGCAGCACGGGGAGGTCTCCGGGCTGCCGTGGCGCTGCGAGGTCGTGGCCGACTCCGAGGAGGAGGTCGCGGTACGGCTCAGCGTACGGACGCGGCGGCTGCCGTACCGGATGGAGAAGGTCTTCAGGCTCAGGTCGGGCACGGCGGCGCTGGAGATCGAGGGCCGGGCCACCAACGAGGCCGAGCTCCCGCTGCACGCCATGTGGGGGCAGCACATCGTGTACGGCCTGCCGTTCCTGCGTCCCGGCGCCCGGATCAGGCTGCCGGAAGGCGTTAAGGTGATCCCCCACGAAAGCGCGATAAATCCGGCGGGCCGCCGGGTCCGGGCGGGCGGGCCATGGGAGTGGCCCGTCGTCCCGGCCGACGGCGGCGGCGAGACCGACCTGAGCGTGGTGCAGGAGCCGGGGTCGCCGAGCGACATCGTCTACCTGACAGGCTTCGACGAGGGTTGGTACGAAATTTCGGGGGATATCGGTATGCGGGTGGAGTGGGATGCGACTCTCCTGCCGTACCTGTGGATGTGGCAGGAGCTCGGCGCGTCCACCGGCTACCCCTGGTGGGGACGGGCGTACACGCTGGGGCTCGAACCGTTCTCCAGCATGCCGACCGACGGCCTGGCCGCCGCGGTGGACAACGGCACGGCCCTCGTCCTGGGCCCGCACGAGACGAAGGTGTTGAGGTTGCGCGCGGAGGTTCTGGCATGAGCGAGTTCAGCGGGAAGGTCGCGCTGGTCACGGGCGGTTCGATGGGCATCGGGCGGGCCGTGGTGGACCGGCTGGCCGACGGCGGGGCTTCCGTGGTGTTCTGCGGGGTGGACAAGGACGCGGCGCTTGATACCGAGAGCGTCACCGGCGTGGTCGCCGACGTGCGCCGGGCCGACGACATGCGCGACCTGGTGGACCTGGCCGTGACCAGGTACGGCGGGCTCGACGTCGTCGTCACCTGCGCGGGCGTGCAGCGCTACGGCACGGTCGAGGACACCCCGGAGGAGGTCTGGGACGAGGTGCTCGACATCAACCTCAAGGGCGTCTACCTCACCTGCAAGGCGGCCGTCCCCAAGCTGAGGGCCCGCGGCGGCGGCTCGATCGTGATCATGTCGTCGGTGCAGGCGTTCTCCTCGCAGGCGCAGGTGGCCGCCTACACCGCGAGCAAGGCCGCGCTCAACGGCCTGACCAGGGCCATGGCGCTCGACCACGCCGCCGACGGCATCCGGGTGAACGTGGTCTGCCCGGGCTCGGTGGACACCCCGATGCTGCGCTGGGCGGCGGACCTGTGGCGGGGCGACCTGTCGCAGGAGGAGCAGGTCGCGCAGTGGGGCCGCTCCCACCCGCTGGGCCGGGTGGGCCGGCCCGAGGAGGTGGCCGAGCTGGTGGCGTTCCTGGCGGGGCCGCGCTCGTCGTTCATCACCGGGGCCGAGCACCGGGTGGACGGCGGCCTGCTCGCGCAGAATCCGGCCGCCCTTCCCGAATAGCCCACAGGTTCCCCTGGGGGCGTACCAAAGCTGGCAAGTGTTGTGTCAACGCGACGAACTTGCAGGTCGTACCACTGATACCAGTGGTCCTCGGCGTGCCGGGCACGCGACCCGATCCGGGCGCGGAGCCTTGATCGTGCGGCGAGTCATAGCGGCTCGTGTTCGATCTTGCACGCTAGGTTACGAGGTCGAAACGACTCACCGAGGAGAGACCTGTGAGGCTATCGAGAAAGGCCGCCGGCATCGTCGCCGCGGCCGCGCTGTTGACCGCGGTCGTGCCGGCCACCGCAGCGGTGGCCAGCCCCCGCTCGACCTGCTACGGCGGTCGAGTCTGCCTGTACGCCAGCTTCGACTACAACCGCGGTCAGGTCGACCACTGGCGTGACTTCATCGAGGATGACTCGGACTTCGCCGACAACAACTGGCTGAACTGGGACTTCAGCAACTCCTGGGAGACCATGGACAACGAGACCAGCTCTGTCAGGAATCGCATCGGCTGCAGCGCCACCCTCTGGCAGCACCCGGGGTACACGGGAGCCCACAGCACGTTCATGCACAACTCGAACGACGGCTTCCTGGCGAACAACGCCATCGGCAACAACCGCGCCAGCGCGCTCGACATCTGGTGCCGCTGAGCAGTAACGGGAGTGCCGGTTTCCGGGCTTGGCCGCCGGAAACCGGCTGTCGCGGACTCCTCGCGGGCGCACTGCTGCTGACCACGGTCACGGCCTGCGCCGCCGACGAGCCCGCGCCGCGAGCGCCGGTGAAAGGCGTCTCCTCGGTGTCGGAGCTGGTGCTGCCGTTCGACGCCTACAAGACCACTCCCGAGCAGCGGGCCGTCCTGGGCAACGCCCACAACCAACTCGTCGTGCAGTGCATGCGCAAGCAGGGCATCACGATCGACCCACCCGCGGAGGACGCCGCCGCCCTCGCCGCGGTGGACCCCGGCAACTCCCGCCGTTACGGCGTGGCCGACATCGAGGCGGCCAAGACCTACGGCTATCACCTCGCCCGGCCGCCCTCGCCCGACACCACGGGCGCCTGGGCCGGCAAGCTCCCCAAACCCGCCCGGCACCGCCTGTACGGCACCGCCGCCGACCGCGGCTGCCTGGACCGGGCCACGCTCACCCTGGACAAGGGCTCGACGAAGGCCGACTGGCCGTGGCTGGCCCTCCAGGACTCGCTCACGCTGGAGCAGGCCGCCAAGGATCCGTCCGTGACGGCGGCCGCCAAGCGCTGGGAGACGTGCATGGGCGAGGCGGGCGAGTCCTACCCGGCTCCCGAGGCCGCCATCGCCGACAGCCGCTGGGACCTGGACAAGCCTGCCGTCAGCGAGGACGAGAAGCAGACCGCGACCGCCGACACGACCTGCAAGTGGTCGTCGGGCCTGGTGGCGGCCTGGTTCACGGCCGACGCGGAGCTCCAGCGGGCGGTCGTCCGGGACAACCCCGACCGCTTCGCCGCGCTCCGCGACAACCTCAAACAGCGCCTGGCCCGGGCCTCAGCCCTGCTGACCGAGCACGAAGGCGGCCAGGTCGGCTGACTGCCGGAGCCTGCTCGGCTCGTGGACGTACATCATGTGGCCGGCCTCGTAGTACCTGAACTCGACGTTGGCGGCCAGCTCCGCGGGCACGGGCAGGTGCGCGAACGCGTGCTCGGCGGCGTAGTACGGCGTCGCGCCGTCGTGGTAGCCGCAGGCCACGTGCACGCGCAGGTGCGGGTTGGCCCGCATCGCGTCGGCCAGCTTGTCGACCACCGCGACGTGGGCGCCCTCGAACTCCTTGAACGACCACGGGTGCACCCGCGACGTGAGCACCTCGTACGGCAGGTCGTTGGCGTAGCCCAGCTCGGCGCGCAGGTAGTGGTTGAGCGCGGCGCTGTAGGGGCCCATGATCGCGTTCATGCTGGGGTCGGCGGAGAAGTGCTCGCGCCCCGAGTCGGGGTCCCAGCCGGTGAACCGGCCGTCGAGGCGGCCGACGACCTGGCGGCGCGAGCGCAGCACCTCGGTGAAGAACCTGATGTGCTCGATCCGCAGGTCCACGCGGTCGACGTAGTCCTCGCTCAGCCCGGTCAGCGCGGCGACCGTGGAGACGGCGGCCGAGCGCTCCTCGCCGGTGAGGCGGTTGCCGCGGGCCAGCGCCCACGGGTAGTCGCGCTCGGCGTACGCCTCGGCCTCGCGCAGCACGTCGGCCAGCGGCCGGTCACCGTGCAGCCCGTGATAGTGCGCAATAGCGGCATAAGTCGGCAAATAGAGGGCGTAGGACAGGTCGTTGCCCTGGTTGAAATCCCCGGTGATGAAGTCGAGCACCGAGGAGATCAGCATCACGCCGTTGAGGTACATGCCGTACCGCGACTGCAGGTGGTCCGCCAGCCCGGCCGCCCTGACCGTCCCGTACGACTCCCCCGCCAGGAACTTCGGCGACATCCACCGCCCGTTCCTGGTGGTCCACAACCGGATGATCTCCCCGACGGACTCGATGTCGCCGGTGAAGCCGTGGTACGGCTCCGGCTTCTCACCCTCGGCCGCCCGCGAGAAGCCCGTCGAGACCGGGTCGATGAAGACCAGGTCGCTCACGCTCAGCAGGCTCTCCTCGTTGTCGGCCAGCCCGTAAGGGGGAGGCAGGAGCGCGCCCGCGTCCCCCATCACGACCCGGCGCGGCCCGAGCACGCCCAGGTGCAGCCACACGCTCGACGATCCCGGGCCGCCGTTGAACGCGAACGTGACCGGCCGGCTCAGCGGCTCGGCCCCGTCGAGCGTGTACGAGGTGACGAACATCTCGGCCTTGGGCCGCAGGCCCCCGAACCTGCCGTCGTCGATCACCTCCTCGCGCAGCACCATGGTGCCGGTGGTGGCGGTGTACGCCTGCCCGGACGGCAGCGTGTGCGAGGTGGTGACGAGATTGTCAGCCGGCGGGGCCGGCTGGGTTTCTTCCGACATATCGCCCAATTATGGAGCTATATCGAGGGACACGGTGGGGTCGGCGAACCGTTCGTTCGGCACAGTGGCGTACCAGCCGGGCCGCCCGGGGTCCCGGTCGTACGGGTAGCCGCCCGTCTCCCGGTAGAACTCGGCGTACTGGGCGACCCGCTCGGGATCCAGGCGCACCCCCAGCCCGGGGCCGGACGGCACCGCGATGGCGCCCTCCGAGTACGCCAGCTTCCCGCCCTCGATCACGTCGTCCCTGAGCTGGTGGTAGTGCGCGTCGGCGGCGTAGGTGAGGTTCGGCAGCACGGCGCCGAGGTGCAGCATGGTCGCCAGCTGGATGCCCAGCTCGCCCGAGGAGTGCACGGCCACCCCGAGCTGGAACGTCTCGCACACCCCCGCCGCCTTCACGCACGGCCTGATGCCGCCCCAGAACGTCGTGTCCAGCAGCACCACGTCGGCGGCCCTGCGCATGACGTTGGCGGCGAGCTGCTCGAAGTTGACGACGACGGTGTTCGTCGCCAGCGGCACCCTGACCTGCTCGCGGATGGCCCTGAGCCCTTCGAGCCCCCAGACCGGGTCCTCCAGGTAGTCGTTGTTCAGCCCTTCGATGGCCCGGCCGAAGCGCAGCCCCTCGGCCACCGACAGCACGGCGTTCGGGTCGTACCTGAGCCGGTCGTCGGGGAACGCCTCGGCCAGCGCCCGGTAGCACTCCAGCTCGTGGTCCGGCGGGAACACGCCGCCCTTGAGCTTGTGCACGGTGAACCCGTGGTCGGCCTTGAGCTGCTTGGTGTGCTCGACGAGCTGGTCGGGCGTGCGGATCTCGCCGTATCCCTTGGCCGCGTACCGGAAGAACAGGTACGAGGCGAACGGCACGGCGTCGCGGATCCGCCCCCCGAGCAGGTCGTACGCGGGAACGCCCAGGTGCTGCCCGATGAGGTCGATGCAGGCGAACTCGATGGCCGCCAGGAGCTGCGTCCTGTTGTTGTAGAGCGAGGCCGTCGGGTTGGCGATCTTGAAGCGCAGCGCCTCCAGCTGGAAGGGATCATGGTCCTTCAGGTACGGCACGAGCGCCCGGAACGCCGCTTCCGCGCTCTCGCCCCCGCCGCCCATCTCGCCCAGCCCGACCAGCCCGTTGTCGGCCTCGACCTCGACGATCGTGCGCACGAACCGGCCCCAGTGGGCGCCGTTGCTGTGCCGCAGCGGCGCCTCCAGCGGGACCGCGACCGTCGTGGCCCTGATGTCAACGATCTTCACGAACACGTCCCCCAAACAACGGCCACCCCGCAGGCGGGCAGCCGTACCTTGACCGTCTCGTCCACGACATCGAGCCCGCGGGCCGAGCGCAGGCCCGGCAGGCCGACCGTCACCTCGACCGGCTCGGCGGCCAGCGACTGCAGCCGCACCACGCGCTCCTCACCTGCCCGGCCGAGGGACGTGACGAGCACGTCGGGGTGGTCGACGGACACGTACGTCTCGGTGGCGTCGGGGCTGTCGGTGACGAGCGCGCCGACGAACGGCTCGGTCAGCCCCGAGGCCGCCGCCGCGCCGAGCCGCCGCCCCTGGGCTCCGGCCTCCGAGGTCACGGCGTAGCGGAACGTGGTCTCGCCCTGCTGCTGGGCCGGGAAGTTGGTGTCCCAGATGTTGTTGAGCGCCCACGAATAGACCGTGCCGTCCTCCTGGTCGAGGGTCGGCGGGAACGGCGCGTACGGCATGTGGATGGTGCCGAGCTGCACCAGCGGCGCTTCCAGCGTGGCCCAGGCGACGGTCAGCTCGGGGTCCTCGAACGCGATCCAGTGCCTGATCGGCAGCATGTACTCGGCCGAGCCCGGCACGCGCGGCACGTCAGGACCGCCGACGCCGCCGGTCAGCTCCCAGGCGGTGGCCGGCCCGGTGGCGAACGGGAAGGCCAGGAAGACGGCCTCCTTGGCGGGGGTGCCCTGCTTGGCGAGCTGGTAGGTCAGGTCGACCCTGGGCACGCCGGCGTGCAGCTCGATCGTCGTGCGGATCCAGTCGACGCCCTTGCCGTGCAGCTCGACGACCAGCTTCTCGCCCACGGCCGTGCGCTGGACCTTGGTGATCGTGGCGCCCTTGCCGATGGCCCGGTCACCGAGGAGCGTGCGGTCGTGCGCTCCGACGTGTCCCGACAAATGGTTGAAATGCGGGGCGGTGGCGTACTGATCGTAGACGTACTGGCCGAAGCCGGCCGCCGCGTCGCCGTTGACCAGCTCGCGGCCGGCCCGCTTGTCGAAGATCGAGCCGACGTAGCCCTCGCGGACGTCGTAGGCCACGCGGTAGAACTCGTTCTCGATCACCCCGCTCGGGTCCAGCTCGACCGGCTCGGGGGCCTGGTTCACGCCGGGCACGACGTCGAGGCGGGCGTAGCTGTAGCCGGGCACGTCGGGGACGACCGCGTGGACGTGCCGCCCGATGGGCCGGGTCGGCCAGTCGTCCGGGTGCACCAGCTCCTCGTGGTGCGGAAGCGTCTCCCCGGTCCGCGAGTCCACCAGCGCGATCGGCACGTCCACGCCCACCACGTCCCTCGGCAGGAACGCGCGGACCACGTCGGTCCGCGTCCAGGTGCCGGGGTTGAAGACGGCGAACGAGGCCAGCGCGCCGCCCTCGGTGCCCGCCTCCGACAGCGCGGCGCCGAACCTGCGGACCGCGGCGTGCAGCAGGTCGGCCGCGTCGTCCTGGGCGTCGTAGGCGCCGGACGACTTGCGCGTCCACTGCAGGCCGCCCGAGTCGCCCGCCTCCTCGGCGTCCTCCCACGGGTTGGCCGCGCCCCAGGTGTGCTCGTTGAACAGGGCGACCTTGTCGTAGGCCGCGTCCACCTGCTCGGTCGCGTCCACCCCGGCCAGCGTGTGCAGCGTCTCGGCGACCCGCAGGGCCGACTGCGCCCGGCGCACGTAGCCGAGCGGGCGCGCGCCCGAGCCGAGCCCGTCGGCCCACCAGTCGGTCCAGTCGCCCTCGTGCACGGACAGCCGGTCGTGGTAGCGCTCCTCGACGTGCTCGAAGAAGTCGCTGTTCACGGCCGAGCGCAGGCGCGGGTAGGCCCACTCCTCGTTCCACCGGCGCGCGATCGACGCGGGCACGATCGACGGGCCCGCGTTGTCGGCGTGCGCTCCCTGCACCCGCAGGTGCAGCACGTCCAGCTCGTACGGCTCCTTCGGCGCGTCCGGCCCCTGCCAGCCGAACGTCCCCGGCCCGTACGGGTAGCCGCGCGTGGCCAGCGCCGACAGGTAACGCGGCAGCAGGTCGTCGGCCAGCTCGTAGGAGTCGGTCAGCCCGACCGTGTTGCCCTCCATGTACGCCATGCCGTGCGGCGTGTCCGTGAACCACACGATGATCTCGTTGCCGCTCGGCGCCCGCCAGCGGAACGGCCTGGTCAGCTTGTCGCCGCCGTGCAGGTAGGGCACGGAGCGACCGGCCCAGTTGTGCGCCGCGGCCAGGTAACGCACGCCGTGCGAGTGCAGCGCGTCCACCAGGCCGACGACCGCGCCCGGCACGTCGGTGTGCATGGCGGACTTGGTGGCGAAGCCGTACTTCTGCTCCAGCTGGGTGGTGAAGCGGAGCTGGCGGTGCAGCTCCTCGGTCGAGCACGCCTCCGTGTGGAGCTGGAACGGCAGCGCGGTCACCTCGATCACGCCCTCGCGGGCCTTCTGCGCGAAGGACTCCACCATCTCGGCCGGCCGCGCGGCCAGCCACTTCAGCGCCGGCATCGACGACTCGACCGACCACCGGAACTTCGCGTCGTCCGGCCAGGACGCGGTCTCCTCGGCCAGCCGCAGCGCCGCGTCCAGGTAGTCGAGGTGGTGGCGGAGCACGGTGCCCTGCGGGTCGGTGTAGCCGATGTCCAGGTGCGAGTGGTGGACGACGAACACGCTCCACTTGCGCTGCGGGGTCACCGTGACCTGCGCGGTGCCGACCACCCCCGCGTCGTCGCGGCACTCCAGCGTGAACGCGCGCGGCGCGTCCACCTCGGGCACCAGCAGCGTCACGTCGCTGCCCGACGCGCTGTCCACGCCCACCAGCACGTGGGTCAGCGGCTCGGTGCTCGACACCCTGACCGCCTGCCGGCCGTCATGGGTGAACAGCGGCAGCACCGCGACCCGAACCTCCAGCCCGCGCACGCTGATCACCGGTGTCGAGGTGTCGTCGCGCAGCGCCTGCCTGATCCCGTCATAGTCGGGACTGCCCAGGCTCCGCTGGAGCAACCGGCTCGTCATCAAACACTCCCTAGAGACAGGCCCCTTGCGAAGAGGCGCTGGGTGGCGAGGAACAGCACGACGGTCGGCAGCGAGACCACGAGGCCCGCGGCCAGGCCGACGGGCACGGGCGTCCCGGCGTACACGTCGGTCATGAGGCCGGCGATGGCGGTCATCACCGGCCGCACGTCCTCGGTCTGGGACAGGGTCAGACCGAAGATGAGGTCGTTCCAGACGAAGGTGAACTCCAGGATGAACACCGCCGTCAGCGCGCTGAGCGAGATCGGCAGGTATATGCCCCAGAAGATGCGCCAGGTGGAGGCGCCGTCCATCCTGGCCGCTTCGAAGATCGAGAACGCTACGCCAGTGTAGAAGTTGCGCAGCACGAAGGCGGCCAGCGGCACGCTGATCGCCGTGTAGATGAGGATCATGCCGAGGCGGCTGTCGTAGAGGCCGGCGTCGCTGTAGCCGACGAACAGCGGCACCAGCAGCATCTGCGACGGGAAGACCGTGCCGCCGAAGATCAGGATGAACCAGAAGAACCCGTGCCGGAGCCGCAGCACCACGATCGTGTAGCCGGCCAGCGCCCCGATGAGCACGCCGAGCAGCGGTGAGACGACGGCGTAGAGCGCGGTGCTGGCCAGGCTCTGCGTCAGGTTGGCGCTGTCGAGCGCCCGCGCGAAGTTCTCGAACAGCGCGAAGTCGGACGAGGGTGCCCACGCCCGGCCCGGATCGTACGAGGCGGCCGGGCGCGCGGCGTTCACGAGCAGCAGGTACGTCGGCCCGAGCCAGACCAGCCCGAGCACGACCAGGACGGCACGCCGGATCACTGGGACACCTGCCGCTTGAGATAGAGGTAGGACGCCAGCCCGGTGACGACGGTCAGCATCACCGCCACGGCCGAGCCGTAGCCGTAGTCGCTGGCCACGAACGTCTCCTTGTACATGGTCACCGCCAGCGTCTCCGAGTTGCGCCCCGGGCCGCCCTGCGTCAGCACCCACACGATGTCGAACGTCTTCAGGCCGGCCACCAGCGCGAGCCCGACCACGACCGCCGTCAGCGGCCTCATGAGCGGCCAGATGACGTACCTGAACAGCCGCCACCCGCCGGCCCCGTCGAGCCGGGCGGCCTCGATCGGCTCCTTCGGGATCGACTGCAGCCCCACCACGAACAGCAGCATGTTGACACCGAGCTGCTGCCACGTCCAGACCAGCAGCATCGCCAGCGTGTTGACCGGCGCGTCCTGCAGGAACGCGGTGTCCACGCCGAGCAGCTTGTTGGCGATGCCGTCGTGCGACAGGATCGGGCTCCACACCATGGCCAGGCCGGCGCCGCTCAGCGCGTACGGCAGCAGGAACGGCACCCGGAACCACACGCCACCCTTGATGTCGTACGACAGCACCGCGACCAGCAGGCCGAGCCCGACGGGCAGCACCATGGTGCCGATGACCCAGAGCAGCGTGTTGCGGATCGAGGTGAGCAGGGCCGGGTCGTCGAGCAGCTTGCCGAAGTTGTGCGCGCCGATCCACTGGGCCGGCTCCAGGCCGTCATAGCGGGTGAAGCTGAGGTAGGCCGTCCACAGGAACGGCGCGTAAAGCAGCCCCGCCACCAGCAGGACCGCGGGCGCCACATAGCCGAACCCGAACCGCCCGAGTATAGGTGCGCGCGTGTTCATGGCCTCCACTCCGCGGAGGCGGGCTCGGTCGCTCCGGAGCCGCCGCCTTCCCTCGTCGCTCTGGTCGCTTCGCTCCCGCCGCTCCTCAGTCCAGGCGGCGGCGCTCCCTCGCTCACTGATGGGTGCTCCAGTACTCATCAGCGGCCTTCTGGATGGTCTCCAGGACCTCCTTGTAGCTGCCGGGCTCCGTCACGAACTTGCCGAACCCGTCCAGCGCGGCCGTCAGGACCGGCGGCGGGGTGGCCTCGAAGTACCGGTTGACCAGGCGGTACTGGCCGCTGCCCGCGTCCTTCGTGACGGTGCCGAGCGCCTTGTCAGAGATGCTCACCTTGGGGTTGGCGCTCACGTCTCCCCTGCTGGACGCCCACTTCTCCTGCGCCTCCGACGTGGTCCACCACTTGAGGTACTTCTGGTTGGCGGCGGGGTCGGCGCCCTTGGTCAGCGAGCAGAGCGGGCCGCTCTCGAAGATCATCGAGGTCTTGGGCAGCGAGGGGTTGACGTTGGGGATGGCGAAGAAGTCGTAGTCCTCGCCGGCCTTCATGTTGCGCTGGGTCATGCTGGTGTTGAACCAGGTGCCGAAGGAGACCATCGCCGCCTTGCCGTTCTTCAGCACGTCACCCGGGTCCGTTTTGTCGCCAGGATTGATGAAATATCCGGCGTCGATGAGGGACTTCCACTTCTCCATCACCTGGACCACGCCCGGGTCGGTGTACTTGGCCTTGCCGGTGGACAGGCGGTCGTACAGGTCGGGGTCGGAGCCGGCCATGAGCTGCTCGAACCAGACGAAGGAGAACAGCACGCTGGTGTGGTAGAAGGCCTTGACGCCGTTCTTCTTCAGCGTGTCGGCCACCTTGACCAGGTCGTCCCACGTCTTCGGCGCGGTGAGCCCGTACTTGTCGAAGATCTTTTTGTTGTAGAACATGCCCCAGTACGCGACGTTCATCGGCACGCAGTACTGCTTGCCGTCGATCGTGTAGTACGGCGCGAGGTCCTTCGACAGGTCGCCGGCCTGGATCGCCTGCTGCCAGATGTCCGTGGTGTCGGCCACCTGCTTCTGCTTGACGATCTCTTCGAGCATCCCCCCGGTCTGCCAGGTGAACAGGTCAGGCTTGACGTTCGTGCGGAACGACGCCTTGATGAACGCCTGGTATTGGGCCGAGTCCGTGTATCCCGTCGGCTTCATGCCCAGGCCGATGCTCTGCTTGGACAGGGCGCCCATCTGGTCGAAGTACTTCGTCCAGGCGCCCTTGTCGTTGTACAGGGTCAGCTCGCTCTTCTTCTGCGTCTCGGCGCCGTTTCCGCCGCAGGCGGTCAGGACGAGCGCCGCCACGCCGAGCGTGACCACACGTGACCGGAACATGGACCGGCCTCCTTGTTTCTTCAGGGGGTCTTACGTCAGGGGTGATTGCAACCTGTGCTCTATAACCGTCTTGACGTCCACCAGGTGGGCCCGCATGCGCTCCTCGGCCTGCGCCGCGTCGCGTGCTTCGATGGCCTCCAGGATCGCCAGGTGCTCGTCGTAGTCGCGGCGCCGGTCGTCGAAGATCTGCAGGATCTCCTGCTGCTCGGGTCCGTGGACGGTGAGCAGCGAGTCGACGACCTCGTGCAGCACGCTGTTGCCGGCCAGCCGGGCCGTCGCCCGGTGGAAGGACATGTTCGCGTCGTGCAGGAGGGCGTCGTGGCCGCGCAGGTGCCTGCCCGCCTCTTCGAGCACCCGCTTGAGCGGGGCCAGCTCCTCGGAGTCCGCGTTGTGCGCAGCCATCGCGGCGAGCGGCGGCTCGATCACGATCCGCGCGCCGAGCAGCTCCAGGAGCTGGGCGGCGTGCATCTCGCGCATGTTGGGGTTGGGCAGGACGACCCGCTCGATGTCGGTTCCGACGTAGATGCCGGAGCCGTGCCGCATCTCGATGGCCCCGGTGGCCTCGAGCCTGCGCAGCGCCTCGCGCAGTGTCGGGGTGGTGACGGCGAAACGCTGGGAGAGCTCCCTGGTCGAGGGCAGCCTGTCGCCCGGCCGGTGCCCTCCCGTACGGATGAGCTCCAGCATGCGCTCGGTCAGAGCGTCGGACAGCGTCGGCCGCGTTACCTCGGACATATCAAGTGATCTAATCACTTATTCGTGTGGGCGTCTATGATTTCGTCATGAGACGTGTGCTGGCGTGGATCGCGGCCGTCTTGGCGGTCCTGGCGCTGGTGGGGCTGGGTGGCGCGGGCTGGTATTACTCCGGGCTGGTGATCGACCCCTCGCACGGGGGATCGTACCCGCTGGAGGTGGTGGCCTTCGAGGACGGCACGTTCCACCTCGGCGCCACCGAGTGGCGCGAGGTCGCCGCGGCCATCTCCTACGCCCGCGGCCAGGGGGCGACCGGGGTGGTGCTGTACGGGTTCTCGATGGGCGGGGCATCGCCCCTATGGCGGCCAGGATGTTACCCGGCGAGCCGATCAAGGGCCTGATCCTGGACAGCCCGGTCATGGACTGGAACGCGCCCATCGACCTGGGGGCGCGGCAGCGGGGGGTGCCGGGCTGGCTGGCCTCGGTGGGCAAGTTCGTGGTGGAGCGGCGTACGGGGATCTCGCTCGACGATCTCGACCACGTGCGGCACGCGAAGGAGTTCAGGCAGCCGATCCTGCTCTTCGTGGACGACGACGACACCAGCGTGCCCGTCGAGCCCTCGCTGCGGTTCGCGGAGCTCAGGCCGGACCTGGTGACGCTCGTACGCACGAAGGGCGGCGGCCACGTGGGCTCCTGGAACGTCGACCAGGCCCGCTACGAGCGGGGCCCTCCGGGGCTTCCTCACCGCTTCAGCAGCTTCATCATGATGTCGATCTGCCCCTTGCGGGAGGTCCGCACCTGCCCGGCCCACTGCTGAACGGCCGGGTTGGCCCCGCCCGCCACCTCGGCGGCGGCCAGTTGCACGGCGTCATCCTGATGCGCGATGAGCAGGTTGAGCAGGTCGTGCTCGAAGCTCTTGGACTTCCGCAGCGCCTGGATCCGCTTGACGTCGGTCTCGGGCATGCCTCCGTGGTGGTCGTGCGCGCCGCTCGGGGGCGAGAGCGGCTGGTCCCAGGAGTGCAGCCAGCGCAGCATCCGCTCGACCTCGCTCTGCTGCGTGCTGGCGATGGCCGCGACCAGCGTCCGGAGCTCCGGCGTGGTGGCGCGCTCCGCCCCCACCTTGGCGATCTCGATGCCCTGCCGGTGGTGCGGCACCATCATCTGCACGAACATCACGTCCTCGGCGTTGACCGGGGCCTCCTGGGTCGGGGCCGGGCCGCAGGCCGTGATCAGCAGCAGGGCCGCTAAGGCGGGCAGCGCGCGCATAATCGATAGGAAACCTTCCTAAGGGTTTCCTGTCAGGCTACGTGACTTCGTAGCGAAGGTAAACGATCCCCGAGGGGAACGCCCGGGTTTCCAGCAGCCGGGTCCTGATGGAGGCGTCGAGCTGGGGGAAGAACGGCTTGCCCGCGCCCAGCACGAGCGGGTGGACGAAGATGCGGAACTCGTCCACCAGCCCGAGCCGCAGCACGCTCCACGCCAGCGTGGCCCCGCCCAGGTCGAGGTCGCCGCTGTCCTGCCGCTTGAGCCTGGTCACCTCCTCCTCGAGGTCGCCGGTGACGAGCGTGCTGTTCCAGCCGACCTGATCGAGGGTCTTGGAGAAGACGTACTTGGGCATGGCCCGCCAGATCCTGGCGAAGTCGACCTCGAGCGCGTGGGCGTCGGGGCTCTGGTCGGCGGTGGGCCAGTAGGCGGACATGTTCTCGTAGAGGCGCCGGCCGTAGAGGGACCCGCCCATTTCGCGGGACATGTCGTTGATGAACGCGTGGACCTCCTCGTCGGGCGCGGACCAGCCGATGTCGCCGTTCGGGGACTCCACGTAGCCGTCGAGGGAGATCAGCATCGAGTAGATGATTTTCCGCATGCTCTTAAGACTGCTCCGGGCCGCGGAACTCATCGCCTTCTCGCGAGGAACTCCAGCGCCTCCCCGCTGTGGAACTTCGAGATCCCCAGCATGAACTCCCGGTCCGGGAAATCGCCGTCGAGCAGCCGGAGCGGCCCGGCGGTGAGCGACAGGTGCTGGGCCAGCTGGTACAGCCTCATCCGGCCCTCGTCCAGCCCGTCGACGCGCAACCGTTCGTAATGCTCGTGGAACCGGATCCGCAGGAAGACGTGCTCCCATTCGACGTCGAAGAACATCGTGCCTTCGATGTCGATCAGCACCGGCGCGTCGTGGTCGTCCACCAGCACGTGATCGGGCCCGAGCTCCCCGTGGATGAGCCCGTGATCCGCCCGCGGCCGCACGCCCGCGGCCATCTCCCGCAGCGCGCTCTCGAAGTCCTCCCGGACCGCGCCGATCCGCCCGACCCGGACGGCCGCCTCGTCCAGGTCCCGCAGCGCGTGCTCCAGCACGACCTCGACCGCGGATCGCCGCCGGATCCCCTCGATCTTCCCCACCCACGGGGCCCGCTCCCGCCCCATGGCCTCAAGGCTCTCGGCCAGCCGATCCATCACCCGGCCCGCCCGCGCCGGGTCGTCGCGCAGCAACGCCTCCAACGTCCCGCCGCGTACATCCTCGACCACCATGACGTCGCCCGGCCGGTCCACCAGGTAGACCTCGGGCACCCGCACCCCGAGGCCGCTCAACCGCCCATGGGCGACCTCGAAGAACCGCAGCCCGGACGCATGGCCGAACGGGGTCTCCGCGTCGGCGTTCGCCGCGGCGGGCCAGAAGTCCTCCTCCTGGGACCAGACGTAGACGATCGCGCCGGGCCCGTCGTCGTCGAACGAGAGCCGGTAAACGCCCTTCTTGCTCCCGCCCCTGAGCCGCTCGACCCCTGCCGGCCGGCGCCCCTTCCCGAAGGCCGCTCGCGCGATCTCGGCGAACCGCTGACCATCCATCACATGCCCTTCATCGCTGTGCCGTGGATCCTCAAGCTCCCAGACTCCACACCCGGATGGTCCTGTCGAGGCCGCTCGAAATGGCGACAGGGGTGCCGTCGCTGCGCTTGCCCACCGCCACCGCCTATTGCGATCGCTCTGGTCAGCACGCTGCGGATTCCTCTCATAGTCCCAAAGCTGATCATCCAGATCGCCGCAACGTCAGCGACTGGAACCGGAGATTGTCAGATCCCACGACGTGGAAATCCACCACCTCGAAAGTCCTGCGTGCGTACTCCTGGAGCTGCTCATCGCTGCGGAAAGAGAAGAACCGAGGAGGATGATGATCATCCTCCTCGAAGGGACCCTCACCCGTCACGCTGCCTCCGCCATAAACGCCGAGAAAGAAGAGGCCGCCGGGCCGCATCAGCGTGTGGATCGCATCCAGTACCGCCGGAAGGTCGCTGTTGGGCACATGCAGCAAGCAGTTCAGCGCGTACACCGCGTCGAACGAACACGGCGCGAAATCGAGGCTCAGAAAGTCCATGACATGGGCTTCGACGCCCTTCTCCCGGCAGAGAGCCACCATGGCAGGAGACAGATCGACGGCCACGACTTCGAGGCCGTTTTCCTGAAAGTACGCGCTGTCCTGGCCCGTTCCGGCCCCGACCTCCAGCAGTCGCCCGCGACGGTCCCCCTGCAGACGGCTCAGGAACGCCTCCCGCTCCGCCAGCTTCCACGGGGCTTTGCCGCTGACCTCACGCCGCTCGGCGCCACCGTCATATGCCGTTCGGAGGGAGCCGATCACGTCGTCGTAGCGCACGCTCATCGCGCCATGATGCCCTACGAAGGATCTTCGGCAACAGGCACCCGTTGACCTCCCGGATCATCCGAGAGTGCCTCTGGCCTGGCGCCGCCTTGGGGACGGCAAGACCTGCGACCGCCAGGGCGGTACGAGGCTGGAGCCGGCTGTCCTACGAGGCGTCGTGGACGACCAGAGCCAGCTGAACCCGGTTGTCCAGGCCCGCCTTGGTGAGGATGCGGGAGATGTAGCCCTTGACCGTGCCCACGCTCATGTGCAGCTCACCGGCGATGACGGCGTTGGTCTTGCCCTGCCCGACCGCGAGCGCCACCTCCCGTTCGCGCTCGCTGAGTGCCGACAGCACCCGCCGGGCGTCGGCCCGCCGCCGGTTGTCCTCCTCGGGCACCAGGTGGGCGATCAACCGCCGGGTGACGCTCGGCGACAGGCTGGGCTCGCCGGCGGCGACGCGCCGGATCGCCTCGACGATCCCCTCGGGCGGCGTGTCCTTCAGCAGGAACCCGCTGGCTCCCGCGCGCAGCGCCCGGAACACGTGCTCGTCGGCGTCGAACGTGGTCAGGATGATGACCTCCGGCGCGTCCTGGCGGGCGCGCAGCCTGCGGGTCGCGTCGATGCCGTCGACGCCGGCCATCCGGATGTCCATCAGCACCACGTCGGGAGAGTACTCGCCGACCGCGGCCTGGACCTGCGCACCGTCCGCCACCGCGCCCACCACCTGGAGGGCGGGCGCTCCCTTGAGCATCAACGTCAGCCCGGTACGGACGAGCGCGTCGTCGTCGACGATGAGCACCCGGATCGCGGCGGACGCACCCCCGCCCCCGCCGAGGGACGCACCCGCGGACCCGCCCCCGGCCGGACCCGCAGACCCACCCACGGGCGGACCCGTGGACCCGCTCACCGGCTCACTCATGGGGCCGCTCACGTGGCCATGGTAGCCGCGCCGCCAGCCGGAACCCGCCGCCTTCGGTACGTCCCCGCTCCAGACGCCCGCCCGCCAGCGATACCCGTTCCTCCAACCCGGCCAACCCAGCTCCGCCCCCGGTCGTGGCCAGCTCCGCCGCCTCCCGCCCGGCGGCCGGCGGGTTGCGCACCTCGACCGTCAGCTCCCCACCGGCCGCGCCGGAGACCACGACGGTGACGGGCCGGCCGGGCGCGTGCTTGCGCGCGTTGGTCAGCCCCTCCTGCACGACGCGGTACGCCGTGCGCCGCGTCGTCTCCGGCAGGTCGGCGAAGCGTACGTCGTTCTCGTACAGCTCGATGCGCATCCCGGCCCGCCGCGACTCCTCCACCAGCGGCGCGAGCCCGGTCAGCGGGAGCTCGGCCGAAGGGCTCTCGCGCAGCACGGAGATGACCGCGCGCAGCTCCTGCAGGGCCTGGTGGGCGCTGGTCCGGATCACCCCGGCCGCCTCGGCGACCTCGTCCGGCCTGGCACCGGCATTGAACTCCAGCGCCCCGGCGTGCACCGCCAGCAGCGACAGCCGGTGGGCGAGCACGTCGTGCATCTCGCGGGCGATGCCGAGGCGTTCGGCACGGCGGGCCTCCTCCGCGCGCAGCCGCTGGTCGGCCTCGGCGCGGCGGGCCCGTTCCGCCAGTGACGCCAGCAGCTCCCGCCGGGTCCTGGCCAGGATGCCCCAGCCCGTGATCGCCCCGCCGAACAGCACGCCGACCAGCGCCCACACCGGATACGGCGCCAGCCCCGGCGGCCGCCAGGCGAACCTGACCAGCGTCGCCGCCACCCACGCCACCCCCACCGCGACGGCCACGGGCGGTCGCCGGTACAGCGCCGCGACGAGCGCGGCGATCCCCGCGGCCACCGACGCGGCCGCGGCCGGGACGGACAGCGCGATGACGACCAGCGAGGCGCCCACCGGCCACCGCCGGCACAGCCACAGTCCCGCGCACGCCAGAGCCCCGCCGGCCACGTCGGCCCACAGGTACCAGCCGGGCGTCCCCGGGACCAGATCCCCCCAGACCACCGCCCCGGCCCCGGCCACGGCGAGCACGATGCCACCGGTCCCGACCGCCCAGTCACGCGGCGACCGCCCCGATCCCGAGCCACTCCCGCCCTGGTGACCGCTCCCGGCTGCGCGGCCCCGTCCCGAGCCGTCATCGTCTGCGGCTTCTCCATGCCTCCAGGGTTCGCCGTCGCGGCGACCCCCGTCCTGGCCCTGTGCTGCGAACACAACCGCAGATCGTATCCGCCGCCCTTACACCTGGTAAGCAACCAAGGTCACCATCGCCGCCCCACCATGGCAACCAAAGTCACCACCCGGAAGCGACCGAAGAGGCCATGGACCGGCCTGGCGACAGCAGCGCCCCGCGCCCGCCGCGGGAGACCGTAGGCGCATGGTCACCTCACGAGCACGCGGCCGGTGGGCCGCGCTCCTGCTGGCCGGGCTCACCCCGGTCGTCGCCGAGCTCACGCTCGGCAATCCGCCCCTCCGCCAGGCGTGGCTGCTGCTGCTGTGGGTGCCGATCTACGGCGCCGGCACCGTACTGATCCGCGAGCTGGTACGCCGTACCGGCCGGGGCTGGCTCGCCATCCTGCTGCTCGGGGCGGCGTACGGGATCGTGGAGGAAGGGCTGGCGCTGCAGGCGCTCACCAGCCCGACCATCTACGGCGTGGCCGACTGGGCGCCCAGGATCCTCGGCCTCAACAGCGCCTACACCGAGCTGAACATCCCCTACCACGCGGTCTTCAGCGTGGCGCTGCCGATCCTGCTGGTGGATCTCATCGTCCCGGATCTTCGCCATCGTCCCTATCTGGGGCGGACCGGGCTGGTCGTGGCGGGGGTGGTGTTCGTGCTGGGCGCCCTGCTGCTGCGGTGGACGACGGCCTTCATCGACCCCGGCTACCAGGCGCCGCCGGCGGTGCTGGCGGCGTTCGTGCTGGCCATCGCGGTGCTCGCGGTGCTCGCGCTGCGGTTCGTCCCCCGCCCGACCGACGTGCCGGCCGCCGCGCCCCGGACGGTTCCCGCGCCGCCGGTCGTCGCGTGCCTGGCCGGGGTGGTGGCGTTCGGATATCTCGCGCTGCTGTTCCCCTTCGGCGGCGCCCAGCACCCGGCCTTCACCCAAGGCGGCTGGGTGGCGGTCCCGATGGTGGCTGCGGCGCTCCTGGCGGTGGTGGCAGCGGTACTGCTGCGCCGATGGACGGCACACGGCGGATGGCACGACCGGCACAGCCTGGCGCTGGCCAGTGGGGCGCTCGTGGCGCACACCGTGTTCGGGGTGATCGCCAACGGCGAGAACACCACCGACCGCCTGTCGCTGGCCGCGCTCGGACTCGTCATGACCGTCCTGCTGGCCCTGCTCGCCCGGCGCACGCGAAGCGCCATTGACTCGTCGGGGCGCGCTTGAGAGCGCAGAAGCCCTCCGCGATCTTGCGGAGGGCTTCTGGCCTGGAGCCGCCTTGGGGATTCGAACCCCGGGCCCCTTCATACAGGGATGGCCCGCAAGCCTGCACGCGCGGGCCCCAGCGAGCGAAGAGAAGCCCGTGGTCAGCAGCAGTCGGCCGAGGCGCTGACCGGCTCGGTGGCCTGCTCGCCGGCCGGGGTGCAACAGGCCGGATCGACTTCCCTGGTCAGGGTGTCGGCGTCGTCCTTGACCACGTACACCTCCCATGGCTCGGCGCCGGGACCGTGTACCCAGACCTTGTCCTGGAGGGCGTAGCAGCAGGAGGTGTCGTTCTCCTCGAAGGTGGCCAGCCCGGCGTCCTTGAGCCGCTGGGTGGCGGCGTTGACCTGGGCGGTGTCCTCGACCTCGACGCCGAGGTGGTCCATGCGGGTCGGCTCGCCCTCCTCTCCCTCGATGAGCACCAGCTTGAGCGGGGGTTCGGCGATGGCGAAGTTGGCGTAGCCGGGGCGGCGCTTGGCCGGTTCGGTGCCGAACAGCTTGGAGTAGAAGGTGATCGAGCCTTCCAAGTCGGCGACGCGGAGGGCGAGCTGGACGCGGGACATGACGATCTCCCATCGTTGTTTCGACGGATGTCTAAGTAGTGCCGAGTTTGCGCCGCTGCTTAGGAATCTGTCAAATTAGAGATATGTCGAAACAGGAGCTGCCGGTGCTCGCCTCCGAGTGCTGCGCACCGCTGATCGCGGAGCCGATCGCTGAAGACGAGGCCGCGGAGATGGCTCGCGTGTTCAAGGCGCTCGGCGACCCGATCCGGTTGCGGCTGCTGTCCCTGATCGGCGCGCAGGAGAGCGGCCGCCAGATCGGTGACGGGGTGTGCGTGTGCGAGTTGACCGGCGCCTTCGCGGTCACCGCGCCGACGATCTCGCATCATCTCAAAGTGCTGCGTGAGGCCGGCCTGATCGACAGTCAGCGGCGCGGCACCTGGGTCTACTACTGGATCATCCCGGCCACGCTGAAGCGCCTGACCGGCGTACTGGCCCTGCCCGAGACGCTTGTCGCGGACGCGCGGTGAACCTGGCACGCCGGGCGCTTGCCGAGTTCGCCGGCACCGCCGCCCTGGTGGCCGTGGTGGTCGGCTCCGGCATCATGGCAACCGATCTTTCGCGTGACGTCGGCGTACAACTGCTGGCCAACAGCCTGGCCACGGCGTCAGGACTGGCGGTGCTCATCTTGATCCTCGGGCCCGTGTCCGGCGCGCACTTCAATCCGGTCGTCTCCGTGGCGGCCTGGGTCCTCACCCGACGCGACGCTGCCCCGGCGATGCGCGGACGGGAAGTGGCGGCCTACCTGCCCGCCCAGGTCGCCGGAGCCGTCGCGGGGGCCGTCCTGGCGAACGCCATGTTCGCGCTCCCGGCCGTTCAGGTCTCGGCTCGTGACCGGTCGGCCCCTCACCTGCTGCTGGGTGAGGTGGTGGCCACCGCGGGGCTCATCGTGGTCGTCTTCGCGTTGGCCCGGCAAGGCCGCGCCGCGCTCGCCCCGGTCGCGGTGGGCGGCTACATCGGCGCCGCCTACTGGTTCACCAGCAGTACGAGCTTCGCCAACCCCGCCGTCACCCTGGGCCGGGCCTTCACCGACACCTTCGCCGGGATCGCCCCTGCTTCGGTGCCCGCTTTCATCGTCGCCCAGCTGGCCGGAGCCGCGCTCGGCGGCCTGCTGCTGGTCGCGCTCTACCCGAACAGCCCGCAGCCCGGTGCGGAGTCCGTCCCCGCCTCTGCCTACCAGCCTCGATAGGAGGAACCCGTGCCGGACCAGATCGACGCGCCGCCGCAGGTGTTGTTCGTGTGCGTGCACAACGCGGGCCGCTCCCAGATGGCCGCCGCCTTCCTGACCCACCTGGCCGGCGATCGGGTACGCGTGCGTTCGGCCGGTTCCGCGCCTGCCGACCAGGTGAACCCGGCCGTGGTGGAGGCGATGGCAGAGCGTGGCATCGACATCTCGGCCGAGATTCCCAAGGTGCTCACCGTCGATGCCGTACAGGCCAGCGACGTCGTGATCACCATGGGTTGCGGCGACGCCTGCCCGATCTTTCCCGGCAAGCGCTACGAGGACTGGGTACTGGACGATCCGGCCGGCCAGGGCGTCGAAGCCGTACGCCCGATCCGGGACGCGATCGAGGCCCGCGTACGTGTGCTGATCTCTGACCTCACCTCCGCTACCGCAGACAGGTGAGCCTGAACGGGATGGCCCATGGGCCGCTCATCGAGTCCATGCGTGCCGCCCATGCCGATCAGGTGCCGGCCGTCTACCAGCTCGGGATCGACGGAGGCCAGGCCACCTTCGAGACCACCGCCCCGACCTGGCCCCAGTTCGACGTGTCCAAGCTGCCCGACCCCCCCACGTCGCCCTCGGCACCCTCGTGGCATGCCTGATCGACTACCCGGCCGTTTCGGCCTGCAGCGCCCACGCCGGGGTGGTCGAGCATTCGATCTGAAGCAAGAGCGTAGACAGTACTCGTCCCTCAGCCCGTGGCGACAACGTGGCTCCCTGGGCTCCCGCGTATCGCCGTGCCCCTCCCGTGGTGAATCCGTAGCAGATCCGTTGCGGCTCCCTCGATCGTGGAGGTCCTGACGAGAGGAGCACTCATGTCCGAGCAGAACCCCGCCCCTGTGACCGTGATCGGTCTGGGCCCGATGGGCCGGGCGCTGGCCACCGCTTTCCTGAACGCCGGCCATCGGACCACGGTATGGAACCGGACGCCGGGTAAGGATGAGGACCTGGTCGAGCGGGGTGCCCTCCGCGCCGAGTCACCCGAAGCTGCGGTCGCCGCGAGCCCTTTGACGGTTGTCTGTGTCGTCAACTACGACGCGGTCGACGCCATCGTCCGGCGCGGCCCGGTCACCGGCGCGCTGAAGGGACGCACGGTGGCCAACCTGACCGCCGACACCCCCGATCGAGCCCGCGCCACCGCGGCCTGGGCGGCCGAGCACGGCATCGACTACCTGGACGGGGCGATCATGACGCCGACCCCGACCATCGGAACACCCGCCTCGGTGCTCCTCCACAGCGGCCCGGAGCGGCTCTACCAGGCGCACAAGCCGACGTTGGATGCCCTGGGCGGCACCCAGACACATCTCGGCGAGGACATCGGCCGGGCCGCTGCGTACGACATCGCTCTGCTCGACATCTTCTGGACCGCCATGACGGGGTACGCACACGCGGTTGCCGTGGCCAGGGCGGAAGGCATTACCGCCCAGGAGCTGGCACCCTTCGCCGGGGGAATCGCGACGATCCTGCCGCCGCTGTTCGAGCAGAGCGCGGCGGACGTGGACAAGGGAAACTACGTCGACGACATCAACCCGATCACCTCGGCGGCGTCGTCGATGACCCACATCGTCCACCTCTCCGAGGCCCACGGCATTGACGCGAGCGTGATGCGCGCCGCCGAAGGCCTCGCGCGCCGCGTCATCGGCCTCGGCCACGGCACCGATGGCCTCTTCCGGATCATCGAGCTCCTCACCCCCCGCTGAGACTCAGCGGAGAGCGTATGCTCGCCGGCGCAGGAAACCGGCAAATGCTGTCAGACGTCACTGACAGAGTGCCGTGGTTGGCTGACGTCCCTGCCTCAGTCTCCGATCTCTGATCACCGCAAGCACAAGGAGATGAGTCAACAGGCCAATGCCCAGGAGCAGTCCAGCGACCTGAAACGCAGGCGTCGTGAGTTCACCGGACAGGGACTTGAAGGTCAAGGCAAACCCCAACCAGAGCTGAGACCCGCCCCCGAGGCGTGCTCGAACCCAGGGAATGCTCCGCAGAACAGCCGTTGCCGAGATGACAAAAGCAAAGATCAGGAAGAACGCGGCAAGATCGTGGGGAGGATTCATCAGCAGTAGCGCCATCCCGCCCACGAGGCCCACCACTGATACTGCGACCACGATCACGCGCTGCGGCACGGTCAGGGCGTCAAACCACGACCGCTTCTGATCAACTGGCTCCACGGGCTCACTGTTCCACAAGTGGCCATAAGCGACCACCCACGTCGCGACACCACCTTGCCAGGGAATCCTTAGACACCCAAAAGCCCGGAGCCGCCTTGGGGATTCGAACCCCAGACCCCTTCATTACGAGCAAATCGAAGACCTGCTCCCAGCAAGGGCGGCGCGGCCCTGACCAGCCCTCAACCATCCCCAGGCGTACGTCAGCGTCCGTGATCGTCTGACGCGACTGTCACCCAGTCCGTCACTCACGGCTGGCGGGTCCGCTCAGGTGAGGAGTTTCGCGAGCTGGGCCATCTCGGTTGGTGGGTCGATCACCGGCTGGATGAGCAGTTCGTCGATGCCGGCCTGTTCCAGGGTGGTGATGCGGGCGCGGAGGTCGTTGCGGGTGCCGACCAAGGCCAGGGTGTTCATCAGTGAGGGCAGGATCAGGTCCCGGTCCTGCGGTGCGATGCGTTCGAGGTAGTTGGGGTAGAGCTTGGTGTGCCGGTCGGGTGCGGTGGCGGTGGTGCCGCGCCGGTCGAGGAGCCGCCGCACCGCCTCGCGTTCCCCGGGGCCGAGTTGGTCGGCGAAAGCGCGTGCGTCGGCGGCGGTGTCGGCGGCGAAGGCCAGCAGCGACAGGACGATGTGGCCGGTTGCGTCCCGGGCCGCGTCGCCGCGGGGGTCCTCGTCCTCGTCGAGTATGTGCAGCGCGGTGACCACGTAGGAGTCCATGCGGGAGTCCATGCGGGAGTCCGTGCGGGAGTCCGTGCGGGAGTCCGTGCGGGAGTCCGTGCGGGGGTCGGGGTCACGTGGCGTGTCGTGAGCGGCGTGGCGGCGGGCGTCATGGAGTGCTTGCCAGGCGGTGGGGTCCAGCAGGCCGAAGGAGATCAGGCCGGTGCCGCGGCGGCCGGCGACGGCGGCGGCCTTCGGTCCTAGCGCGGCCACGACGAACTCGATCGGGTCGGCCGTGTTCGCGTGCGCCCCGGCGTGCAGGAATCGGACGTTACGGACTCGGTCACCTTCGCGGTACTCGATGGTGCGTCCGGCGCACAGGTTCTGCAGCGCGGCGGTGAAGTTCTCCATCGTGGCTGCCGTGGTCGGCCGCATGCCCAAGGTGCGCCGGGCGGTGTTCCCGGTGCCGATCCCGCAGATGATCCGGCCCGGTGCCAGGGCGTTGAGGCTGGCGAACGCGCTCGCGGCGGCCGGGGCCGAGCGCAGCGCCGGTGAGGTCACGCCGATGCCGAGCCTGATGCGGCGGGTGGCCTTCGCACACAGTGCCAGGGCGACGAAGGGGTCGCCGTGGACCATCGGGGTGTCGTTGAGCCAGAAACTGTGCAGGCCCAACTCCTCGGCCTGTCCGGCGAGGTCCTCCACACCGGGGTGTGCGGTGACCACGACGCCTGCACGCATCACAACCTCCAAGGCGCAAGGAATCGAACGTAGTCAGCCTGACACCAGACGGTGGATCGAGCACGTCGAGGTCGATGGGACGGTCGGCACCGAGCGGTTGCGGGTGTCGTTCCGCGACATCGAAGGCGGAATGCGACGACTCAACCTGAACACCGACACGACGCCGGGAGTTTCAGTTCGGGTGGAACCTGTGATGAGAGCGCATCCCACGACATCCGGTCCGCACCGTGATCACGGCTTATCTCCCGAAAGACCTATGCCTCGGGCCATAGGAATGCTGTCCCATGACACGGTACTGGTGCGCGGTACCCCTGTGTCGAGAACGCACGACCCCAGAACAGCACGCAGAAGCCCTCCGCGATCTTGCGGAGGGCTTCTGGCCTGGAGCCGCCTTGGGGATTCGAACCCCAGACCCCTTCATTACGAGCAAAATCAAGGACTTGCTCATCCTCTCCCGCCGAGGAGGTGACCTGCCTTTTGCCGTCCGTCAGAGTCCGTGGACGTCCATGATCGAACGTGCTCGTTGTCACTCACTTCGTCACCCGGTCGGGTCGGCAAGACCTTCGAGCGCCAGGGACAAAGACGCGGCTCAGCGCGGCTTTGCCGACCGGATCGCTCCCAGGCCGCATGCCTGGTGGGCGGCAGGCGCACGGCTGGGTGACGGCGCCCAGCACCGCCGCCCTTGATCCCCATGAGATCCATTCGGCAGGGCACTGGACGCCGTTTGGACTCATTCCTTCAGTTCAGTCTTGGCGGCGAACAGAGTTCCCCGTTCCGTGCCCTGCCCCCGGCGAATGTTCAGCCCCTCCTTGCGGAAGCTGATCCATCCTTCACCGTCAGTCAGTCCCCGCACGACTCTGGTTTTCACGATGTCGTGGGTCGCATAACCGACGTCCAGATGAGTCAGGTGGCTGTTGTCCTTCCGGTGGACTTTGAGCCCCTCCACGGGGAAGGTGATCCATCCGTCGTCGGCGCTTCTCCCCTGCACCCATTCGGTGTTGACGCCGTTGAGGTCGGCCTTGTCGGCGTGCACGGATCCCCATGCTCCGCTTCCCTGGCGGACGTCGAGCCCGTCCTTGGCGAAGGTGATCTTCCCGTCGTCGGCGCTTCTCCCCTGCACCCATTCGGTGTTCACACCGTTGAGGTCGGCCCTGTCGGCGAACACGGATCCCCGGGACTGCCCGGCCCCCTTACGCACGTTCAGCCCATCCTTGGGGAAGCTGATCCATCCGTCGTCGGCGCCTCTTCCCTGCACCCATTCGGTGTTGATGCCGTTGAGGTCAGCCTTGTCGGCGTGCACAGTCCCCCATGCCCCGCTTCCGTTGCGGACGTCGAGCCCGTCCTTGGGGAAGGTGATCTTCCCGTCGTCGGCGCTCCTCCCCTGCACCCAACCGGTGTTCACACCGTTGAGATCGGCCCTGTCGGCAGTCACGGCGCCCCGCCCGCCAGAGTTGTCCGAGATCTCCACCCCTGTACCGGTGAAGGTGACGCGCCCCTTCTTTCCGTCCGCCGCCCCCTGGACCCAGGGCGTGTCAATCCCGATGGTGGCGGTGAGCGTTTCCAGGACGGGGAAGCGCACTTGGACGGTGGTGGTGAGGAAGTGCTGCTTCTGGGTGACGGGGTCGGTGGCGACGAGCGTGTAGGTGGTGGCCCGCTTCGGCGCGTCGGGCGGGGTCCAGGTACGACTGTCCGAGGAAATGTCCTTCTGCCCGCCGGGGAACAGGATCCTGTAGTCGAATTCGGGGGACCCCTCCCAGCTCAGCGTGAGGTTTTCGCCGACGCCCACCATGCCCTTGTCCGGGTGGAAGTCACGCGGCGCCGGAATCTCCTTCGGAGCGGTCTTGACCAGCGCCACCGACGTGTAGCGGGTGTGCTCCCCGTCATCGTCTTCGGTCTTCTCTCTCACCGTCAGCACGGCCGGCCCGGCGGTGGCGGCAATGGTGACGTTCTCCATCGTCAGCACCAGGTAGTCGCCGGGTTTGAAAGAAGCTACGCCCCCGCTCTTGGGGGTGACTTCAAAGATGTTGGTGTCCCGCTGCGGGTCGACCTTCACCTCCTGGGTACTCGCCTGGGTCCCCCACCGGTTGTCGGTGTACTTGCCCTTCATCTCCGGGAGCTTCGGGGTGAGGTCGCCAACGCCGTCGCCGACGGGCACCTTCACCTCGATCCTGGACCAATCCGTCCTCCTTGCGGTGTTGGTGATGACCAGGTACACCGTCCCTGTGGATTTGGACCTCCGTCCGGCCGCTGACGCCTCTACGGACGCCGGGTCGGTGAAGACGGTGTAGGTCAATGCGGTCATGATCACGACTCCTTTTTGGGAGGACGGCACAGGCCGATGAGCCGCCCGCCCCGAGAGCACCGGGGGCAGGACAGGCGGCGACGCTGGGACACATTCGAAACCCCCCGCTTGGAGATACGCCCCAGAAGATCGCCCTTTAGATCCAAACGTGCGCATTGGAGCGCGACAATAGAACGCGAGGCGGCCATAGCAGGGCGATTCAGCAATACCTTCAGCGTCTTGACAAGCATTCGGTCCATGCGCCACTGGCGCGCCGCGAATGCCTGCCAAGCCGTGCGCCTACGCGAGTGTCCCGGGCTGGATGGCGTGAAGCCGGAACCCCGCCTCTCTTACGACGTACGGGCCATCCTCGATGCTCAGGCCATGTGGCAGTGGCTCCCCGAGAAGCCGCTCATGCGCAGGCCTCTGGTCTTTTCCCGAGGACTGGGGCACGCACTTCCCGCCGGCCAGGCCGCCAGCCCGTTCACCGCAGCACTCGCCGAGCTGATCGCCCTCCAGTCAACCAGTTACACATATGATCGACGACCACGAGCGCGCCGCCGGGGAACGCCACCCCCGGCCCCCGAGCGCGGTGAAACAATCTCCGGATGAGCACTCTCGCTGAACGACTCCGCGCCGGAGCAGGCCACTACCCAAGCATGATCGCCGCCGTCGAACTCCTCATCGCCGACACCCAGAGCGCGTGGCTCGACAAAGAAGAATTCACCGACGTCTTCGTGTACGAGCACGAGGACAAAGACAAGGCAGTCATCGACTGGCGCAAGGCCCGCGAGTGGTTCGACAGCGGCTATTTCGGAGACAGTAACGTCAACAACCTGAGCCGCTCCATCCTGGAGTTCGCCATCGCGCTCGGCGAGGAGCGCTACTTCTTCGATGCCATGGACAACCAACGACGCAGCGCACTCGCCGCCGCAACAGCCCGCGTCACCGCGCCGCTAATTGGTCTTTAAGCTCCGGACGACGGCTGAACTTTCGGCCGGCACCCTGATCATCTCCACCTCCGCGGGGACGGGCATGGACGGCTACAGCGGGGACGGCGGCCCGGCCACCAACGCCAAGCTGCACAGCCCTGAGGGCCATTACTACCGGGCCCCATAGAAGCTCACGTAGGCGGGCACCCCGGCGATTGCCGGTCTAGTCGTTGTCCTCGGCGATGAACTCGGCGTAACCGTCCGCATCCCAATTGAAATCGGACTTGGGCTTGTGGTCATGGATCTCCATCTCAAACAGCCAGCCCTCGCCGTAGGGGTCCCTGATGAGTAGCTCCGGAGTGTTGGCGAGCTCGGTGTTGACGGCGACGACTTTCGCCTCGACTGGTGCGCAGAAATCGCTCCAGTGCTCGTCAGGAGCAGCATCCCCGTCCTCCCACTCCTCGTCAGAATCAGCATCCCCCTCCTGAGTCCAACTGACCCGACCGAAGTAGTCACCCAGCTCGACGTAGCTACCTACCTCAGGCAACTGCACCCGCAGCCCTCTGTCGGGGATCTGGCCTATGAAGAAGGCGGTGAAGCCGACCCTCACCCGGTCGCCAGGCGTGTCCAGCTTCCTGTTGCGCTCGAACCACTCCCCGTTGCCCCACATATGCAGCTCACCGGCGTACAGGCGATCCTGGGGGTACTCGCTCACTTCTTCCTCCCGCAGAAAGGCAAACCGAACTCTTCTGATCTTCGCCCGGCGGTGGCCGCGGTGTCGAGGGACGACGTCTCTGGGCGGCGCGGTGCTGGACGACCGCCTTGGCGACCCCGTAGCGGAAGGAAGTGGGTCGCCCACCCGCACAACATCCGGTTCAGACTGAGGATCAACCCCTATCTGCCGCACCTCCGCGCCATCCCCTGCAGGCTCCACTCCCCGTCCTGGCTGCATTGACCACGAGCACCGCGCCCGGCAGTCCCTCGAAGATGTCGCAGACCGGCCCGTCGAAGTCGAGCAGGAGGCAGCGCGCCTCGCCCATGACGGCCCGTACGGCGTCAGGACCCGAGCGCGCCATCACGGAAGCTCCGCGAACTCAGTGCACAGGATGTGGATAAGTGGCTGGCGGACGCGGCGGGCAAGCGGTGGATGGAACCCGGGCTCGTGTTCGCCTCGACCGTGGGCACACCTCTCGACTCCCACAACGTGCGGCGCGCTTTCCGCGCGGTCATCGCCAAGACCGACCTCGACCCCGACAAGTGGACGCCCCGAGAGCTGCGGCACAGCTTCGTGTCCCTGCTCCCAGACCAGGGCATCCCCTTGGAGGAGATCTCCCGGCTGGTCGGCCACAGCAGCACGGCGGTGACCGAGCTGGTCTACAGAAAGCAGATCCGCCCCGCACTCCAGGAGGGCGCGGTGGCCATGGATAGACACTCAGAAGCCCCCCGCGATCACGCGGGGGGCTTCTGATCTGGAGCCGCCTTGGGGATTCGAACCCCAGACCCCTTCATTACGAGTACGGGGCAGACGCCTTGTCGAGCAGCTCCAGCTCCGCCTGAGCTGCATGCTTAGACGGTCCGAGTGCGGTTGGGTGAGTCGCCGTTGCTGTACTGGTTGCTGTACAGCACAGCTCATCCCTCGGTGCTGTCAGCAGGAGGGTTGGGCTGTTGTACGAAGGTGCCCTTGCCATGGACGCTGCGGATCAGGCCGCGCTCACGTAGCTCTTTCAGCGCACGACGAACCGTCATCCTCGCGACGCCGTACAGCTCCGCAAGATCCAGTTCAGCGGGGAGCCGCTGCCCAGGCTTGAGCTCTCCACGCTCGATCCTGGCCGCGATGTGGTTCGCCACGACCATATAGACGAGTTCGGGCCCCTCGCTGTCGATCTCCGGGTAGTCACTCTCCTCGGCCACGCTGCACAACATAGATGCCCTCTGACCTGCAAAAACACCTAGATACGTCTGCAGAGGTATAGAGAGGTCTATAGTCGATACATGAACCCCGAGCCGCTCCCCCTGGCCTGCGACCTCGCCGCTCCGCTCGAATGGGAGTGCCCGGGGCTGTCCCCACATCCGGCTCGCGCTCGCCGCGGCCACAAGGCCCTCACCTGGACCTCGCTCGCTCCCGAGCGATACCGCGTCCATGAGTACACCTGCGCGTGCACGGCGGTGTACTACGAATTGATCGAGGCCGGCGGGCTCTACCTGATCCACAAGGTCGTGCAGCTCGACACGCCAGAGCACACCTTCGCCGGCCCCTGGCGCCGCGCGGAGTCGCGTCGCTGGTGGCAGCGCATACTACTCGGCGCTGTCCGGTGAGGGCTGTCACCGCGGACAGCACCCCAGGAGACCGATGGCAAGGACCGACGGAGTCGGTCCGCGGCAGCCGATCGCCCCAGCCCGAAGCCCGGGAACCGAAGTCGGCGATCGTCACGGTCTCTGCACACTTCGATGCGAACCCCGGTGGGGCGTACCGCTCCTGGTCGCCGGATGCCATCCGGCGCCGTCAAGTGCTTCTGGAATGACGTCCGTTGACCTCGGCCGCGCTCCGGTGCCAGCAGGTCCGCTGACTTTTCGCTGACTCGGCACAGTCGCCTATCGGACCCCATCACGGCGGGAGCAACCGGCTCCTATGCAGTTCCCAGATGGTCGCCGTCACCCGCTGCACCCTGATGACATTTCAAGATCATGGCTGGGAATCTGCGCTCTCCGCGTCAGGCCCTGCCCGTCCAGCGCCAATTCTTCGCGTCCCAGGGCTCCCCGGAGTTGGGTAGACCCCGGCTTCTTCCCGACCCGGCCGAACAGGCTGGGCAGGCGACTTGCTGTGACGAGATCGAGATCATCATCCGTGATGATCGGCGCATGAAACGCATGAGCGTCGCGCTGGTGATGGCCGGCCTGCTGAGCGTCACGATTCCCGGCGGTGCCGTGCACGCGACTCCCGAATCGAAGTCTCTCGACTCCGTCGTCAAAGCGATCAAGAAGCAGTTCGCGAAGAGCGGCAGCGTGCGCTTCTCCGTCAGGCGACACGGCGGCCCCCCGCCCGCCGCCGCGGACATGAAGGCGTCTGGTGCGTACCGCTTCAGGGCTTCAGGCGTGTACGCCGCCGACACCACGGAGATCACCCAGGAGCCAGAAGGAACAGGCCGGTCCCGGGAAATCAGCATCGGCCGGGAGTTCTACTCACAGGCCTACGTGCGGTCCAAGGACGGCAAGTACGTCTGGAAGTCGCCGCGGACAGTGGGGAAATGGAGCAACTGGCAGAACCTGGCCGGGGTCGTCTGGGGAGAGGACCTGATCAACGGGATCAACCCGGGCTTCCTCAAGCTGGGTGCCTCTCACGATGCGACCAGCGCCGACGGCGGAACTTTTGAGGGAGTGAAGACGACCCTCCACAGCGGCACGGTGACGGTTCCCGAGCTGGGCGAGAGGCAGGCTGGGATGACCTTCGGGACCGAGGACGAGGACGGTTCGTGGAGCGGGCCGATCACCTGGAAACTCTGGGTGGGACCGGACAACCTGCCGAGACGTTTCCACGCCATCATGAGGTTCACCCCAAAGCGCGGTAGTGGTAAGGCCGAGACCATGACGATGAACATCATCTATCGAGGATGGGGAGAACCCGTCAAGATCACGGCCCCGCCCAAGCACCTCATCACCGACGAATGGTGATCGACGCCCCCTTGTAAGAGAGCCTCGCCCTTACGTGTCTGCCACGACCGGCACGGTGCGTCAGCCGGCGCGGCGTTGGGCATCGGCGAGGCTCGTCAGGCCGACCGGTTCGAGGTCTAGAGCGAGGTGACAGACGTTCATTCGCTGCCCTGCGGCCAGAGCCGAGCTTGATGCGGAGGAGCCGGTCTGCTGGGCTTGCCTGAGTCGATGGTGTGCGAGGTGATCAGCCCCCAGCCACCCATCTACGTTAAGGGCCGTGTGGCGATCACCGCGGTGCTGGGGTGCTCCCGCCGGAGGCATGTCTTGACCTGATCGGCTCCGTTCGGGAGTTGGCATCCCTCTTGGTGCTAGTGAACGTTCTGTACGCGGTTCGCCTGCGTTCGTTGGCGCGGCGGGGTGGCCGGGCGGGACCGGCCCGGAGAGGCCGCACGCCCGCCCGGACCGCCCGGCCGCCCGCCGCCCAACGGGCGGCGGCTTGAACCCGTATAGAAGGTTGTAACCACTTCCGCTCTTGTGTCTGTCGCCCGACCTCTTGACCTGTGCTAACGCGCACCGAGAGGCACCGTGGTGCGGGTGTTCCAACGGTAGAGCCACTCGGGCTCCAGAACCCGGTTTTGCACGATCAACGCAACCTGATCCACTTTGACATCCACCGGGTCAGCTTCGGTCGTGTCCAGGACGTTGATGTAGGGCTTGGCCGGTCCTGGCGTGTTGAAATACGTCAGGCTCACGTGTGGGCGGAACCCCTTGGCCTGCTCTGCTGCTGTTGGCGCGCCTCCCGTGACTTCAGCTATGCCGTTCCTGATCTCTCTCCAGATCTGGTGCAGTGGTTCTGCTGGCGCTGGAGTCAACACCACGGCCTCGCCGATGACGGTAGGCCGGTGGAAGTTCAGGTATACAGGGGCGAGTTGCCTCAGGCGTAGACCTACCGCCTCCGTGACATCGTCCAGGAGTTCGTCAGACACCTGGTCGACGAACCCCACCGATTGCACGGTGAGGTGCAGCCACTGAGCCGGGATCGGGTTGTGCCCGTCGATCGTGGAGAGGACGCTTTGGTAGCGCTCCGCGAGCTGGTGCAGTTGCGGCGCGTGCTCGAAGGTCAGGTGCCAGGTGTAGATCAGACGCCCGGGCCGCCAGCCCTGTCGTGGCCACCAGTGCGAGCGGACATCGTCGACGTTCTCGATGGTCATCGGCGTGCCTCAGATCTGGGAGGGAGCGTCAGGGACGTTCGGCTCTTGGTCGATCAGGTACTCATCAATGATGGTTACCCGGTCTGCCGGCCAAATCGACTCCGAGACCTCCAACACTGTCTCATCCTCGGCTCGGGCGGTATGGATGACGTGCATAACCTGGCCGCCCTGCGGAAGGCCCAAGGTGACGGCCTCCTCCGGAGTGGCGCTGCGGGCGATCCACTGGTCGCGGGCGTGGTGGTAGCGCTTGCCGCTAAAATCCTCGATGCACAGGAAGAGCGCCTTGGGGACAACCTCGCGCTTCTCCAAGAAGGTTCCCCGGGCAATGTCGGCCGGGATGTAACTGGCGCCGATCTCCTCGGGCGTGTTGCTCTCCTTGTCGTAGAGCACTCTGCGGCGGGTGATGACCTCAGCGCCTTCGTCGATGCCCATGGCGGCGGCAATGCGAGCCGGCACCTGTTCCGGACCGGCGAAGACGATGTCATGCCGTAGATGCG
The DNA here is from genome assembly GCF_053590415.1 of Nonomuraea sp. NPDC003201. Lineage (NCBI taxonomy): Bacteria > Bacillati > Actinomycetota > Actinomycetes > Streptosporangiales > Streptosporangiaceae > Nonomuraea > Nonomuraea sp. NPDC003201. Next base: position 257,214 of record NZ_JBSFTC010000001.1, read on the forward strand.
CCGTGAGGAGCTTCTGGTCGCTGCGCGCCCTGCCGTAACGGTGGCGGGAGCGGCGTTCGAGCCGGTGGTCTTGCCGTACGAAGGTGCCGATGCCGTGCTTGGACTCGGCGATGCCCTGGGCTCGAAGGACGCCGATGGCCTGTCGGATGGTCGGCAGGCTGACTCGGAACCGTTCGGCTAGGGCCGTTTCCGCAGGAAGTCGTTCGCCAGGTTGGTAGCGGCCCTCGTGGATGTCTCGCCGCAGTTCCTCCGCGATGCGCTGGTATTTAGGGGCGAATCCGCCCAAACCTGCTGTCACTGTTTCCGCCTCGTGGTGATCGGACAGTAAAAACTGCCCTCACGCGCACTCTACTCCTCATTAGGAGTTGACGACAGGAGGTCTGCGTGGTCATCATCAGTCCTACAGTCCTCATTAGGAGTGGAGGACCTAAGATCTGGGAGGACCACCATGCGTAACATCCCCGTCGACATCACCAGCCTGGCGTTCACGGTCGCGGGCGAGCCCGAGCCCAAGATCGTGGACCGCGCCACCGGAGAGGTGAAGCGAGACGCGGAAGGACGGGAGCTCTACACCATCCCGCTCCTGCCCAAGCCGAACGACGACCGGCGCAACCCGGTGATCGTGGTGACGTTCCCGAGCGAGACGTTCCCGCAGATCCCCGAGGGCGTGCAGGTCCGACCGGTCGGCCTGGCCGCGTTCTTCTGGTCGATGAACGGCCGCTCCGGACTCGGTTTTCGCGCCGAGACCATCAGCCTGGCCAACCCAAAGGCGGCCTAGCCGCATAAGTAGCACCCCTGGAGCGGGCGCATCGCCTGGCAGCTAACCGCCCGCTCCGGGGCCTCCCTTCCGATGATTCGAAAGGACAGTCCCGATTATGTCCGACTGGCTCATCCCGCTGGCCATCACCGTGGCCTCGATCTGCACGGTCCTGCTGGTATGGCGCAAGTTGCACCCCGTCTCACTCTGGCTGTGCCTGGGCTACCCGCTCAAGGCCGCGCACGTCCACCTCACCTGGGGCAACGTCGCCCTGGGCTGCACGCTCACCCGTAAGCGGCGCCGCTGGCGCTATACCCTCGACGGCCTGCCGATCGTCGGACACGCCACGATCTCCCTCTCGCAGAAGCGGAAGATCCGCCGCATCCAGATCGACAAACCGCCCCGCCTGGGCATCATCCGCCCACACCGACTCGGCTTCCGCGTCAACATCAAGCTGATGGACGGGCAGACACCCGAGGACTACACCGCCCGCCTGACCAACCTCGCCCATGCCTGGCGCGTGCACTCCGTCCGGCTCATAGCGTCCCGGCCGGGCCGCGTCACACTGCTGGCCACCCGAGGCGACCCACTGTCCGAGGTCCGCGTCCCGGTCCTGTCGGAAGGTCTGCTGAGGGTGCGGGTCGGCCTGCTGGAGACCGGAGCGCCATGGGTGGTCGACTTCCGCACCGTTCCACACTGGCTCAACACCGGGGCCACCCAATCCGGCAAGTCCACCTTGCTCAACGCACTCATCACCGGCCTGTCCGCGCAACCCGTCGCCCTGGTGGGCTTCGACCTCAAAGGCGGGGTGGAGCTGACCGCCTACGGGCCTCGCCTGTCCGCCATCGCCACCGAACGGGCCGAATGCGTCGGCCTACTCGACGACCTGATCTGCCTGGTCAAAACCCGGATGGCACTATGCCGCAGCAACAAGGCGCGCAACATCTGGAAGCTGCCGGAGGACCTGCGGCCGACACCGGTCGTCGTCCTGGTCGACGAGGTCGCCGAACTGTTCCTGATGGCCCACAAGGGCGAGAAGGACGAGATCGCCTCAACCGCCACCGCCCTACTGCGGTTGGCCCAGCTCGGCCGGGCCTTCGGCGTCTACCTGTTCGTCTGCGGCCAACGCGTCGGCTCCGACCTCGGCCCCGGCGTCACCGCCCTGCGGTCGCAGCTCTCCGGCCGGGTCTGCCACCGGGTCAACGATCCCGAGACCGCGACCATGACCCTCGGCGACACCGACCCCGCCGCCCTGGACGCGGCCCGGCAGATCGCCGCGAACATGCCTGGCACCGCCGTCGTCGTCGCCGATGACGGTCGCTGGTACCGCGCCCGCTCCGTCTACGTCAGCGAAGAAGTAGCCGAGGCAGCCGCCCAGGCGCACGCCGATCTCGCACCCACGTGGGCCGACCTGCTCACCGCCACCGACCTGGCCGTCACCGTGACAGACGCGGAGCTGGAGGCTCTGGCCCGCGAGGGCGAGCCCACCTGACCCACCCCTGTACGGCCCCGGCCGCGAGCCCATCGCGCCAGGTCCCTACCCGCCCATGCCCGAAACCCGAAAGGAGGTGCCCCGATATGGACCGCATCCGATCACGCCTGCTCGACACCGGCCCCGTGGTCGTCCTGGCGGTCATCGCCGCTGTCGGCTCGTTCACCCACATCAGCGACCTGGCCGCCCGGCACGGGCAACACGGCTGGCAAGCGTGGGCGGTCGCCGTGTGCATCGACCTGATGTGCGTGATGGCCGCCCGCGAACTCCAACGCGACAAACGCACCGGCCGCCACCGACACGGCGTCATCTCGTGGCCCGCGCTCGTGCTCACCGGCGGCATCGTACTCACCCTGGCGGCCAACCTCGCCACCGCACACCCGAGCGTGTGGGGCTGGATCACCGCCGCAACACCCGCCGTGGCGTTCCTGGTCGCGGTCTCCATGCTTGAACGCCGCGCCTCACACCGCACGCCCGCACCCACCGCACAAGCGGTGACCGAGGACGCCGGTACACCCGTCCAGAAGATCACTCACGACACTCCCGCGCTCGACGCTGCCAAGCCGCAACCGGCCGGGCCCGCCATGTCGCCGGCACTTGTGGCCTACGCCCGCCGCCTGGCCGACGACCACCACACCACCCACCAAAGGCCCATCACCGGCGAGCAGCTACGCGCCCGCATGGGCGTTTCGGCCGACGTGGCCACAGACCTGCTCACCCAGATCAGAAAGGAACCCATCGCATGACCCACCCCACCTCGTTCGAACTGGCCGAGGCCGCCCGTGCCTGGGCCCGCGGCTCCTACGCCATGGAAGCTGCTGTCGAACTGCTCATCCAGCACGGCGTGTGGCTCCACCGCGCCGACTTCCGCCGCTACGCCATCGACTACGTCCCCGCCACCCGCACCCGCCCCTCGTACGCGGTCATCGACTGGCAGGCCGCCCACACCGCCCTGTCCGCCGGCCGACTGCCCTGCTGCGGCAGCGAGGCCGCCATCCTGCGCATCGCACTCTCGCTCGCCGACAGCCTGCCGGTCGAGCTCCGCCCCATCATCACCGGCCTGGACCTCACCAACATTCGGCGCGTCCTGGCCGCCATCGCGCACGCCAACGGCGACCGCGACGCCTGGATCACCACGCAAGGAGACCCGGCATGAACCAGCCCTACTGCCGCCGCTGTCTCGGCTCCGGCGACATCACCACCCACCGCAGCCAGCCCGATCCCACCAGCCAAACCCTCGTCACCGAAACCTGCTCCACCTGCCAAGGAAGACGCACCCGATGACCACCGAGATCCACGCCTACGCCTGCGCCACCTGCAACGGCACCGGCCTCTACGACGACGACACCTGCCGCGACTGCTCCGGCACCGGCATCGACAACCACAACTGAACGCAAACGACGCCACCACGGGACGGCTCGAGCCTGGCAGCCACGCCGCCCCCGTGGGGCGTCACCCTCCGCACTCAACGAAGGAACTCCAGTATGCGCCACCGGCCATGCCCGGAATGCGGCGGATACGGCTCCGTCCGCGTCCGCTCCGTCCGCACTCACCAACTGATCACCATCTACTGCCCGTGTTGCAAGGGCACCGGAGAGGAGGCACGGTGACCGAGGCTCCCGAGCTACCCGCACCCATCAGCGCCCTCGTCGGCCCGGTCATCCGCGACCTCGCCCGGCGTTCCAACTACGACGTGACTCGCTGGCTGCACCAGGTGGAGCGGCTACGCGGCTGCCGCGAACCCATCCGCCTCACCGGCGAGTCGGACACCGTCGACCACCACACGGGCGAACTGCTCCGGCACTACACCACCGTCCACGAGCCCCACGGCCAACTCCTCGTCCGCTGCGGCAACCGGCGCCAAGCCCGCTGCCCAGCCTGCGCCGAGACCTACCGACGCGACACCTTCCACCTCATCCGCGCGGGTCTGCTCGGCGGCGACAAGGGCGTCCCGGCCACCGTACGCACCCACCCAAGGGTGCTGGCCACCTTCACCGCACCCACCTTCGGCCCCGTCCACCGAGGCCTATCCAAAGGCGGCACGGCACCCATCTGCCACCCCCGCCGGACCGGCCCGGCCTGCTTCACCCGCCACCAGCAAGGAGACCCGGCCATCGGCCAACCACTCGACCCTGACACCTACGACTACGTCGGCCACATCCTGTGGAACGCCCACGCCGGAGACCTGTGGCGGCGCTTCACCATCTACCTCCGCCGGCACCTGGCCGCTGCCGTTGGCCTGACCCGCAAGACCTTCAACGAGACCGTGCGGATCTCCTTCGCCAAGGTCGCCGAGTACCAGGCCCGCGGTGTCGTCCACTTCCACGCCGTGATCCGGCTGGACACCCGCACCGAAGACAACACACCCGTCCCACCACCGCCTTGGGCCACGGTCGAACTGCTCGACAACGCGATCCACTCCGCCGCCCGCGCCGTCCACCTGCCTTCGCCGAACCTAGGTCAGCCCACCTTCGAACTCCTGTGGGGCGACCAGCTCGACGTCAAGCACATCGCCGCCGCTGACTCCAGCAACGACGACATGACCGAAGAGAAGGTCGCGGGCTACATCGCCAAGTACGCCACCAAGGCCGCCGAGACCTCAGGCACCCTCGACCGGCCCCTGACCAGCGCCACCATCCTGCAACTCCACCGCCTCGACATCGCCGACCACCCGGCCCGCCTCATCCGCACCGCCTGGACACTCGGCAACCCAACCGCTCACCCGGATCTCGCCCACCTACGGCTCCGCGGCTGGGCCCACATGCTCGGCTTCCGCGGCCACTTCTCCACCAAGAGCCGCGCCTACTCCACCACCCTCGGCGACCTACGCCAGGCCCGCATCGACTGGACCCGCGCCCGCCTGCCGTACGACTCGGAAACCACCTTCGTCCTCGGCCACTGGCAGTACACCGGACAAGGCTTCACACCCGGCGAACACGCCCTCGCCGCCTCGCTCACGCAGGAGGCCGCGTATGACCGCTGAACTACTCACCGTGCCCGAGGCCATGGCCGTTCTCAAGATCAGCCGCTGGACCCTCTACAACCTGATCCGCTCCGGCGAGATCACGTCAATCCTGGTCGCTGCCCGCTGCCGCCGCATCCCATCGTCCGCTCTGGACGCCTACGTGACCCGTCTATGTGAGGAGGCCGCCTGATGAGTAAGCGATCGAACGGGGAAGGCTCGATCTTCCCGTACAAGGACGGCTGGGCGGGATATGTCTGGGTCACCACCCCGGAGGGCAAGCGCACCCGTAAGTGGGCCTACGGCAAGACCCGCGAAGAGACCCACGAGAAGTGGCTCAAGCTGCACGAGCAGGCTCGCAGGGGGCCTGTGGCCGCCAAACACGAGACCGTGGCCGCCTTCCTCAACCGCTGGCTTTCCGACGTGGTGCAGCCCAACCGCGAGCCGACGACCTACGCCGGATACGAGGCGCTGGTGCGGCTCTACCTCATACCCGGCGTGGGCAAGAAGCGGCTCGACAAGCTGACCGTCCGCGACGTCCAGACCTGGCTCAACACCCTCCCCGCCCTGTGCACCTGCTGCACACAGAAGAAGAGGCGCAAGAAGCCGTGCTGCTCCATTGGCCAGTGCTGCGAGGACCACCCGTCACGCGGGACGATCGAGAGCATCCGCCGTGTCTTTCGTTCGGCTCTTAACCACGCCATCCGCGAGGAACTGATCTCCAGGAACGTCGTCTCGCTGACCACACTGCCCAAGATGACGGCGAAGAAGCGCAAGCACGCCGTGTGGAGCGTCGATGACGCCCGAAAGTTCCTCGAGCACCTACGGGCCGCCGACGAGCCGCTCTATGCGGCCTTCGTGCTCATGCTCGTCCTCGGCCTGCGCCGTGGCGAGGTCCTGGGGCTCACCTGGGACAGCATCGATCTCACTGGCCAAGAGCTGTGGGTCTCCCATCAGCTCAACCGCGTCCACGGCAAGCTACTCCACCGCGACACGACCAAGACCGTCGACTCGGACGCCTCGCTCCCGCTTCCGTCGCTCTGCGTCGCCGCGCTCAAGCACCGACGCCAAGTCCAGGAGGAGGCACGCAAAGAGGCCGGCGACAAGTGGAAGGACTCCGATCTTGTCTTCACCACCCGGTACGGCACACCGGTCGAACCACGGAACTTCAACCGCTCCTTCGTACTGCGCAGCAAGACCGCCGGAGTCTCACGTATCCGCGTCCACGACACCCGCCACACGTGCGCCTCGATGCTCGCCGCCCTGGATGTTCACCCTCGGGTGGCGATGCGCATCCTGCGGCACTCCCAGATCTCGGTGACCATGAACGTCTACACGCAAATTGCCAGCCCGGAGACCCGCAAGGCTCTCGACCAGCTCAACGCAAGCCTGGAACGCCGGGATGTGGCGCACTGACCACTTGAGCACAAGGCCCCGAGGATCATCCTCGGGGCCTTGCTTATTAGGCCGTGGTGAGATGTCAGGATGAACCAAGTCGATCGCGATGCGGTGGTCGCACTGCGAGCCAGTTTCGAAGCTCTCGGAGCTGGCGACCCTGAAGGCTCGGCGATCTCGGAGATCACCGAGAACATCCCTCAGCTCGCTCGCTTCCTGGCATTGAGAAGCATCTGGCCAGAACTGATCGATGCCTGGGCCTCTCCCGGTTCGTTGGAGACGAACCCGGCAGCGAACCGCTTGCTCTCCAGCGGAGCAAACCGCGACGACCTTGCTCAGCTTGCGCGCGCCTCGGCCTATGAAGCGGTCTTCGGGCTGCTGTACCGCCTCACCGCCAACGGTCAGGATGACGAAGCGCCGGAAAACTCCCCCGGCTGGCGGCTGATGGAGACCACAGCCGCTGGCGATCTCACTGGCCGTGCAGTGCAATCGCTCCACGAAGACCTGCTCAGCATGGACCCCTCGGGTCGCGAGGGTCAGGATCTCTTCGAATAGCGATCAGCCCCGGTTGCTGTACGGCGCTGCTGTACGAGATCGAAAAAGGCCCTCCCGGATCATCCGAGAGGGCCTTCCAGCTGGGAGCCGCCTTGGGGATTCGAACCCCAGACCCCTTCATTACGAGTGAAGTGCTCTGGCCGACTGAGCTAAGGCGGCGTGCTCTGCGACTTGCAAGAGTCTACAGGAGCCGGAGGGGTTCTCGCTCCCCTCGATCACGCCTCGGTCGGATCCCCGTACGTCGAGTCGTACGCCTTGCGCGGCGCGCACACGCTGGCCTTCGAGCAGGCGCAGCGCCGCCCCCCGTCGTTGAGGCGCACCACCACGGAGTCCGACGGGACGTTGTGGCCGACCACGACACCAGGACCCTGCGGGGTCTCCACGTTCGCCCCCGCCCGGGGGGCCGAGGCGCGGAACTCCTGGTAGAGGGGGTGTTCGTACTTCAGGCAGCACATGAGCCGCCCGCACGCCCCAGCGATCCGCAGTGGATTGACCGGAAGATCCTGGTCCTTGGCCATGCGTACCGAGACCGGTTCGAAGTCCTTCAGGAACGTGGCACAGCACAGGTCGCGACCGCAGGGCCCGATGCCGCCCTGCAGCCGCGCCTCGTCCCTCGGTCCGATCTGCCGCAGCTCGACCCTGGCCCGCAGGTTGCGGGCCAGATCGCGGACCAGGGCGCGGAAGTCGACCCGGTGCGGCGCCGAGAAGTAGACCGTGTAGACGTTGTCCTCGTCGAGGTAGTCGATCCCGACCACCTTCATCGGCAGCGTGTGCCGCTTGATCAGCCGTTTCGACACGCTGCGGGCCTCGGCCCTGCGGCGCTTGTTGGTCTCGTCGCGAGCCAGGTGCTCCTCGCCCGCCAGGCCCGCGCACAGGGGGAGGCCGTCGACGTCCTCGCTCGTGTACTGCGGTGCCCAGACGCACTCCGCCACCTCGGGGCCCGAGTCGGTCGGCACGAGCACCTTGTCGCCCACCTTCGGGCTGTGCTCGCCGGGATCGAGGTAGTAGAGCCTTCCGTAACGGGTGAAGCTCACGGCCATGATCATTCCCATGGGCTCGAGCTCGCCTCCTGACGCCTAGGGGTCGTACGACCTTCCCTGCCACATTACGTGTGCCGCGCCCGGAGGGTGAGGGGGGAGCCGGATCACTTGTCCGTCGGGCACACCTTGCTCTCGGGCAGGGTCAACCCGTAGTGGTTCATCAGGCGGGTGCTGTCGTACATGCATTTCTGGTAGATGACCTGGCTCACCCCTGGTTCCTGCCTCAACCTGCTGACGACCTTGCTCCAGTCGGCCTCAGGCAGCAGCGTCACTCTGAACGATTGAGGCATGTCGCTGACCTTCGTCGCGCTGAGCAGAGCCTTGTTGTCTTTGTACGAGCGTCGGAAGTTCTCGTAAGCCGCCGCCTGGTCCTCGAAGAACACGTCCTTGACGCCGGGCATCGAGACGATCAGCTTCCGGATGGCCTCCATCTGCGCAGGCGTGACGCCCTTCCCCTCCTTCGTGACGGTAAAGCTGCCTTTGCCATCGGACTTACGCTCGGCGCCGCAGGACTGCATGCCCGACGAGGGAGCGCAGAGGAAGACGCTCACATCAAATTTGCTCGCCGGAGTGGCGTCGTCGGGTACCGATTCCCAAACGTTCAAGACCCCTGGCACCCCGCGCAGCGCCTCCATCACGCGGCGCGGATCGGCACCATCCGTGAGGGTCAGCTGCAACGAATCGGGGATGTCGTCGATGTCGACAGCGGCCAGCAGCGCCTTGTTGTGCGCGAAATCGCGCCGGAGGTCGGCGTACACCGCGCCCTTGTTCGCGTAGATCATCTCTCTGAGCCCCGGCATCTGCCGCAGCTTCGCCGTGATCTCCTGCGTCTCCTCCTCACTGACGGCGCCCTGGCACGACGTCTGCTCCCGGTCCGACGACTTCGCGCACAGGAAGACCAGCACCTTCCGCTCCGTAGGCGGCGGATCCGCCGCCACCGCCCGGTCCTCGTCGCCCGGACCGCTCAGCAGCCCGACAGTGGTCGCCGCCCCCGCGAGCACCACGGTCGCGGCCACCGCCACCAGCCGGAAATCCACCCTGAACCGCCGCCGCTCCGACGCCCTCAACGGCCTGAGCGTGCCGGCGTCCACCGTCGCCCCCGCCTCGGCGAGGGCCTCCCGCAGCCTGTCTTCCATGGCGCTGTTCATGAATCCTCCCCAAGTGCCCGGCCGAGGGCGGCCAGCCCCCGCGCGATCGTGGACCTGACCGTGCTGGCGCCGATCCCCATGGTGTCGGCGATCTCCTGGTCGGACAGGTCGAGGTAGTAGCGGAGCGTGAGCGCCTCCCGCTGCCTGCGCGGCAGCTCACGCAGGGCGAGCAGCACCCCGCGCCGCTCCTCGCCCATGAGCGCGGCGCTCTCCGCCGACCAGACGGGCGGTTCGTACGGCACCGCCCGCCGGAACACGGTCGCCCGCCTGCGCAGCACCGACCGGCACCCGTTGAGCACCGCGGAGCGGACATAGGCCAGCGCCTTGTCGGCGTCGCGCAACCGGCCGCGCCCGGCATGGGTGCGCGCGAACGCCTCCTGCACGACGTCTTCCGCGGTCGCCTGATCGCCGACCATGATCAGGGCAAGCCGCACGAGGCCCACGTGGTGCTCGGCGAAGATCGACGCCACGTCTGTTCGCTGCCGCGCCCGGGCCTCTTGTTGGGTGAGTAGTTCGACTTCCACGTATCAGAGACGCCCGTCAGCCCCATCTGCTGCTCGCGTCACCCGACGGGTTCACTGACGCGGCGCGCAGACCTTGCTGTCGGGCAGGTTGCTGCGCCCGTACTCCACTTCCAGCTTGAGCTTGGCGTCCATACACCTCAGGTTGTACACCTGACTCACCCCTGGCAGCCGCGCCAGGCTGCGGCTCACGGCGTTCCAGTCGACCTCGGGCCGCATGGTCAGCCGGTACGACTCAGGTATGTCCGACATCTGGGTGGCGTTCGCGAGCGCCTCGTTCTCGGTCCCGACAAAGTTCCGGTAGGCCGTCGCCTGGTCCTCGAAGAAGTACCCCACGACCCCGGACGTGCCCTCGATCGCCTTGGCCACGGCCTTCTTCTCCTTGAGAGTCGCGACCTTGCCGTTCGCCCTGCCACGGCCGGACACGCAGGCCGGCATGAGCGAGTCCTTCACGCAAAGGAAGACGGAGATGTCCGATGGCCACGCCGTAGCCTGCGGATCGCCATAGATCTCGGCCTGGTCGACGACCGTGCCCACCCCCGGTCGCCGCTTCGCCGCGAGCCACACCCGATCCCGGTCAGCCCCCTTCTTCACCCGCAGGCGGAACGACTCCGGCAGGTCCTTCGCCCGTACGGCCTTCAACAGCGTCTTGTCGCCGGCGAAGTCCCGCCGGAAGCTCTCGTACGCGCTCGCCCGATCGACGAACCGGACCCCGCTCAGCTCCGGCCTGGCCTCCAGGAACGCCCTGAGCGCCTGCTTCTGCTTCGCCGTGGCACCGCGCTTGTGGCACCCGTACGTGGTCGGAGCGCACAGGAAGACGGCGATCTCCCATTCGTCACTCGCGCTGACGTCCGGGGCGGTCACCGGGTCCGCCGCGGCCGGCGTGCCCACGAGGACCGACATCCCGGCCAGCAGCACGGCGATCAACGATCGTAAGCCCGAGGGCGCCTCGTCAGCCACCGCCACCCCTCATCCCCGCCCAACGCTCCGTGACCGCGAGTCAGGGACGCAGCGACAGCATCATCGCCTCGACGGCCATCTGCGGGTTGACGTTCGCCGCCAGCCGCTCCCTGCACTGCATGATCGCATCGATCCGGCGCAGCGTCTCCTCGGGCGTGGCCACCTTGGCCAGCTGGTCGAGGTCGAAGCGGAGATCGTCGTTGGCCAGCTCGACCCGGGCCCCGAACTGCATGGCCAGCACGTCCCGGTAGAACGACACCAGCTCCAGCAGCGCCGCGTCCAGCGAGTCGCGCTTGATCCGCGTGGCCCGCGACTTCTGCCGGTCCTCCAGCTCCTTCAGTGCCCCGGCCCCGCCGCGTACGAGCCCTCGGTTGAGCCCCTTGCCCGTGGACCCCTCGCCGTAGAGCTTGCGCAGCTCGGCGGTCTCGTTCTCGTTGAGCGCGGCCGTGGCCGCGGCGGCCTCTTCCTCCGCCGTCTTGACCAGCCGCTCGGCGGCCGAGACGCACTCCCCCACCCCGGTCAGCGAGCGCGGGATGCCCAGGACGGCCTCACGACGCCGCCTGACGCCCTCGTCGAGCGCCAGCGCCCGCGCCCTGCCGATGTGCCCCTGGGCGGCCTTGGCGGCGAACCTGGCCACGTCCGGCGGCACGCTGTCGCGCGTGGCCAGCACATGGGCTACGGCCTCTGTGGGCGGGGTGGTCAGGTTGACCACCCGGCAGCGCGACCTGATGGTGATCATGAGGTCGTCGGGGGCGGGCGCGCACAGCAGCCAGACCGTACGTGGCGGGGGCTCCTCGATGGCCTTGAGCAGGGCGTTGGCGGCGGACTCCGTGGCCCGGTCGGCGTCCTCGAACAGGATGACCCGCCACCGTCCCTGCGTCGGCGCCCCGGCCGCCCGCAGGATGAGCTCGCGGGTCTGCTTGACGCTGTAGGACAGGCCCTGGGGGCGTACGGACTCCAGGTCGGGGTGGGAGCCGATGAACACCTGGTGGCACTGGTCGCAGTGACCGCACCCGCCGTCGGTGCAGAGCAGCGCGGCGGCGAAAGCGCGGGCGGCGTCCTCCCGGCCCGAGCCCGGCGGCCCGGTGAACAGCCACGCGTGCGTCATGCCCGCGCCGCGCCCGCCCCTGACGACCTCCCCGGCCGCCGCCGCGGCCCGCGACAGCACGGCCACCGCCTGGTCCTGCCCGACGAGGTCATCGAAAACTGCCACGACGTAAGGCTAACCGCCGACGGCAGTCCCCACGCCCGTACGCGACTCTCGCCGACGCGCCCCGCCCGGAAGAAGACGCCACTCGCCCCGGAAGAACCCGGAGCCCCACCCACACGAAGAGGGCTAGTCGCGGATGGTGGGCATCGTCCAGTCGCCGCGGATGGCGGGCATCGTGCCCGTGGCGTCCTCGGACTCCTGCGGCACCGGGTCCGGCAGGATGTCGCGGATCCGGTCCTGGATCTGGCGGGTGATCACCTCGGGCTCCAGCGTGCCGTCCACCACCAGGTAACGCTCGGGCGCCGCCGCGGCCAGTGCCCGGAACTCCTTGCGTACCCGCTCGTGGAAGTCCAGCGGCTCCGACTCGATCCGGTCGGCGGCCCCGCCCAGCCGGGTCAGCCCCACCTGCGGCGGGGTGTCGATGAGCACCGTCAGGTGCGGCACCAGCCCGCCGGTGGCCCAAGCGTTGATCTTGGAGACGTCCTTGGGGTCGAGCGCCCGCCCGGCCCCCTGGTAGGCCAGCGAGGAGTCCACGTAGCGGTCGGTGATCACGAGCGAGCCCCGGTAGAGCGCAGGACGGATCACCTTCTCCACGTGCTCGGCGCGGTCGGCGGCGTAGAGCAGGGCCTCGGAGCGCGCCGACAGCCCGCGCTCGGCCGCGTCGAGCAGGATCGCCCGCAGCCGCATGCCGACCTTGGTCGAGCCCGGCTCGCGCGTCTGCACCACGTCGTAGCCCTGGTCACGCAGCCAGATGGCGATCAGCCGCGACTGGGTCGTCTTGCCCGACCCCTCGCCGCCCTCGAACGCCACGAACAGCCCGGGCACCGCCTCGGCCGCCTCGGCCGGGAACCGCTCGCCGCGCACCGCCGCGATGAGGTCGCCGGCCAGCGAGACGCCCTTCCTGTCGTCCATGTGCCGCAGCGCGAGGACGCCCACGACCATGGCGAGCACCCCGCCGATGACCAGCACCAGGTTGGAGCCGTCGAACCGGTAGGCGATCGTGCCGAACCGCAGCCAGTGGACGTCGAAGATCGCCGCCAGCGGGTTGGCCACGGCGACCACGAGCAGCAGGGTCACCCGCGCCGTGGACTGCAGGAACGAGAACGTACGGCCGCGCAGCCCGTCCTCGACCTCGAGCCCGATCAGCGTGTAGCCGATGATCCACGCGATGCCCGCGCACGCCCCCAGCAGCACGGTCAGCATGACCACGATCACCAGGTTGTGCACCAGCGCGGTGGCCACCAGCACGAGCCCCGCCACGGTGATGGCCAGGCCGAACAGCCGCCGCCGCGACAGCTCGCGCAGCAGCCTGAGGCCGAAGAACATGCCCAGCGCCATGCCGACGAAGACCGCGCCGAACACGACGCCGTAGGCCGCGTCGCCGCCGCCGAGCGCCTGGACGTAGATCTTCGCGACGCCGACCACGGCCCCGCCCGCGGCGAAGGCCCCCAGCATGCCGATGATCAGGCCGCGCACCAGCCGGTTGCCGCCCACGAACCGCCAGCCCTCGACGATCTGCTTGAGCACGGAGGGCGTGGAGATGGCGCCGTCACGCTTGGGGATGTCGCGCAGCGTGAAGATCAGGACGGCCGAGACGAGATAGGCGCAGGCGTTGACGACCAGCGCGAGCGACGTGCCGTCCTGGCCGGACATGGACGGCACCAAGCTCGTGATCACGCCGCCCACCACGGACAACGCCGCGAACAGCATGGCCGCGACCGGCGCGGTGCCGTACGTGACCAGCAGGTTGAGCCGGTTGGCCGACTCGAGCTGATCCTTGCGCACCAGGTTGGGCACCGTGGCGTCCTTGGCGGGAACCCAGAACAGGTTGACGCACTCGACCAGGACGGTCGCGACGATCACCCACTGGTAGCTGCGGACGAACGGGATCGACAGCACCACGGCGAACCTGAGCAGGTCGGCCACGACCATCATCAGCCGCCGGTCGAACCGGTCGGCGAACACCCCCGCGAGCGGCCCGAGCAGCACGGCGGGCAGCATCTTGGCGATGAACACCCCGCCGACCGCCAGCGACTGCAGACGGTAGTCGTTCTGCGTGAGATTACCGGCCAGGGCGGTCAGCGCCAGGATGTTGAGCCAGTCGCCCAGGCTGCACACCGACATGGCCATCCAAAGCCGTCGAAACGGCGCATTGGCCAGCACGTGGGCCGGGCGGCCTCGACCAGGGGCAGTCATGATTTCAGCGTATCCAGGAAGTGGGCGGACAACGGACCAGCCGGATATTCCCGGCCGACTCGGGGCTGAGGGTATTACGTTCGCGGGCCAGCGTGCAGGGTGCAGACCTCGAATAGGCCCCCAAAAGCATCATCAATTCATAACTCCGGCCTCAAGTCGGGCCTCTTCCACCAATGGCCCCCACTCCGCGCGGATCTCCTCGGGCAGCTCCAGCTCGCCCCACAGCTCCACGAGCAGCACCCCGTCCACGTGATCGAGCAGCTCCTGAGGCTCACCCTCGCACAGCAGCACGGTGTACGCGGCCCGGCGGGCCTGCCGGTCGGCCAGGTCGTAGACCCGCTCCCGCAGCCGCACGACGCCCAGCGCCGCCCCGACCGGCAGCCGCCGCAACCGGCTCGGCACGTGGAACGTCCGCCCGTCGCCCGCGCGCGCCGCGAACTCGACCTTGGCCTCGAGCGCCAGCCGGAAGCCGGCCGCGTCGAGAATGCGCCCCGCGGTCTCCAATGTCGGTGACTTCCTGCCGTGCTCGTAGGCCGACAGCGTGGTCCTCGACGTGCCGCTCACGCTGGCCAGGACGCGCTGGTTCATGCTCGCCGCATGGCGGGCCTGCTTGAACAGCTGCCCGCCGCGCTTGGCCCAGAAGGCGACGTGCGCCGCCTCCATAGGCGAGGAGACCATCCCCCACCTCCGATCAGTATCCGGTTGGATACTCTACGCCATCATGACCGCAGGTGACCAGTAGATCGCGGAAAGTCAGCGCAACTCCAGCAGCGTGATCTCGGGCGGCGCCCCGACGCGCACCGGCGGGCCCCAGAACCCGGCGCCCCTGGTGACGTACACCTGCACCCCGTCGACCGTGGCCAGGCCGGAGACCACGGGCTGCTGCAGGCCCACCACCAGGTTGAACGGCGCGATCTGCCCGCCGTGTGTGTGGCCGGACAGCTGCAGGTCGACGCCGTGGCGAGCGGCCTGGCCGACCTGGACCGGCTGGTGCGCCAGCAGCACCGTGGACCGGCCCGCGTCCCGGCCGCCCAGCGCCTTGTCGAAGTCGGGCCCGTCGCCCGCCGAGGCGCCGTTGAGGTCGTTGACCCCGGCGAGGTCGAGCACGGCGCCCTGGTGCCTGATCTCCACGCGCTCGTTCCGCAGCGAGCGTACGCCGAGCTGGTCGAGCTCCTCGATCCACTCCAGGGGCCCGCTGGGAGCGAAGTATTCGTGGTTGCCGGTCACGAAATATGCCCCGTAACGGGACTCCAGGCTCTTCAGCGGCTGCGCCAGCGGCCCCAGCTGGGCCACCGACCCGTCCACCAGGTCGCCCACGATCGCCACCACGTCGGCCTCCAGGCCGTTGATCATGCGGACGATCCGCTCGGTGTGCCCCCTGCCCGTGAGCGGCCCCAGGTGGATGTCGCTCACCACGGCGAACCGCAGGCCGCTGAGCCGTGAGTCCAGCTTCGGCAGGGCCACCTTCACGCGTTCGATCACGGGGTCGCCGAGGGCGCTCGTCATGCCGTACCCGACCGTGCCGAGCGCTCCCACGCCCGCGATGGCGGCGGTGGTCCGCCCCAGGAAGAGCCTCCTGCTGATCGGGGCCACCACGGGAGCGGGCTCGGGGGGCGCCGGGGCGCCCGCCATGGCGGGCACGGGCACCGGCGCCGCGTCGCGCGTAACAGCCTGCCGCGAGGCCCTGCGCAGGACGAGCGCGGCCACCGCCCGCGGCACCTCCAGCACCACGAGGAAGACGATCAGGTAGAACATCAGCGCCAGCCAGACGTAGCCCGGCCAGGCCAGCCAGTGCCCGAAGTCCATCCGCGTGGCCGCGAACGTGGCCACGACGAGCACCGTCAGCCCCACCACACCCCACGTCAACGCCTTGCGCAGCCGCCCGGGGGCCGTGGTGGAACGGACCATCCGCTGCCACAGATAAAGGTGTGCCAGCAGGATCAGGCCCGCGAAGAACAAGACGATCACAGCATCGATGCTACTTGCGGGGCCGCGTCCGGCGGCCCCGCCAACCTCGCGGCTCGCCTTACGACTTGGCCGCCGGCTTCTTCGCGGGAGCCTTCTTCGCCGGCGCCTTCCTCGTGGTGGTCTTCTTGGCCGCCGGCGCCCGCTCGCGCCGCTCGGCCAGCAGCTCGGCCGCCCGCTCGGTCGTGATGTCCTCGACCGTGTCGCCCTTGCGCAGCGACGCGTTCGTCTCGCCGTCGGTCACATAAGGCCCGAACCGCCCCTCCTTCACCACAATGGGCTTCTTGGAGTGGGGGTCGGCGCCGAGCTCGCGCAGCGGCGCCGCCGCCGCGGCCCGCCGGCCCCGCTGCTTCGGCTGCGCGAAGAGCTCCTTGGCCTGCTCGATCGTGACCGTCAGCAGGTCCTCTTCCGAGGCCAGCGAGCGCGAGTCGGTGCCCTTCTTCAGGTACGGGCCGAACTTGCCGTTGGAGGCCACGACCTCCTCGCCCTCCAGCTCGCCCACGAGCCTGGGGATCGACAGCAGCTTGAGCGCGTCCTCGAACGTGATCGTGTCCAGCGACATCGTCTTGAACAGCGACGACGTGCGCGGCTTGGGCGCGTCGGCCTTCTTCGTCCGCCTCTTCGGCGTCTCGTCCTCGGGCGGCTCGGGCAGGACCTCCGTCACGTACGGGCCGTACCGGCCGTCCTTGGCCACGATCATGTTCCCGGACACCGGGTCGCGCCCGAGCTCCCGGTCGCCCGTCGGCCTGGAGAACAGCTCCTCGGCCTTCTCCGCCGTCAGCTCGTCGGGCGTCATGTCCTCGGGCACGTTGACCCGCGCGCCGTCCCTGTCGAGGTAAGGCCCGTAACGCCCGACCCGCAGCACGATGTCCGTGCCCTTGACCGGGAACGAGCTGATCTCCTTGGCGTCGATGTCGCCGAGGTCGGTGACCATCTCCTTCAGGCCCTCGTCGCCGTCGGAGCCGTAGTAGAAGCGCTGCAGCTCCGGCACACGCTCGGCCCGGTCGTTGGCGATGTCGTCGAGGACCTTCTCCATCTCGGCCGTGAAGTCGTAGTCGACCAGGTTGCCGAAATGCTGCTCCAGCAGGTTGACCACGGCGAACGCCAGGAACGACGGCACCAGCGCCGTGCCCTTCTTGAACACGTAGCCGCGGTCGAGGATGGTCCCGATGATCGAGGCGTACGTCGAAGGCCGCCCGATCTCGCGGTCCTCCAGCTCCTTGACCAGCGACGCCTCGGTGTAACGCGCGGGCGGCTTGGTCGAGTGGCCCGCCACGTCGAGCCTGGTGACGCTGAGCGCGTCGCCCTCCGCCAGGTTCGGCAGCCGCTTCTCGGAGTCGTCGCGGTCGGTCGAGGGGTCGTCGGCCCCCTCCACGTACGCCTTGAGGAACCCGTAGAACGTGATCGTCCGCCCGGACGCGCTGAACTCGACGTCCTCGCCCGACGACGACCTGCCGGCCACCTTGACCGTGACCGACTCGCCGACGGCGTCCTTCATCTGCGAGGACACCGTGCGCTGCCAGATCAGCTCGTACAGCCGGAACATGTCGCCCGACAGCCCGGTCTCGCCCGGCGTGCGGAACTCCTCGCCCGACGGCCGGATCGCCTCGTGCGCCTCCTGCGCGCTCTTCACCTTGCTGCTGTAGACGCGCGGCTTGTCGGGCACGTACGCGGCCCCGTACAGCTTGATCGCCTGGGACCTGGCGGCCGCCACGGCGGTCTCCGACAGCGTGATGCTGTCGGTACGCATGTAGGTGATGAAGCCGTTCTCGTAGAGCCGCTGCGCCACCTGCATCGTGTACTTCGCGGAGAACCCCAGCTTCCGGCTGGCCTCCTGCTGCAGCGTGGTCGTCCGGAACGGCGCGTACGGCTTGCGCGTGTACGGCTTGCGCTCCACGGACTTGACCGCGAACGACGCGCCCGCCAGCCGCCCGGCCAGCTCGCCCGCGGCCTCCTCGGACAGGTGGAGCACATCGACGTTGTTCTTGAGCCGCCCGGTGCTGGCGAAGTCGCGGCCCTGCGCCACTCGCTTGCCGTCGACCCCCGTGAGGGTCGCGGTGAAGTCACGCGGCCGCTCCTCGGGCTTGTTCGTGTCGAAGAGCGCCTGCAGGTCCCAGTAGTGGGCGGGCGTGAACGCCATGCGCTCCCGCTCGCGCTCCACCACGAGCCTCGTCGCCACCGACTGCACGCGGCCGGCCGACAGGCGGGGCTTGACCTTCTTCCACAGGACCGGGCTGACCTCGTAGCCGTAGAGGCGGTCGAGGATGCGCCGGGTCTCCTGGGCGTCGACCAGGCGCAGGTTGAGGTCGCGCGGGTTGGCCACGGCGTCCTGGATGGCCTGCGGGGTGATCTCGTGGAACACCATGCGGTGGACCGGGACCTTGGGCTTGAGGACCTCGCGCAGGTGCCAGGCAATGGCCTCGCCCTCGCGGTCCTCGTCAGTGGCCAGATAGAGCTCGTCGGCGTCCTTCAGCAGCTGCCGCAGCTTGTTGACCTGCGACCGCTTGTCCGGGTTGACGACGTACAGCGGCTCGAACTCGTGCTCGACATTGACCCCGAGGCGGGCCCATGGGGCTCCCTTGTACTTCTCGGGGATGTCGTCGGCCCTCTCCGGAAGGTCACGGATGTGGCCGATGCTCGATTCGACGATGTAGCCGCGCCCGAGGTACCCGGCGATCGTCTTCGCCTTCGCGGGCGACTCGACGATCACCAGGCGTGTTCCGCCGGCGCTGCCGTTCTTGGCTGGCACGCTGCTTCCTACCTCGCTGTTCGCTTTGCAAATCCCCCTGCCGGGAGTCGGCACAGACTGAAAGGTAACCCGACTCGCGGAAATTTCCTTCCCCCGGGCTACCCACTAGCTTCCGGGTCCATCCACAAGCACGCAGAATAAGGCCCATCGAGCGGCATGGCGCCCTGACTCACCCTGGAGACTAATCGTTGTGCTCGACTACTCCTACATGGATATCTTCATTCCACGCGATCTCACTCGTGAAGCAGCACGTCAGCTGCTGACCGAACACGCAGAGTACGGGCAGTGGGAGCTGGCCCGCGTACGCGTCTACCCCGACGGTAGCCGCCACGTACGGCTGCGTCGGAAGGTCATGCGGGTACGCAGCACGCTGTGAACCCCGGACATGGCTTTGCCCGCCCCGGGCCGCGCCCCCGGAACGGGCAAAGCGTCTAACGCCGGCCGCTCACAGGCTGTGAGCGGTAGCCGTCCTTGTTACGTGCTGCCTGATTCCCTTACTTCCGGCCGATCCGGAACCGGCGGGCGGTCCCGACCAGCGTCGCCGAGGCGGCGAACATCGCGCCGATCATGAGGGCGAGCAGGGAGCTGGAGTTCATCCCGCCGAGGCCGGCGGGCTGCTCGGCGCTCATCAGGCCGCTGACCGGCAGGCCGCGGGTGGCCGAGGTGACGGCGCCGCCGACCGGGGTGCCGGCCACGAGGCCGGTCGCCGGGTCGAGCACGGACACGGCGCCGCTCGAGGAGACGGGGCGCCCGGCGCCGTCGACCTGGCCGGCCGCGTGCCTCTTCTTCGGCTGGGCCGGGGTCTGCGCCTGGCCGGGCAGGCCGGGCAGCTCGGGCAGGCTCGGCAGGCCGAACGTCTGGGCGGCGTCCTCGACCAGCGGCACCGAGGTCAGGCCCGTACCCGTGACCTCCTGCAGCTTGCCGGTCACGCCCAGCTGCTGGGGAACCCCGGCCAGGTCGTTGCCCTTCTGGGTGACCCCGGCGAGGTCCTGCACGCCGCCCAGGACCGGGACGGCGGGCAGCATGGGCAGCAGCCCGCCCTTGGAGCCCTTGCCGGCCGTCCGCTCGACGCCGCCGCGGACGAATCCGTGCCCGTACTCGGGCCTGCCGACGTTCGCGCCGCCGAGGCACCCGGCCGCGGCGTCGCCGAGGACGGCCGCCGCGTTGCCGCAGACGTTGATGGGAGCGGCGATCGGCGCGATGATCTGGTTGCCCGCGAGCACCCCGGCGCGGCCGGAGGTGTAGTTGCCGCCGCCACCGGTGCGGTCGACCTTGGCCCCGCCCTTGCAGTGGGCCCTGGAGGCGCCGAGCACGGCGGCCGCGTTGCCGCAGATGTTGATCGGGGCGGTGATCGGCGCGATGACCTGGTTGCCGCTCAGCACGCCGGCCCGGCCGGAGGTGTGGTTGCCACCGGCGCCGGTGCCGCCGTTCTTCACGCGGGCGCCGCCCTTGCAGCCGGCGAACGCGTGCCCGACCAGGGCCACCGCGTTCCCGCAGACGTTGACGGGCGCGCTGATCGGCGCCACCACCTGGTTGCCGCTGAGGACGCCCGCCTGGCCGGAGGTGACGTTGCCGCCCGCCCCGGACCCGCGGCGGGTGTTCTCGACCTTGGAGCCGCCCTCGCACCTGGCGGCGGCGTTGCCCACGGCGTTGCCGCAGACGTTGACGGGCACGCTGATCGGGGCGATCACCTGGTTGCCGCTGCCGACCCCGAAGCGCCCGTCGGTGTCGTTGCCCGAGGAGCCCACGGGGCCGCGGGGGCCGTGGTAGCCGTTCCGGTGGCCGCCGCCGTTGGTGACGGTCGAGCCGCCCTTGCAGCCCGCGAACGCCCGGCCGACGACGGCGACGGCGTTGCCGCAGATGTTCACCGGTGCGGAGATCGGCGCGACGACCTGGTTGCCGCCCAGCACGCTGGCGTTGCCCGAGGTGCGGTTGCCGCCCGCGCCCACTCCGGTGTTGTGGACGCTGGAGCCGCCCTTGCAGCCCGCCGTCGCGCTGCCGAAGATCGCGACCGCGTTGCCGCAGACGTTGATCGGCGCGGAGATCGGCGCGGTGATCTGGTTGCCGCCGAGCACGCTGGCGTCGCCGGAGGTACGGTTACCGCCCGCGCCGCCCTTGCCCTGGTTGCGAACGGTGGCGCCGCCCTTGCAGCCCGCGTCGGACCTGCCGACCAGCGAGACGGCGTTGCCACAGGCGTTGACCGGGGCGCTGATGGGCGCGTTCACCTGGTTGCCGCCGAGCACGCTCGCGTTGCCCGAGGTGCGGTTGCCCGGGATGCCGCCCTTGTTGACGACCTCGGCGCCGCCCTGCGAGGAGGCAGAGGAGCTGCCGACCGCGCCGACGGAGTTGCCGCTGATGTCGATGGGCAGGGAGATCGGCAGGTCGACCTGGTTGCCGCCGCCGACGGACGCGTCGCCCGAGGTGTCGGCCAGGGCGGTGCCGCCGCCGAACGACATGACGGCAACGGCGAGCAGAGCCGCGGGAGTAGATGCCTTTGCCCACGTACGCATGATGAATGCTCCTAGTGGTTCTTCTTGGGGGGATAACTTCTTGGGCGATAACTTCTTGGGGGATTACGGAACGGTTCGCGGGCAGCCCGAGGCCGTGCGAGGTTTCGCGCACAGCGGAGACCTCGGGTTCGCGAACAGCTGAACTGACGTGTTTGTGCACCCGCCGGCGGAGAGGCGTCTCAGACCGCGCTCAACCGCGTTACTTCGGAAAGGCGCCGGTCAACGAAAGGACCGGCAGCTGCAAGGCGGGTCAGTCAGGCGAGAAGGAGGGGTCGTCCGCCGCTGTGCGGACGACGGGGGCAGGCACCCGCGCCAGGAGGGCGCGCAGCACCGGCAGCCGCGGGTCGAACACAGACCTCGCGACGTCCCCCGCAGCGGCCCCGAACGAGCCGCTGCCACCGCCGTTGGGCACCAAGCCATTGGTGTCCAGGATCTTTCCGGCGGTGGATGGCGATGGCAGGCCAGGATCCTGCTGGCTGTTGAGCCCGTCGACCGTACGCCCGGCCATGGCCTCGGCGTTGTCATCGGGGCTGGTGAGGGAGTGAGGCACCTGAGCGGACGCGGCTCCGTCCACGGTCTGCGCGGCCGTGGTCTTCGCTTGCGCGTCCGCCGCAGGAGTCGCCACTTCGGCCGCCGCCGGGGCGGCGGTGAGCATGCCGAAGATGACGGCGAACAGCCATCCGGCGGCTACCAGGGCGCCGACGGTGACTGCCCGCACGACGAGCCGCCGGGCACCGGCCGCGAACCGCGCCATCCGGTCAATCCGAACGGTGGTCACGTCATGCGCCGGGACGGTCACGGGCAGGCGATGCACACCGAGGGCCACAGCCCTCCGCTGCACCACCATGCGCGCCACGTGACCTCCCGCAGTCCAGAACCGGCCTCATTTGTCGTGAGGCCGGTCCATGGACTCACCCCTCAACGGTCCGTAACCGTAGCAGCACTCAACGTTGCCGCAAGAGCTTTTCAACGGAGACCCAGAAATTCGCCAACTCCCCACGGGCCAAACCGCCACCAACTGCCTCAACACCCTCTGGTGTACGTCAGCAAGGCCCCATCGGGAGCTCCCGCCCGCCCCATATCCGGGCCCGCGGAGACACCTCGGAGGGGCGAGCTGATTCTTGGTATGACGCACCCCTCAGAGTTTGCTAACCTTACTGAGCCGACGCGAGATGACGGTCCCGCGTGCAGGCACCAAGTCCGGGTGGCGGAATAGGCAGACGCGCTAGCTTGAGGTGCTAGTGCCCAGTGATGGGCATGGGGGTTCAAGTCCCCCCTCGGACACAAACCGGTCGCCTATGGGGTCCTGGTCACGTGCAGACGTGACCAGGACTTTCTGTTTTGACGGATGGTAGATCAGCCGCAGCCCGATGTTCGCGTAGATCTTGGCCTTCCGGATCGGGTCAGCATTCGAGAGAACTCGCACCATGTCTCCAAGCCTGTGCGTGATCTCCGCCAGCTCATCACGCCCCAGCCGCCTCTGAGGCAGTACGTGCGCGCGGCTGAGACGTTGCTCGGCCGCGCTCTTGCGGACAAGCTCTTCCTGGGTCCATCCGGCGACGAGCGCCGGGTCGGCGCCCGCCTCAAGGGCAGCTCGATGCTGGGCGAGCTTGCGGTCACACTCGGCGATCTGACGGCGTGCCATGGCGAGTGCTTGTGCCTCGGGCGGTGTCAGGTCCTGTGCGGCCGTCAGGACGTCGAGGGTCTGGTCGACGTTGTGGGGCGCGAACAGCCGGCCGAGCCAGCGGTCCAGCCGCGGGACAACACGGTCTTCTCGTAGATAGACGTTGCGGGGATGCATGAGGTGGTTGGCCAGGGCGTACTCCTCGGGGAAGCGGCAGCGGTAGTAGGCCGCGTCGTTGACCCATTGGCCCTGCATCCTGCGGTCGCAGACGCCGCAGTACAGCAGCCCCCGGAGCTGGTATGGCTTGGGGGTGCGCTTGCGGGTCTTGTCAGTGTGGCGATCGCCTCGCCCCGTCAGCGTCTCTTGGACGGCGTCGAAGTCCTCCGTGGACACGATCGGCGGGTGAACGACTGTCTCCGACCAGATCCAGTCCTGTTTGGAGTTCCACCTGAGCTTCGTGGTGTGGCCCAGCCCGACGTCGTCCACATCGATGAGGACCTCGTCCTTGCGCTGGCGGTTCCACACCTGGTGGCCGGTGTAACGGGGGTTGGTCAAGATGGCGCGCACCGCGCTCTTGGACCAGGCGATGCCGGAGCGGTGACTGTTCCGGCCGGGATCGTGAGCTGATGGGCTGGGAATCCCGTTGCGGGTCAGTCTCTCGGCGATGGCGAACAGGCCGTAGCCATCGAGAAAGGCCGCGAAGATCTCTTCCGCTACAGGCGCGGCGACGGGATCGAGTTCCAGCCGGTGAGCACGCTTGCCGTCGGCCGCCTTGGCCGGGTTGGGGTGTGGACCCGCGTCGGCCAGCCGGTAGCCATAAGGCGGCCGACCTCCCAGGAAGCGGCCTTCCATCTGAGCTTGGGCTGACATGGCGCTGCGCACGCGGATCTTGATGCGGTTGCGCTCGCCCTTGCTCATACCGCCGAACACGCTCATGACCAGGTCATGGGCCTCGTTGTTCGGGTCGATGGGGCCGCCCACCTCGGGCACCCAGAGCGGGACCCCGAAGTGCTCGAAGACGGGGAAGGTCAGGCCGTACTGGTTGCCGTAGAAGGCCCGGTGCGGCTCACCGATCACCACCGCGTCGAAGCCTCGGTCGGGGTTGCGCAGCTCGGCGAGCAGCGCCGCGGCGTACGGGCGGCGCTGCCAGGGGATCGAGCGGGACTTGTCGATGTCGAAGAACTCGGTGACGATCACGCCCCCGCGCGGCTCGATGAGCGCGCGGGAGCGGGTGATCTGCCAGGCCCGCGAGGACTGGGGATCTTGGTTGTCCTCGGTGGAAACCCGGCCGTAGAAGGCGAAGGGGATGGCGTCCATGGATTCCTCAGGCCGCGTCCGGGCGGCTGGTCTGCAGATTTTGGTGGGCCTCTAGCAGGATGGCGAGCAGTTCTGTCGCAGCGCCTGGCGTCAGGCGGGGCGGTCCACTTGGTAAGACAACGTGCGGAGTCGGTTGGTTACGAATGGTGGATGCGGACATGATGTAGGGCACTCCTATGCGTTCGTTTCTGGCGGTAGGGGTGCGGCCCCGGCGACGTGCTTGGCGGTACTGGCGTCGGGGTCGCTAGAAGTCGTGCTTCTGCGTAGATGCGCAGGTGGCGGGTGATGGCTCGGCAGGGCGGGAGATCGAAGACCGATTCCGTCCGCAGGGATGCCACGGCGGCACAGAGCACACGCGCCGGGACGGGAGTCACCGTGGATGCACACTGCGGTCTGGGCTTCGGCCACGGTGCGCCCATCCACGTAGGTCCGCCGGGATTTACGCGGTGGATCAGGAAGGTCGGCCAGGCGAGACACCAGCACGGCGTACGGGTTGCGTATTCCAGCGGTGTTGGCTCCCACGTACTCGGCGAGAACGTCGGGATCCCACCCAACGGCGAGCGCCTCAGCGACGGCGGGGATGAGGCGGCGAATCTGGCTGTGAGACAGCGGCCAATCGGGACCGAGCTTGGCTACGAACAGGTGAATCGAGGTGTTAGGGGCTTGCTCATGACTCCCGAGATCCCCGCCGCCCGTCCACCGGCTGTCCACACTCGCGCTGGCACTGAAGCCTGCCTGGGCGGCCGGAGGTGATTCATTTTTTGGTTCAGTGAAGGGTTCGGGTGCAACCGCTACACCCCGCGACTGCGCTGGTTGCACCTCGTCGCTATGTTGATTGCACCCCGTGGAGACAACGGGGTGCGTACGCTGCACCCCGCCTGCACGGTTATCCACAGGCTGTGTGCGAAAGTTATCCACAGGTGCTTCGTCGGCGGCCTTCGCCGCGTTCACGCGAGCGGTGACACCGGGAAACATGGCCTCCAGGGCTTTGAGTTCCTGAGGCTTCAGATCGGTACGTACGCGCTCCATCGCCAGGTCCCAGCCTTGCGGACGCCGGTCACCGCGCTTGATGTGTGCGGCCACGATGGCCGGATCGCAGGGCCGGATGATGGCGTGGGCCTCCAAGCGGTCGAGTGCCGTGCGGACGGTGCGCTCACACAAGCGGCTGTAGCGCACGAGCTTCCTGGTGCTGGGGAAGGCCCCAGTCCCGTCCGGGCCGGCATGAGTGGCAAGGCCGACCAGAACCGCGGCGCACGAAGCGCTGGGCGTACCGTTGGAGTTCATTGGAACGGGCGCGAGGTTCAGCGCCCAGTTGAGTGCTTCGAAGCTCATCTCTCGTCTCTCGTGGTTACCTGGGCAAAGTTCTGATGGCGAGCGAGACTCGGACGCTCATGGGCGTCTCCGATGTCGCCAGCCGCCGATGAAGTGACGCGCCTCTTCGGTCTCGGACCGGGCAGCAGGCCGCCGTCGCAATCGTGATCTTCACCTCCATCTGACAGATGCAGGCTGGCGGTGGTGTTGAACACTCGATCGATTTGGGCGGCGAGGTCCCGTGCCATCTCTCGGGACGTGGCCAGTTCTGACAAGACCCTGTCAAGACGCTCAGCGGGGTTGCCGAGGTCGTCACCCAGCCGACCTGATGCCTGCATGCGCCGCAGCGCCTCACCGAGTTGCTTCAGCAGTTGGTCGAGCCCCGCTGCGGCGAGAGCGACACTGCCGAGCACGTCATAGACAGTGGATGGATACGTGATGCCAACGCGTGATCGCGTCGCGTGGTTGAGGACGCGAACCGCCCCGGATAGGACGCCAGCCACCTCGCCGGTGTAGTCGTCACCGTGAGGACCGTCCGACGACAGTCGAATAATCTCAATCACCGTCCTTGACTCCAGTGCCCAAAACTTGTCAATATGCGCTCTGGCCGTCAAAGTGGTGACCAGAGTCAGCAGCCGACATACGAGCAGCAGAGGCGCCTTGGGGATGTCCATGCTCACGCTGAAGGCACGCTGAACACGACCGGCTCCTCTGGAGCGGGTATGGCGGGAGGCCCGGCGCCCAGCGCCGGGAAGCATTGCGGCGTCGGGCTCTCCCCTGTAGCGGACTAGATCACGGTCTTCGACCCGAGTGTTGATCTGTCCGAGATCGTGCCGGACCATCTACCGGCGATCGGTGGGTCCTAGCGTCTCGCCCCCTTCCCTATATGGGGTCACGCCCATAACAGGTGCACCAACTATAAGCAACAATCACTATTGACGGAAAGTTAAACAGCTTGTCAGGTTTTGGGGGACCCCTGCTTTGACGTTTCGCTTCCCGGCCGCCCACCTCCGGCGAACTCACCCCAGCTCAGCCTTTCAGCACGTCAACCCATCCGATCCAAGATTCATACCGGGCCGGTCTCACCCGAACCCCATGCCGTCAGATCAGAGCGGCCACCCATGACTCTCAGCAAGCGCCACGCCCAGCACCTCCTCGCGAGAAGCATTCACAGACTAGGTAAGCATGATTGTACTAGTTCAGTCTAGGTCTAACTCAACACCTCTTTCCTAGTTCAGACCGAGGGCCTAGCCTGGACATCGTGTCGGTGCCTGACTTCAGCAATCCTCGGCCTGCCTACCTTCAGATTGCGGACGACCTTCGCCAAGAGGTGACTGCAGGCCGCCTCCAAGAGGGCGAGCGACTCCCGGCTCGACGGCAGTTGGCTCAGCGCTACGGCGTTGCCGTCGAGACGATCCGTCGCGCCTTGGACGAACTCGCACGTGATGGGCTGATCAGCACCCAATCGACACGCGGCACATACGTGGTCAAGACTCCTGACCGGCCCGAGCCGTCCTTCGAGCTGCACCAGATCATGAATGAGATGCGACAGCTGTCCGTGCGGTTGGAGAGCCTGGAGGCCCGCGTGACAGACCTCGAAGGCCGCTGAGCACTCCAAGTTTGCTACGGCGCCAACACGCTTCTGAGGTCACACTTGGGCAATGCCACGCACTCCCTCAGAGCCCTTCCCGTGGTCCTTCCTCGTCAGTTGCCGAGCGGCCGCCGTGAAGCCGCAGGTCCAGGTGGAGCGGACCGAGCGCAGCGAGGGACGGCTACCTGGAGGCGCGGCGAACGACGGCCATACTCGGCCTGCGAGGAGGGACGAGGTGGCGTCGAAATCTCACTACGATCAGGGGCATCACCGTATGACCTCCTGGACTCTCCGCCAGAGTGCAACGGTCCGCTGGGTGAGAGTGTCCGTCCGATCTTGCTGGTTATCGGCTTAGTCCTTGTCCACGACGGGGTTCGTTGCCATTGGGACGGCGTGGTGGTTGGTATGCCTGTGAAGGGCCACGCTGCTCGATGCCGCCACCGTGGTCGTGCGGACCTGTCTCTTGCCGGGCGTCGGCGTGCCGTGATGTGCCGAGTTGTTCGAGGTCGCGCTGGTCAGGGGCCAAGTCAATGCCCACGATCTCGCGTTGGATGGCAATGAGCTCGTGCTGGGCGGCAGCTTGAGCTCGGCGTTGCTCATGAACATGTACCCGGGCACGTGCGACATCGCGTTCTCGTGCCGCACGGAGGCTGACGTCGAAGGTACGCAGCAACTCGGCGTGGCGTCGACGCACCTGTGGCCAGGTGTCCGAGTGCGGGGCCTGCGCTGCGCTCTGGCGCGCAGCCTCGTCCAGGGCCGAGGCCTGCGCATGGATCGGTGCTAGCTGTTGGTTGAGGCGCTCCTGACCCTCGTGAAGGTCGGTCAAGGTGGCTGTCAGGTCGCGGCGGCGGGCACGCTGCCAAGGGCGCAGGCTGGTCAGCCCGTGCTCGACGGTGCGTTCTTGCCGGCGTAGCTCGGCCAGACGCCGGCGACCCTCGGTGACGGTCTGGCGAGCTTCCTGGAGCCGGTGGGAGGCGGCCTCGGCCGTCTCGATCCGACAGGTCTGATCTTCAAGGTTGGCGCGCTCAGCCAGCAAGCGGCGTTCGTGGCGCCCACCGCCTTCAGCGGCCAGGCGTTCCATGGTCTGTTCGGCGGCCTCGACGTTGACCGTGGTCGTGGTGAGGCGTTTGCCAAGCTGACTCATGCGCTGGCGCAGCTCGGCATCGCTCGCCAGGCCGACTCCGTACGGGGAGCTGGTGAGGGATTGCCGGAGACGAGCGCGTTGCACGGCGAGGTGAGCCTCGCGGTCGGCGGCCTGCAACTCGGCACGTGCACGCTCCAGCTCGGCATCGGGAGTCTCCTCGGCGGACGGGATGGGGCGTTGCTGCTGGGCGATGGGTTCGGGTTCGGGAGTCAGGAGGCGGTCGGCGCGGTCGCCGTAGAGGGTCGTGGCGTAGGCGGCGAGAGTACGTCGCAGTTCGTCGTCCGGGCTGTGGACGGGCCCATGGCGAAGCCGGTCCGCGTCGCTTTCCAGGAGCTCGCGCGGGAGGTACAGGTGGGCACTGTGCCGGTCGCGGCTCATGGCCGTATATAAGGTGTGCGGGTCCAAGCCCAGGCCGTAGATCAGGGTATTCCGGCTGGTGAGGCCCTGGGCGGAGGCTACGGTCATAACGGTGCCGTGCGACAAACCGCCAGCTGCGATGTAGGCAGGACTGACCCATTCGCGAACCAGAGCAGGTCCGTCCGGCCCGGTCCGGCACCATTCGACCTGTACGCCGCGCCTGCTGTCGATGGCGGTGATCTGACCCCGGTAGCCGTTGAGCACGTCCACGGGGCCTTCGCCACGGCGGGCGCGGTAGTCGTTCTTCCGTACTCGTACGTGGTCCCCGACGGCCAGAGCGATGCTGGCGCCGCCGGCCAGGTGGTAGACACGCTCGGGACCGGATAGCTCGCCCAGCTCGCGGCGGATCGCTCGGGCGGCGAGGTTCAGCCGGTTGGCAGCCTCGTTCGTTCCGGCCAGCACCAGCAAGTCGGCCAGCTCGTCATGCGCTCCTGGGCCTGCGGCGGCCCGGTACGGTTGCCGGACGGTCGCCCAGTCGGCGATCAAGCGCGCCATCGTGTCATCGGCTCCGGCCTCGGCATGTACGCGGCCGCCCGCCGCCCAGGTGTCCAAGGCCTGACGGCGGTGACCGGCCCGGAACAGCTCCAGTGCGCGACGTTCGAGGGGGTCACACTGGCGGCGGTTGTGCCGTAGCACCAGCCCATCGACCTGGCGGTGGATGGCGGCGAATCCGCCGCCCACCCCGATCGCACGCAACTGCTTGGGGTCCCCGAGGAGGACCACCTTGGTGCCGTGCCGTTCGGCGTCGGTCAGCAGTGCGGCAAGTTGACGGTCATCGACCATGGCGGCCTCGTCGACCACCAGCATGTCCGCCCCGGCCAGTCCCGGACCGTTGTGGATGCGTAACAGCCAGGTGGCGACGGTGTCGGTGCTGATGCCGGATTCGGCGCGCAACGTGGCGGCAGCCACCGCCGCTGTGGCCGCGCCCGCGACGACCAGGCCGCGGGCCTCGTAGGCGGTGCGGGCGGCGGCCATCAACGTGGTCTTGCCCGCGCCGGGAACGCCGATGACCGCCTCTACTCCGTGTCCGCCGCCCAGGATGCGTTCCAGCACGGCTCGCTGCTCGCCGCTAAAGGTCAGGTGGTGGCTGACTTGGAAGGCGTCCAGAGCCAGGTGGACGGCGTCGGCATCCAGTACGGCCACGCCGCCGTTGTAGCGGCGGCGCACAGTGGCCAGCAGCGCCTGTTCGGCGTGCAAGATGTCGGTGCTGGTGTAGCGGGCGGAGTTGGCCATGTGCCGGGCCCCGGCGTCGGGCAGACGTACTGCTGGGGTCAGCGCCAGCACCTCGTCGGTGAGCGTCTCGGCCTCGGCCAGGTCCGCCACGCCATCGGGCAGAGCATCGAGGACGGCGGCCAGCACATCGGCTCGGGTGACCTCCTTGCGATGCGCGGTCAGCCCGCCCTCGGGCCGCCAGATCCATGCCGCGATCTCCGCCGGGGAAGGCCGGGCGGGCAGCCGTGCGCCGCTGCGGCACGCCTCGACCAGCGCGACCGGGTCCACGCCAACCGCGACGAGCTGGCGGTGCCAGTCGGCCCGCAACTCGTCCTGGCCGGGATCGGTTCTGCGCTGACGGCTCTCGGCAGAGGCCACCTTCTTCGCCCGGCGGGAGGCCTCGCCAACGGCGAAGCCGAATTTGGCCAGCACCTGCTTGACCTGGCCGTCGCGCTTGGAGAACAACGTCCGCACCGCGGCAGGGATGGCCGCGATCTCCCACGCACCCGTCTCCGGGGCCCGCGTCCAGGCGATGCCGTGGCGCTCGATCGTCTCCCGACGCACCCGCGCCTTGAGGAAGGCGTCGGCGGCGTGCGCGTGCCGGTGCAGGTCCCGTCCTCCGGCCGCGACTGCCGACCATTTCCCATCCAGCCCCCGCGCCGCGTTCACGATCATTACATGCGCATGCAGGTGAGGATCCGGCGCCGCCGCCCCCACCGGACGAGCGGTGCCGTGCCACATCACCCAGCCGAGCATTCCCGTTGTGGCCATCTGACCAGCCACCTGACCGTCCCCTTGGTGGCCCCGCTGCCCGTAGCCCACCCACTGCTCCACCGCAGCAACCGTCTCGAACACCGCATCAACGACCACGCTCTCCAACTCGGCCGCGAAGCCCGCGTCGGCCAGCCCGACCAGCACCGATGTGGATTTGCTCACGTCCAAGGTCAGGTCATAACCGCGATTGCCGATGCGGACCCGGGAGTCGCGCCACTTGCGCGCGTACGCCAACACCTCCGGTTCATACACCTCGGCCAAGTCGACAGCGGCGGCGCGGGCCAGCTGTTCCAGATCGCCGATGCGAACCAGGTGCGCTTCGCCCTCCCGAGCGATGCCACGCGCCATCTGGGCCGCGCGCTTGACCATCGCCGGGCGGGCGGCCAGCAACCCGTCAACAGTGGTGCCGCGACCAGCGGCGGCCTCCTCCAGCGCTTCCCCGAACGGGGCTGCGGGCAGCTTGCCGCGTGGATCGACGGCGTGCTTGGCCTTCAACAGCAGCCTGCCGGTATTCGGGTCCTCTCCGCTCATCAGCGCTCGCGCTTTGCCGTGCTGGTCGGGCGTCAGCGAGGTGCCCGGAATGATGCCCACCTCGCGCAGACCCTCACCAATCCATACCAGGGCGCGCCCGCCACTCAGACGGTAGCTCAGCTGCCCGTCAGGCTCCTCATGGCGTTCGTGGCCGTGCTCGCCAGCCTGCGGCACGCCGCAGCCGGCGCCCTCCTGTAATCGGTAGTCGACCTGCTCCATGCAGGGGCCGAGCACATTCACCCATGCCATGCGATCCCCCGTTCGGAGAGCGGTAGCAGTGACGCTGGCAGGACCGTGGACGGTGGGTGCAGCCCTAGGCGTATCGCAGATACCTTTCGTCTATTCCTTGACTTGATCTTGTAAGTAATTGTGACAGATCATGTCGATATGTAGTAGTGGGGCCTATGAAGTATTTGAATGAATGTGCGAATTATTCTGAGTAGGACTTGCTGTGGATCTGGCGCTTTGGTGATCAGAAGATCGCTAAGTATCGTCACCGGCTTGGTGGCCCGGCTGGGCGCGCTGTTCGCTCCCCCGACGAGCCGTTCCCCGGTTGAGGCGAATCCGCCCGTCCGCCCCCTGGCCGTGGTTGTGTCTGTGGCCAGGAGGGTCCGTCGGATCGGGCGGTTCTGCTGCCGTATTGCCGCTAATCGTCTGCCGCTGGGATGCTGGCCGCGCGGGCCTACCTGTCGATCTCTGTCCAGTGTCCGGCCCAGGCGTGCTTGTTCAAGGTGCCGTCTCGCTGGATCTGCAGGTTCTGTGGCAAGCCGAAGGTCTGAAACAGATCGTCGACGAGACGGGCGGTGGCGCGCGCCAATGATGGGCCGTCGTCGGCCAGGTCATTGAGATGGGCGTGGGATTCGCCGTAGGCGAGCCGGCTGAACCGGGTGCCCACCCGCCGGTTGTATCCGGGGCTTCGTGCGGGAGTGTCCAGCGCGAGGCGATATCGCTCGAAGTCGGGAAAGGAGTAGGGCGTGCTGTCGCGTACCGCGTATGGCAGCACATCCGGGTGGAGGTGGGTGTCGCTGACGAGCATGACCCGCAGCAGCGCCGACCCGTTGACCGCGGCCCGATCACGGGTGTGCCTGGCCAGATAGCGCAGGGCGCTGGCCACCCTGCGGACGATCTCGGCGTCGAGTACCCGCACCCAAAGCGCTCCTCTTCGTCCGGGCTGTCGGAGGCGAGGACGGTGCCTGGATGCACGGTAAACGCAATCGTCATCTTGGGTTC
Source organism: Nonomuraea sp. NPDC003201 (assembly GCF_053590415.1). Classification (NCBI taxonomy): domain Bacteria; kingdom Bacillati; phylum Actinomycetota; class Actinomycetes; order Streptosporangiales; family Streptosporangiaceae; genus Nonomuraea; species Nonomuraea sp. NPDC003201. The sequence continues at coordinate 289,825 of NZ_JBSFTC010000001.1, forward strand.
TTGGCCCGTTCTCGCAGGTCAAAGTGAGATGATCTTGTCGGGCACGTAAGGCATATTGACCGGCGTTGAAGGCATGATGCAACGCTGCCGGTTGGAGTCGATGTCGGCGCTGGGGCCTGGTCGGCCGCTGCGTCGCCGTCATCGTTCTGCGGGGTCATGGTCGGCGGTGATGCGGGCAAAGGGCTCCTTGCTCAAGGGGGACGTTGCGGCCGAGGCCGGCCGGGTGCTGGTGACGGGACTTGGCCTGCGACTCGGGCGCGGTGCGGCCAGCGGCGGCCAGGTAGGGTCAGCGCCGAGTGGCGCAGTTGGTGTAGCGTCCAGCCGTCGCCGGGTGTGCGGCCGTGGGTCGCCCGCACGGCGACCATGCCCGTACCCAGCCTTTCAACATGATGATCAGCGCATGTCGCTACTGGCTGCTCGGCTGTTCCTCCGGGCCGGAAGCACAAGAGATGATCAACATGATGAGGTCGCGCATCGGGGTCAGGAGGTCCCGGTAGGCCTTGGCGTTGAGGTCGTACAGGCGCCGTTGCGCCGTACCGTCAGCAGATCCGCATCGCGCGTGATTTTGAGATGATGGGAGGTGGTGGGCTGGGGCAGCTCCAAGTGCGCAGCGATGTCACTGACGCTGCGTGTGGGGCCGCGGACTCCAGGAGGAAGACGTCAGCGGTCGCGGGTGCACGAGGTCTAGAGGTGGCGCGCGCTGGCCGGCCAGCAACATGGCCCGCTGATGCGGCTGGCCAGGAGACGCGGCAGTAGCCGGTCGGTGGCGGCAGCTCAGCGCACGTATCCGAAGGCGTCGCCTTTAGAGGCGGCGCGGGCGTGGCGGAACTCGGGATCGAGGTCCTCAACGTTGAGGAATGATCTCCCCTGCTCTGGTAGCGGCTTCGTACAGGAGCCTCCAGAACACTCGTTCCCGATGGGCGTGGGCGAGGTTGGTGAACAGCGTCTCCATCGGGCGGCAGGGATGGCGCGGTCGCGGCGGCGGGCGGGTGTGCGGCGCTGCAGGCGGCGGGCGGGTGTGCGGCGCTGCAGGCGGCGGGTCGGATTGGCGGCCAGCAGGTCCTGGGTCTGGGCGCGTGGGGCGAAGGGCGCCGCTGGGCAGAACTCCCGGATAGTACAAAGACGTCACCTTACGGAGTGTCACATACCAGTTAGGGCTGTTATCCGTTTTGTGATGATCGCGTGTCTTGCCGGGAACGTCGTATTTTCTTACGTTGATCGTCGGAATGTGATCAGCTCCGAGCCGCGCGACCCGGAGGGCCGTGGCGGAGAGCGACGGTTGGTGCCTTTGTTGGTGTCCTTCGTTGTGGTTCGGAGTGTGATAGCGCATGCGCCGGGTTTCGTCATGGCGTCGTTCGGCTGGGATGATCCTTACGCTTGCCGGGTTAGCGCCGGGTCTGCTTTTGCTGCAGGCGTCACCGGCCGCGGCTGTCCCCACGGTGGGCGCGGTGGCTGACCTTGGTGCCTTACCCGCAGTGCCGCAGCAGATGATGGGGTCGGCCACGACGCTGCCGCCGTTGGTGCCCGCGACCGAGGTTCCGGCCGCGGCAAAGCCGTCGAACGGGTGGCGCTCGGAGGTCCAGCGGCCCAAGGGAGCGGTGCCGCTGGAAGACCGCACGGTGGATGCGGCGGCGTCCTCATCTGAGGATTCCGGGCTGCCGGCGGGGACGTTGCGGGCCGAGGCGGCCGATCGGGCGGTCATGGCGGTGCCGACCCTGACGAATTGGTATCCGGCGCAGGGGCACCTGGTTGATTCGCTTACGCCCGCCTTGCGGGCGTGGGGGCTGAGCAACAACTCCAGCACCTCGAAGCTGTCGTATTTGTTCAAGCTGTGCGACAACGAGGCCATGACGACCGGCTGCACCGGCTCCGGCACGTATGTGGCGGGTAACGCCAACAGCTGGAGTGTTCCGGCGGCCGGGAAGCTGGCTTGGGGCAAGCAGTACTGGTGGACGGTCACGGTCAAGGACTCCTACGACTCCTCCACCACCACCTCGCCCAAGCTGACGTTCCTCACCGGAGTGCGGCAGCCGACGGTCACCTCGTCTCTGGCCTCCGCAGGGGTGGCCGGACAGGAGTTCAACCAGCAGAGCGGTAACTACACCACCACCGCGACGGATTTGCAGGTGGCGACCGCAGGGCCGCCGCTGTCGGTGGTGCGCACCTACAACAGCATGGACCCGCGCACCGATGGCATGTTCGGGGCGGGCTGGTCCACCCGCTGGGACATGAAGGTCGTCAAGGAGGTGCGTGGCACCTCCACCTCGGCGCTGGTCACCTATCCGGAGGGGCGGCAGGTGCGCTTCGCGTCGAACGGGGACGGGACGTTCCAGCCGCCGCCCGGCATGTACGCGACGCTGGCCGAGGAGAGCGGCGGTTGGCGGCTGAGGGACAAGACCAACGCCACCTACCTGCTCAATACCGCCGGTCGGCTGACGAAGATGACCGACCAGCGGGGACGCAGCAGTGAGCTGACCTACGACACGAACGGGAAGCTGTCGAAGGTGACCGGGGCCGGGGGTCGGTCGGTGACGTTCACCTGGCAGGGCAACCAGGTCGCGACGGTGTCCAGCGACCCGGTCGATGGCAAGGCGCTGACCTGGACCTACGGCTATGACCAGGGGCGGTTGACGCAGGTGTGCGCGCCGGTGGCGGCGCCGAACTGCACCGCGTATGAGTACGGGAGCGGGTCGCTGTATCGCAGCAGCGTGCTGGACTCCGACCCGTTCGGCTACTGGCGGCTCGGCGAGGCCAGCGGCAGCGCGATCGACCTGGGCTGGGGCGCGGGGGATGCCACCTATGACAGCACCGCCAAGCGGGCCCAGCCGGGCGCGCTGGCCGGCACGACGGACGGCGCGGTCGAGCTGACCACCACCACCGGGGTGCGGCCCAAGGATGGGATCGTGCCCAAGATCGGCACGTACGCGACCATGGAGGCCTGGTTCAAGACCAGCTCCACCTCCGCCGGAACCGTCATGTCACTGCGCACCAGCAGTAACGTCAAGGAGGAGGTGTTCGGGGTCGGCACCGACGGCAAGCTGCGCAGCTCCTACCAGCCGACCGCCACCCCGATCACCACCGCCGCTGCGGTCAACGACGGCGCCTGGCACCACGCGGTGCTCACCGTCTCCGGCAACCTGCAGACCCTGTACCTGGACGGCGCGGTCGTCGGCACACTTACCGCAACCATCACCGGCACCGAGAACCGGTACATCACCACGATCGGCGAGATAGCCGGTCTGGTGGACGAGGTCGCCATCTACGACCGCCCGCTCACCACGAACGAGGTGCAGCGGCACTACGCGGCCCGTGCCGCGGCCCCGAACAAGCTCACCAAGGTGGCGCTGCCCTCCGGCAGGGTGCACGCGGTCAACACCTACGACGACAAGACCGACCGCATCGCCACGCACACCGACGCGGACGGCGGCACCTGGAAGATCGGCACCGTCGGGATCGAGCAGCAGTCCGGCGAAGCGCAGGTGACCGTGTTGGACCCGGACAACAAAGAGCTCAAGTATCTGTATGACGCCTGGCGTGGCTATCGCATCCGCGGTGTGACCGACCAGCGGCAGTTCACCACCTGGTACGAGTACGACCAGGCGGGCTACTTGACCAAGGTGATCGACCGCAACGACATCGCCAACGACATCTACCAGGACGAGCGCGGCAACACGGTGGGCCGGAAGTACTGCCGGGCGCCGGGCGAGTGCGCGATCGAGTACTGGACCTACTACCTCAACGAGAACGACCCGTTCGACCCGCGCAATGACCAGGTGATCGCGTATCGGGACGGCCGGTCGGCGAGCGACACCGACCCCACCCACGCGACCACGACGGAGTACAACAGCTTCGGCGAACAGACCAAGGTGACCACTCCGGCGACGTCGGACTTCCCGCAGGGCCGCTCGGAGAGCATCGCCTACACCGACGGCACCGAGCCGGCGGTGAACGGCGGCACCACCCCGGCCGGCCTGATCAAGACCAAGACCGACGCGCGCGGCAGCAAGTGGCACTACCGCTACACCGCGGCCGGTGACCTGGCCGAGCAGAGCGACCCCAAGGGGCTGGTCACCAAGCTGGAGTACGACGTGCTCGGCCGTATGATCGCCAGCACACGCATCTCCGAGGCCTTCCCCGCCGGGGCGAAGACGACCTTCGCCTACGACGGCTGGAACCGCCTGACCACCTCCACCGCTCCGGCGGTGAAGAACGAGATCAGCAACGTCACGCACACCACTCAGACGCGGACCGGCTACGACCCGGACGGCAACCCGCTGACGGAGACGATCGCCGACCTGACCGGCGGCGACCCCGAGCGCACCACCACGTTCACCTATGACACGCACGGCCGCCAGGACTCAGTCACCGGCCCTGAGGGAGGCGTGGCCCGGCAGGAGTGGAACCACCGCGGCCAGGTCATCCGCATCACTGACGCGCGCGGCACGGTGATCGAGCAGGCCTACACCGTCCGGGGTGAGCTGTATACCAGCACGCTGAAGGGTTGGACTGGCAGCCCGGTCAACCCGCAACCGGCCAAGGACGTGCCGCTGGAAACTCGCACCTACGATGCGGGCGGACGGCTGACGTCCATGGTGGACGTGATGGGCCGCAAGACTACCAACGCCTACTGGATGGACAACCGGCTCCACGAGCAGATCGCCGACGACGCCATGCTGAACGGCTCCACCGCACCTCGTGACGTGGTGGTCAAGGCCGAGGAGTACGACGCGGCCGGCAACCTGACCGAGCAGATGACCGGTAACGGCATCACCATCAACACCTTCGACTATGACGCGGCCAGCCGGCTGATGGAGCAGGTGCTGGACCCGGGCAGGCTGGCCCGCGCCACCGAGTTCGTCTACGACGAAAACGGCAACGTCCTCAAGAGCACGCGAACCGCGGCGGGCACCAGCCGCAGCGAGTCCACGAGCTACGCCTACAACGAGCTCAACCAGCTCATTAAGCAGACCGTCGAGAACGGTGCCCAGGACATCGTCTCCACCACCGACTATGACGATCGCGGCCTGCCCGTCGCCAGCACCGACCCGCGTGGCAACGCCGAGGGCGCAAATGCCGCCAACTACACCACCACGATGCGTTACGATGCGCTGGACCGGCTGGTGGAGACCGTCGCTCCCGAGGTACAGGTGGACAAGAACGGTTCGGCGAGCGCGGCACGGCCGTCCGCCCGGGTGGGCTACGACGCGGTAGGCAATCAGACACATCAACGCGACGCCGAGGGCCGCACCTCCGTCTCCACCTACGACAAGGCCGGGCGATTGACCAGCGCGGCGGCGCCCTCGTACACGCCGCCCGGCGGCAGCGCGATCACCTCGATCGTCCGCCACGCCTACGACGCGGCCGGGCAGCGCAAGAGCACCACCGACCCGCGCGGCTACGTCACGTCCTACGACTACGACCAACTCGGGCGTCAGGTCCGGGTCACCGACCCCGCCGCCGAGGGTCAGGCCGCAGGCACGTGGGTGAGTGAGTATGACATGGCCGGGGAGAAGCTGGCAGACGTCGACCCGACCGGAGCCCGAACCCAGGCCACCTACGACGACCTCGGCCGCCAGATCACCGCCACCCAGATCGAGCGCAAACCCGCCAACACCAGCTACATCACGAAGATGGAGTACGACGACGCCGGCCAGCTGACCAAGCAGACCATGCCCGGCCCAGGAACCGGCACTAAGGTCACCAGTTTCGAGGTCAATGCGGCCGGTGAGACCATCACGGCAACCGACCCGGCGGGCGCGAGCACCATGGAGTACGACCTGGCCGGACGCCTGGTCAGAACCACCAATGCGAACGACAACGCCAGCGTCGCCGAATACGACCTGGCCGGCCGCAAGACCACGACCAAGGACCTGGACAAAACCGGCGCGGTGCTGCGCACCTACGAATCGGGCTACGACGCCGCGGGCAACCCGATCAGCGCCACCTCACCCGAGGGCCATGTCACCCGGCAGACCTTCGACGCCCTGGGCCGCCTGACCTCGCGCATCGAACCGGTCTCGGCCAGCCAGTCGATCACCACCAGCTTCGGCTACGATGCCACCGGCGCCCGCACCCGCATCACCGACGGGCGCGGCAACACCACCTGGACCAGCTACAACAGCCTCGGTCTGGCGGAAACAGTGACCGAGCCGTCCACAACGGCGCACCCGAACGCGGCTGACCGCACCTGGACCCACCTCTACGACGAGGCCGGCAACCCGACGGCCACCATCCAGCCCGGCGGGGTCCGCACCGACCGCATCTACGACCACCTGAGCCGCCTCACCAAAGAGAGCGGTGCGGGCGGCGGTGCCACCACGGCCGAACGCACCTTCGGCTACGACCTGGCGGGCCGCCGCACCGCCGCCAGCGACCTGATGGTCGACTACAACGATCGCGGCCTGCCCTTGAAGGTCTCGCGCGGCACCACCCAGGAGAGCGCCTACGTCTACGATGCGCTCGGCAACACCACCCAGCGGATCGACGCCGCTGGCACCGCCACCTTCACCTACGACATTGCTAACCGGCTCAAGACCGCCACCGACCCGGTCACCAGCCGCACCCTCACCTACGGCTACGACAAGACCAGCCGACTGGAGACCATCACCGCCACCAGCGGCACGGCCAGCACCCAGATCATCGGCTACGACGACATGGACCGGGTCACGAGCCAGACGCTGAAGAACGGCTCTGGTGCCCAGCTCGCCGCGATCGCCTACAAGTGGGACAAGGACGACAACCTCACCACCAAGACCACCGCCGGCACCGCCGGGGCGGGCACCAACACCTACGGCTACGACCACGCCGGACGCCTCACCTCCTGGACCGCCCCCGGCGGCGCGACAACCGCCTACGAGTGGGACGCCGCGGGCAACCGCACCAAGGCCGGGAACGCGACGTTCGCCTACGACGAGCGCAACCGCCTCACCTCCGGCGACGGCACCGACTACACCTACACGCCGCGCGGCACCCTGGCCACCAGCACCAAGGCGGGCACCACCACTCCCCACACGTTCGACGCCTTCGGTCGGCTCATCGCCGACGGCGACAGCCTCTACAGCTACGACGCCCTCAATCGGACGACCAGCCGGATCCGCGGCACCGCCAAGCAGACTTTCGCCTACTCCGGGCTGGGCAACGACCTGGCCGCCATCAGCGACAGCGGCGGCACCGTCCAGGCCAAGTACGCCCGCGACCTCGCCGGCGGCCTGCTCGGCCTGAAGGAGGGCACCGGCGCTTCAGTGGCAGCACTCAGCGACCTGCACGGCGACCTGGTGGCCACCTACACCACCAGCCTGCAGACCTCGACCGCCTACGACCCGTTCGGCACCGCCACCGCCCAGACCGGCACAAAGACGCAGCTCGGCTACCAGGGCGAGTACACCGACCCGGACACCGGCAAGGTCAACATGCACGCCCGCTGGTACCAGCCCGGCACCGGCACCTTCACCAGCCGTGACACCGCCACCCTCAACCCCAATCCGTCGGTTCAGGCCAACCGCTACACCTATGCCAACGCCTCACCGATGACCGGCACCGACCCCACCGGCCACGCCACCGTCATCGACAGCGGCTCGATCGGTGGATCCGGCTACGGCGGTTCTGGCTACAGCAGCTCCGGGTCGAGTGGCGGCTACACCACCATCCCCGCAGGCAGCTACAGCAACGGCGGAAGCAGCGGAAGCGGAACGTGCATCGGGAGCTGTGGCAGAGAAGATATCGGAGGCGGAGCAACTGCCTGCGACATCCAGTCCTGCGGAAGCGCTACCGTCGACCCGAGCTGGGCCCGGCTGATCGAGCTGGAGAACGAAAAGAAATTCTGGCTCGGAAAGGACGAGGTTGAGAGGCTGGGCTTGGAAGTCATGCCCAACGGCCGCCCTGTCGACCAGCCCAACTTCTGGTTCGCCAGCGAAAAGGTACAGAACGAATACATGGCGAACTGGTCGCCCACGATGACTGACAGGCAACTAGCATTCAGCTGGGTGAAAGCGGGCGGGCTGGAAAGCTTCACAGCCATGGAGAAGGCAGCCAAGAAGAATTCAAACGACGCAAGGCTTGGCGAATACCGGAAGATAATGCGGCAAGCCCATGCCCTCAACCTCACCAGACAAGGGGGGTTCGCAAAGAATCAGGTTAAGCTCAATGGAACCGCAGCTTCTAAATACTATTATTTCAGCAAGTATAAGGATATTATCTCATACAAAACTTATATAGTAGATGCTGCGCGGACTCACAAAATTAAGCCCAGAGTTCTGGCTGCGCTCATCATGTGGGAAAGTACACACGCGAGCGAAGGTGGCACGACCCGGTTTCATGCAGAGCTAGCCATGGCGGGAGATGCCTTTAAAAATGGCGGATGGGGGGCATCAATCGGGGTCGCACAGCTTGAGCTCTATAAAGCAATGATCATGCTGCGGAAACATTTCCCGAAGCAGTGGGAAGGCAAGATCAGTATAGACCGGGTAAAGGAACAGTTGTTGGATCCAAAGCAGGCCATCTGGCTAGCTGCTGCATGGCTGAGACACCTCAAGGAGACAATTAGTTACGTGCCTAGAGGAGAGACTCGGAAGCGGAATTTAAATGACGAGGAGGCGGCAATCGCCTACTGCGGCTGCTCTGGGGTGACGGTAAATAGCAGAAAGAAGCTCTTTGAACCCAAGCAGAACGCCGACGTCTTCATCGCGTGGATGCAGTCAAACAAACTAGATCGCACTAATCCCGATGACGGGATTAACAGGCGTAGGGATCTGGAGGAGCTGATGGCGGCAGGAAACGCGGGTGACGAATATTTCAGGTGCGCCATGGACCCGGCATGTCGATAGATCCGAAAGTCTTCAGAATGGCGACCCGGAGAACGCTCGGAGCGGCGCGGAGGCTAGCGGCTATTTTGTTTGGGTCAGCTCTCCTCGTATCTGGATGTGGTTTTTTCCCCCCGCCTGTTGACCGCGTACCCACTAACGCTCTGGATGAGGTGCGCAGTATCGGAGTGGTCCGAGGAGAGGGAAGTAATGAAGTCGGCCTTGCTGGCGAGGCCGAAGAGGTTCATACCTTCGTCATCGATGTTGGACAGACGAGTGCCAGGAGGGCGCTCGATAAAGCAGTTGAGGACATCGGCAAACGTCAGTGGGAAATTCTTGGCGAGAAGCAGCCGTCGATGGTCTCAATGAAGTCCACACGATGGGACGCCCATTTAACCGTAACCCCATTTTATCCAATCTATCTGGAACACCATCCCGAAATCCTGCAGACCATCCAGGGCGAATCGGTGAAAAAGGAAGGCCTTGTGATCGTTAAGATCGACGTTTATCAAGCTGGTTGATATGCGCCTGCTTCCTGTGGGGCCCTTGTCGCTGGGAACCACCGCTCGCGTGATTTTGATGGTGAGTAGAAGGAGCGTTTGCCGGTCAGTTTGGACAGCACTCGGGGGCCGATCGGGCCCGGAATGTCGGTGAGAAGTAGCAGCACCTGGAGGCTCGACTACTCGCCTTATGTGTTCATTTGATTGCTGAGAGGGTGTGGCTGAACTTTTGATCTTGGAGAGCAGCAATCTGGAGCAGCCGGCACAAGAGCCGTGATATCTCTTTGGCCCACAGCCCAAGTACGGCCGGAAGGGGCAGCCGGTCGACATAGAGTCTGATATCGGGCAGCAGCCACTACGGGAGACGGGGAGCTGCATCTAATGTAGGCGCTCCCGTCTTCTGGTGCCGCCGAGCGGGACGCAGGCGGTGAGCACGTTCCACACAGTTGGCCCCGAACCTTAGGGCGTGTTTGAGAAGATTGTTTATGTTTGGCGTGACGGCGTGACGAGAGGCGTTGATGTGTCAAGTAGGAGGTGCATCCGTGGTACGGGCTTGAGGCCTGCAAACCCCCGAACAGCTCCGCTATCACACGCCCGTCTCGCAGAGCCGTTCCTGCGCAGGCTGCGGTAAAGCGTCAGCTCTTCCGGAACAAGGATCCCGGCCGCTACAGTGACGCCTGCCGGTGATCACGATCATGACTCCAGGGCAGAACGCCTGGAAGGACGAGGAGATGGCGCGACGTGCAGTAAGGATGGGTGCCGGAACGCTGGCGGTCGCGCTGGGTCTCCTGGTATCAGGCACGTGCTGGCATACGCCCGGGGTGATGGCGACGCCGGTCGCCCTCGCTGGCCAACCTGCCAGGTCTGCATCCCCTCCAGACGCTCCGCCCTTTGGAAGTGAGCTGCGCGGACCGTTGAAGGGTCACACACGCGGCATCAGCGCGCTCGCGGTCGGCGAGCGCAGCGACGGCACCCGAGTCATCGTCTCTGCCGGCTTCGACAAGACGCTGCGGGTGTGGAGCCTCGACACAGGCAAGCCGCTCGGCAGGCCCATCACCGGCCATCACCGGCCGGCGTACGACGTGGCGATCGGCAAGCGCAGCAACGGCACTCCTGTCATCGTCTCCGGCGGTGAGGACGGCACCGTACGGATGTGGAACCTCGACACCGGCAAACCCTTGGGCAAACCGCTCAGAACCGGACACGCGCTCGTCCACGCGGTCGCCGTCGGGAAGCGCAGTGACGGCACGCCGGTCATCATCTCCAGCGGCGAGGGCCGCAAAACGGTGGCGCTCCACATGTGGAACCTGAACACCGGCAAGCTCATCGGCAAGCCGTGGTGGGGTCACTATTCCGGCGTCATGGACATCGAGGTCACCAAGCGCGCCGATGGGTCGCCAGTCTTTGTGACCGGCAGCACCGACGCAAGGATGCGGATCTGGAACCTCGACACGCGTAAACCCATCGGCAAGCCTCTCAACACCTGCTTCACCTGCATGGTGTACGGGATGGCGATCGCGGAGCGCAGCGATGGACAGCGTGTCGTGATCTCGGCAGAGGTCCCGAACTTCCCCCTGGACGAGGGAAGCCCACCAGCGACGCTGCGCATGTGGAGTCTGGAGTCGGGCCGGCCCCTCGGGGAGCCCCTGACGCATGAAGGTGATGCCCACCATCCTGTCGTCGTGGCGACCAAGGACGGTGACGGCACCCCGGTCATCGTCTCGGGTGGCAACGACCGCAACGTGGTGGTACGCAACCTCGACACCGGCCAACCTCTTAGCGGCCCCTTCACCGGCCACACCGACAACGTCAGCGCTCTGGCTGTGGGCACACGCGAGGACGGCACCCCCGTCGTCGTCTCCGGCAGCCTCGACACCACGATCCGGATATGGAGTCTCGCCTGAGCAATCCATCACTGAATCTTTTCCAACCTCCATGGCCCATCCCCTGATCACAGCGTGATCCCGAAGCCGCCGTTCGGCCGGTGACGTGAGAAAGCTCCTGGTAGACGGGTTGATCACCACAACCCACACCGTCGCAACCAGGAGCTTCCGGTGCTGTTCTACCGTGCTGCCGTCGATTTGTCGCATCGGACCCTGAACTACGTCGCCGGGATGATCCGGCGTCACCGGAAGGGGATCGGGTCGCTCTGGCGGAGGCTGAACCCCGGGCAGCAGGCCCTGCTGGTCCTGGTCTACCTGCGCAAGGGCGAGACCTTCGCCGAACTCGGGGCCGGCTTCGGCGTCTCCACGGCGACCGCGTGGCGGTATGTGGAGGAGACCGTGGCGCTGTTGTCGGCACGGTCGCCCAAGCTCGACAGGGCGCTGCGGAAAGCCAAGCGGGACGGGCTGCACTATCTGGTGCTGGACGGCACGTTGATCCGTACCGACCGGATCAAGGCCGACCGGCCGTATTTCTCCGGCAAGCACCGGGTGCACGGCATGAACGTGCAGGTCATCGCCTCACCGGACGGGACGATCCTGTGGACCTCGGGAGCGCTGCCAGGTAAGACACATGACCTGAGCGCCGCCCGGATCTGGGGCATCCTACGAGAACTGGAGAAAGCCGGGATCATCGCCCTCGCCGACAAGGCGTACCAAGGCGCCGAAGGCCCAGTTGTCACCCCATACAAGGGCAAGGACAAGCCCGAGTCCCAGAAGCAGGCCAACCGCGCCCACGCCAAGCTCCGCGGACCCGGCGAACGCGCGAACGCCCAGCTGAAGAGCTGGAAGATCCTCCGCAAGCTACGCTGCAGCCCTTCCAAAGCGGGCCACTTGTGCAAGGCCATCGCCGTCCTTCAGAACCACCGCGTCGCGCAGGCCGCGTGAGGTTGAAATTGGTTCACTGACGCGAGGCCGGGTAAGCCGCGAAAAGCGCGTATCCCAGATTGTCAGGACTTAAGTCTGTGAGGTGGGTCCGACACGCGCACGGCGGCTCGACCGATCCCAGGGTGTTGGTGAGCGCGCGCCGCCCCCATCGCTACCCCGCTAAACCCTGACCCCACTCGGCTCGCGGCAGATAGATGGCCGCGCCCGGACCCGCCCGCACGGGAGTCCGGGCGCTGTGGGGCACTGGCATGGTGACGGCGAGGCCATTGTGACCCCTGCGAGGCATGCCGAGCGGGCGGTGCCAGGTGAGGATGCGACTGTGGTCAGCCTCTGGCCGACGGCTTCCAAAACCTGAGAGGTGCACAGTGGAGCACAAAATACGCTTCCGGTCGGGCTCGCTCGTGGTGCTTGAGGGGCTGGATCGCAGCGGGAAGTCGACTCAGCGTGAACAGCTCTCAGCTCTCGACTGGGCCGCCCCTGGCCCACTGTTCACACACATGCCGTCTGGCTTGACTCGCGTGACAACGAGCATCTACGCACTCACCGAAGGTGTCGAGATCAAGTCGTCGCTAGCACGCCAGCTGTTACACCTTTCGTGTCACGCCGAGAACATCACCGCAATTGCTGACGCCCGTCGCGCCCGTGGCGTTGTACTCGATCGATGGTGGTGGTCCACTGTGGCCTATGGCTGGTATGGCGGCAATCTAGCTGACGCCGGGGTAGATGAAAGCTCGTTCTTTGGACTGATCGACTCCGTCTGGGCGAGCCAGCCAGCCGACGTCGTCTTCTTGTTCACCTCGCCCTTTGTAAGGGATGAGTTGAACCGCGACCAGGTTCGACGCAGTTACACGGATCTCGCTCGTAAGCATGCTTCCATCACGGTCGAGGTGCCTCGTGCGGACGAGGCGACGACTACAGCCTTCCTCCTTGAGCAGTTGGCTTTGCGGAAGCTGGTGACGGTGTAGCCGCGGACGACCCTACGTAGCACTGCACTGCGTTCTCAGAGTGATAGACCGCAGTGAGCTGCAGGACACGCCTCCGCCATGACCTCGCGCGATGTTTCCATTCGCCCGTGTCGGTGCTCTGACCTCAGTCGGCAGGCATGGGAGAAACGATGAGCGTCTGGGCGTGCATGTCCAGATCGATGACACCACCACCGGCTTGGCGCAGCTGTCGCCAAGCGGAGTAGCCACCCAGGATGGCCTTCTCCCAGTCAGCAGCACGATGGGCGGAGACTTCCAGGTGCCCAACCATAAAGTTGATGGTGTCGAGTAGCTCGTTGTCGATGCGGGCCTTGCCATCCAGGTAGTTGTGACGGCTGGCGTAGGAGAACACGAGTGCGGAGATGCCTTCCTCGATGGCGATGGCTCGGCCGCCGTCTTCCGCTTCGTCGATCTGAGGGTTGGAGCGGCGCTTGCGCCCAAGAAGGGCTCGCATCACCGGCGACCAGCCAAGGACCGCCGCGTAGGACAGGTGGAAGATGTCGTGCATCTTGTAGTCGTCGTTGACGTGGGACGCGTCGGTAAGCGGGTCTCCCACCGCCACGCCATCCCAGGTGAGCATCGACTTCGTGACGCCGTTCACTTCAGCGAGACGAAGAATAAACCGCGCGGTACGTGGGAGCTGCTCTTCGGGCGGATAATCCTCATCGAAGGGAATCTGATCTGCGGTGGTCGGCCGCCAACGATCAGCGATCTTGTGCAGGTTGGCGACTGCGACATCGGTTAGATCGAGGCCGGCCTGCTCGGTGAGTACGGCCAGGTACCACAGGGCATCGCCGAGCTCCTCCCGCAGTTGCGCTTTGAAGGTTGGATTGGCGCGCCCGTCACGTAGTTGCTTCTTGTAGGCGGTGGCAACGGCGCCGACCTCACCGATCAGCCCCAGGAGGGGCACGGCTACAGCGTCCGCACCTGCTTCTACCTGCTGAAGCGTCTTGCAGGCGGCCCGCTGGTAGTCGTTCAGGTCCACACTCACTCCTCTGTCGGGTTATCCGGCACGCCTTGAAGGATAACCAGGAGTGTGGCATTCTCGGACCAGGTTCGCAGGAAAATTCGACAGCCGAGGAGGGGAACATGGCTGCGGATATGACGCGGGAGGGAGTGATTGAGGTCACCGTCACCCTCATAGCCGCTGAGCAAGATCGAGATCCGGCTGAGCTGCGGGAGGAACTGGAGAGCAAGGGCTCCGAGCTTCCGATCGACTCACAACTGATCGCGGAGGTACTGGCTCGAGTTGAGGAACATTTCGGGGTGCGCATCCCAGCCGACAACGAGGCCGCCCGATCTCTCCGGTCGCTACACACGTTCGCTACCACGATTCTCGCCGCAGCCACCAGGGCTGTCGCGAGTCAGGAGGTTTCATGACTGTCCCTGAAGGTCAGATTGCGCGAGACTCCGACTGGGATCCGAGCTGGGAACTGGTCGGGGAGCGACTGCGTGCCGCCCGCGAATATCTGAACTTCTCTCAACAGCACGTCGCAGATCGGACAGGGATTCCACGAACCGCCATCAGCGACATCGAGCGTGGAGCACGGAAGGTTGACAGTCTGGAACTGCGCAAGCTGGCGCGATTCTATCGACGTCCCCTCGGCTACTTCCTAGACGAAGACGCCGAGGCTGCGATTGCCGACCACGCGGCCGCGATGCTCGCACGGGCTCTGGGGCCGCTCAGTGACGGCGACCGACAGCAGGTGGTCAAGTTCGCAGAGTTCCTTCAGTCGGCGTACGCGGCCGAACAGGAGCAGCGAGGGGATACCGGGGAGTCTGGTCGGTGACCTGGGGGCTGGCCCATGGGCGGGCAATGATCAGGGCGGCACATGCACATCGGGACCTAGGGCTGGACCAGAGCCAGTACATCGACGTGTACGAGGCACTCCACCGTGAGGACTTGCTGGTGTATTGCGCACCAATGTCGGCCCTTTTCGGGGCCTATCTGCCGGCCGCCATAGGCCCCACCGGCAGGAAAGCGGGCGTGCTGCTAAACGAGAATCGCAGCGTTATCGATCAACGCCATAGCGCAGCTCATGAACTGGGCCACCATGTTTTCGGGCATGGCGAGTGCGTCTCTGAAGGCTCCCAAGTCTTCGAGGATAATGATCCGGGAGCATGGCCAGTCCGCGAGAAGGAGGCCGAAGCCTTCGCTGCCTGGTTCCTGATGCCCCGCGTGGCGACTCGTAAGGTGATCGCCGCACTGGGCATTGCCGCTGTCACACAGCCCGACGAGGTATACCAGATAGCGCTTCGCCTGGGTACGTCCTATCGGGGGACGCTCCGCCACCTCGTCAATTTGAAGCTCATTTCCCAGACCAACGCCAACAGTTGGGCGCGACTGCCCAAGGGAAAACTGCGAGCCCGAGCTGGCGGTCGGCCCGTCTCTCGGGAGGTAGGTGATGTCTGGGTTCTCGGTCCGGCCGCACACGGCACTACGTTGCACGTGCTTTCGGGTGACCGGCTGGTGATTGACATGCCTCTGGTTGAAGGCTCGGCACAGCCACCAATCCAACCGGCTGGGATACGACTCGCTTACTCCTCTGATGGGGCAGAAGCAGGCATGCTGGAACTTGAGCCCCATCTCGGCCCCCTGGAACTCGACGTAACAACCCAGTTCAGCACTCGGGGACCGTTGCGACTCCAGGCACCGGGAGGGAGCGAATGGGAGGTGACGCTAGTTCCTGTCCGAGTTCCAAGGCACGGCTTCAACGAACCCGCTTGAGTTATGGATCGCAGGCAATCCGCGTCAGACCCAACAGGACGCGGCTTAATTCCCGTGTGACGCCTGCAGTCGAAGAAGCGTCAAACAGGCGTTCCCAGCGTAGGTCTTGGGGCCTGTAGGACCTGCCGTGGCAGGGCTCGTGACTGCGCAGCCGCTCAGCTCGACACCATGATCCGTCTACCGCGAGAAACGGACATCAGATGTCAGTCCTCTGCATCCAAGCATCGAACATCTCCGAAGCCTGGCTCCAGGCTGTACGCGAGCTCGACCGACGGCCAGACCCCCGCGCCCTGCACATGATCGTATCGATAGAGGCACCGACTATCGAGGATGAACCGATTCGAACTGCAGTCGACAGACTGTTGAACGATCTCAAGCAGCCGGGTATCGACACGGTCGCCAACACGATCTTCCCCGCTGCCATTGCGGCCGCCTGCTCCAATCACAAGGAACTCGTGGAGCGCTACCTGCGCTATCTCCCGAGGCTGCGCAAGTTTCCCGGCAATCAGTTCGGTACCTACTTCGCCAGGTTGATCGCATATCCCGGCGTCAAGGGAGAAGTCGATCAAGTCGCTGCCGTCGTAGACCGACTTCAGAAGGGCGGGCGCGCTCCGTTCACCCGCTACGAAGCACTCATCGACCAGCCTGAGGCCGATGGCGTCGTTGACGCCAGGGTGACTACGTTGCAGGGGGACGAATCGTCGAGCGCCGGGCGGGAACTGCATGACGTGGCGTCCGTTCCCATCTACACGCCCGGCAAGGATCGCACTCCAGGCCACTTCCCGTGCCTTAGCCATTGCTCATTCCAGAAGGACTCCGAAGCCCGTGTGCACTTGCTCGCGTATTACCGGAGCCAGTCGATGGTGGAGCGGGCCTACGGCAATTACCTGGGCCTGGGCCGGCTACTGCAATACGTCGCTGATCAGGCTGGGTTGCGTACCGGCCAGCTCACCGTGGTAGCAGGTCAAGCACGGATCGAGATGGCACGTCGCCAAGTGCGGCGCGTGGCGGCGCAACCCGAGATCCTTCCCGGGTTTGTCGCTCGTAGCCGGTGATCAGAACAAGGGACCAGCACCCAAGACTGACGCACGCAAGCTATGTGCATTAAGCACCGGTTGCATTCTGCCCTGATCAAACGGGGTCAGCAGGCGGAATATCGCTTTTATTAATCTTCCATTTGGGAGGAAACCACGCAGTAAGCTGAGATGAATCAGCCTGGTAGCTTTGCTTGATGCGGGTTCGACCACTGATGCCCTGCACGTCGGGGTGAGCGACCCGCGAGTATTTGTCAACTTCGCAGAAGAGGTTTTGACAGTCGATCAGATGCAGGCGCCTGCCAAACAAGCCAGGAAAGTGGAGTCCGAGGCGCTCAAACTGCTCCTCCTGCGTGTCCGACATGTAGCGGATCACCTCGGCCTCAATACCTTGAGCGGCTGGGCCAAAGCATTTTCGGATGCCGTCTCGGGCTCCCGGGCCAGCTACCACAAATTCCATCTCGCTGAAGCTCAAGGCTGACGTGTAGTTCAGGTCGATCAGGAACTGGTACGCGAGAAAGTCACCTATTCCGGGGTGTCCCTTTAGCACGTCAAAAGCGTCCGCCATGGTGGGTGCAGAGGCGATCTTGGCTGGCGCATCGGTTGCCATCATCAGCTCCAGCAGTCGCAGATGATTGCCGTACTTGCGATGCTCGCCAAGGGGCGGTTGCGGGATTACGTAGGCTGGCGAGTACAGACGCTGCCCATCTTCGAACGCAGCGCTAAGTACCGCGTCATATGCCTGCCATGAGTAACCGGACCAACTGATCTCACCGAGCTTGTTGCGCAACAACCGCCAGGTGGAGACTCGGTTGAACAACTTGAACAGCATTACGCGAAAGAACACTTCACGCCATTCGGGCGTTCCTCGATAGATGACTTGGGTGATGAGGTGTTGGCTAACCCGGTCGCTAGCCCGATAGCAATTCGTGAAGCGATGCCTGGTCAAGATCGGATCTGCCGTCCACGGGCCCGCCTGCCCGGCCAGCTTCCGCTCGTACACGCGTTGCCGCTCCGCCGCGAAACGCCAGTAGGTGTCGAACACCGTGGTGGGCATCAGCCGTCGACCTGCGATCATCATCTCCAGTGGGAGCTCGCTGCCGCGCCTCCGCCTAATCGTTGTCGCCGCCACGGGAGGATTATATAACTGATATACATCTCTCCCCAACGATCGAGAGAAGAAGGAGGCATGGAATTCCTCAAGGATTCAGCCAAGCGCACCACGTCCGTGCGGTGGCCGGACGCGATTGACTCCCGGCTTGAAGTCTTGGTGGCCGTGGCGTCTGCAGCAGGAGAGCAGGTTTCGAGAGCGCAATTGCTGGCGGCGTTGGTTGCCGCGGCATCACTCGACGAAGCCGATCTTGCAGCAACGGTGCATGCCTACAGGAGGCAGTTGCATGAGGAGTTCGCCAGGACCACAGCTCAGGTTGAAGATCTCCCACCGGTGAGGCGGGCAGGGCCCAAGCGGCGGCCGAACTGAATCTCTCCAGATTCCACTGTGAGACGGACGGTGAGAGCCGTGATACTCCATCCGGCTCTAGGTCCTCAGCGGCGCCGGCTGGCACGAACCGTCGTGCTCCTGCGGGTCGTACGGGCCTTGGCCGATGCCCCTCAAACCCATAGCGTGACCAAAGGCAGACTCTGGGCGCCCATCACCGAGCACGAGCGCTGGCCCGGAGCGCCAGGCGCAATATCAACCGGATGCCCCGGTGTCGTCGTGACCATCCCCGCAGAAGCATGCTGCGCCCCGATCGCACGTGAGCCGCTCTCGGAGACCGACGCCGCCGACCTTGCCACACTGTTGAAGGCGGTCGCCGACCCGGTACGGCTGCGCCTGCTGTCGATGATCGGCTCGCACCCGGGGGTAGGCGTGCGTCTGCGATCTCACCGACGCCTTCGACCCTGACGGCCCCCACTATCTCTCACCACCTGAAGGTGCGGCGCACCACTGGGCTGATCGACAGCGAGCGACGCGGCACCTCGGTCTACTACTGGATCGTCCCCAAGCAGGTGGCCCGCCTCGGCGAGCTGTTCACACACCACTGGCCGAGTCAGTCATCACTGCATGAGACCTGAGATCGAGATGTCGATCGTCGGTGGCTGCCAACCGGCCGGTCGCGGCCAGGCGTCTAGTTGCGGCCAGAGCGGAGAGACTTGACACGCATACGCCAGCAGTTGCTTCGGGCTACGGGCGGAGGTGAGCGTGGGCCGGAAGGCTTCTCGTACCTGATCGATCGCCGCCACAACATCGGATGGGCATCCGGCGCCTCGTACAACTACGGCGCGCGCTTCGAGTGAGGCTTGGTCGGCGAACAGCACCCCGATAGCCACGAAGTTGGTATTGGCCTTGCCCAGGAGACTCTGCAGCTTCCCTTCCCACACCCAGTCCGGCCTGATCGAAGCCAGGCCAGTCCGGCTAGCCTCCACCAAGAGCAGCGTGGGAGCGGCTGCGGCTTGGCGATTCTTGGCATCCTCGGTGAGCTTGCCGACGATGCGCATCTCGACCTCGCTCATATGATCGGTGAGCTCAGCGCCGGTGACCTCGTACGTCACCCATTCACCGGCTTCTTCGGGTGAGTCCTTCGCGGGTACGCCGCTGATCACCATGTCGACCGTCACCGGCGGGTAGCCGATCTTGAGTGCCTCGACGATCCGGAAGGGTCTCCCTGCCATGGCCTGGACGCGCACATTGGCGCGGATGCTCTCCCGTTCGGCGTCGCTGATGCGAACAGGAGCTACCTCGCACTGGATCTCGATCTGATACCCGGCGCCCTCCAGATCCATATCCAACTCGTCGCGCAGCTCTTCCAAGCTCGGGGTTCGTCGGCTGGTGACCTCGATGCGCAGTCCGCTCATAGCGGGGTTAAGCAGTGCAATGTCCGGCTGAGAAACTCCGCCTTCAGGAAGGAACTCGTATGCGATCCCCGCCTTGGTCAGGTGCGCCGCGACCAGGAACTCGGCGCGTTGTTGCAGACATTCCTCCATGGTGTTGGCAGAGGAGAAGATCTTGCGCTTGGAAGCGAGCCTGGCGGGATTCGCTTGTTGCAGGTCGCAAAGAAGCCGTTCCCACACGTCCAGCGACACGGCTCGTGAAGGCTTTCCCCTCAGGGCACGTAGTGGGTGGTTGGAGTTTCGACGAGTCCACTCGGTGAGCGTGGGCCAGCGGTCAGGGACGTCGGGAGACGTAGCGGCGGTCATTGCGAGGTGTTCCCTATGTCGAGGTGAAGCACCGAGCGCGATGCCACCGGCACGTTCGATCATCATGCCTCAGATCGGTACTGCGTCATGTCCCGTTACAACGAACACCACCCCTCTGCGCTGCCTGTGGGTGATTGCTGGAGCTCGGCGCCGCTCACCAGGCGCAACGTGCCGCCGACGTCGGCCAACGATCGACCTGGCGGTCAGCACGCGAGCCGTTCCGTCCTCCCTTGGGGTTAAGCCGCAGGCAGGATCTCGCTGATCAGCTTGTCGATCCGGGTGCGGATCTCGTCGCGGATGGGGCGGACGGCCTCTA
This sequence comes from Nonomuraea sp. NPDC003201, assembly GCF_053590415.1. Lineage (NCBI taxonomy): Bacteria > Bacillati > Actinomycetota > Actinomycetes > Streptosporangiales > Streptosporangiaceae > Nonomuraea > Nonomuraea sp. NPDC003201. Next base: position 310,210 of record NZ_JBSFTC010000001.1, read on the forward strand.
TGCCCTGCCCGGCCAGGTCCTCCAGCTTCCAGTTCTCGTACCGCTTGCCGACCTGCGGCACGGCATGTTGATCCGGACAGTTTCGTCTGAAGTCGTTTAGGTCTTCTTGTCGAGTGAGCCGGCGTGCGGTGCTCAAGGCTTCTCAGTTACCTGAGATGCGAGATGTACGGCTCAGTCCGGAGTCATGGGCTACCGCTATTGTCCGCGGTTGGTGGCCCGGTCGACGCCCTTGTGCACCCCGCACCGTGCGGTCGATGAGCTCACGCAGCGCGCTCTCGTCGACGTCGTTGAGCCGTTTCAGGTAGAGGTATCCCTTTCCGGTCCTGTGTGGACCGAGCCGGGCGAGCGCTGATCCGGACCTACCTCTGTACGGGCTGTGCGGCGATGACGCGAGCTGCCCGAACGTCCTAGAACGATCGCGTCTAGAGGGTTGACGGTAGCGCCGAGTCGTAGTCCCCTCGTGGTGAATGTTCTCGAAATCTTCTCTCCGGAGGCAGGTATGAGGGTTACGTTCCTCGGTTCGAACTCGCAGAACGGCGGCTCGCCCACGCTGTACGCCACAGACCGGGGCAGTCTCGTGGTGCGCGGCTACTGCATCACTGATCCGCAGGCGCTCGCCGATCTGGGGGAGGTTCCTGCCGGTGAGGCCGACATCGAGATCCCCCTGGAGTTGCTGAGCTTCTACCAGGCGCTGGCCGCCCACGACGCCGCTACGACCGCAGCGGCCGACGAAAGCGCTGAGGAGGCGCGTTGACCCTGGTTTCCGGCGACGCGTTCGGTGATCTGTTCAGGTCATTCGAGCACACAGCGTTCCGGCTGGAGCCGCGAGAGCGCTACAACTCTCCGGGCGAGCACGAGCCGCTCCGCAAGTTCCTCGCCGGTGAGCCCGACGACCTGGCGTGGAATCGGCCCTGGCTCGACCTCATGGCCGAACACACGGCCAAAGGGAAGTTCGTCCACCGGGTGCGGGTCGTCTCCGTTCCGCTGTCGGACTACTCCCGCTTCGGCTTGTGGTGCGCGGAGTACGCCATTCAGGCCGGCGAGGACATCCGCTACCTGAACCGGGCGCAGGCGCATGGTCTGCCCAACTTCGACTATTGGCTGTTCGACTCCAAGTGGGCCGCCCAGTTGAAGTTCGACGAAGACGATGTGCTGCTCGGAGCCGAGATCGTCACCGACCCGGCCATCGTGGTCGAGCTGGCGGCGGCTCGTGACGATGCTTGGCATCGGGCGATCACTCGTGATCAGTTCCTGTCCGACCTGGCACGAGGGTAGGACGTCTGAGTAGAAAAGGGGGCGTGACCAGCGTTCAGCAAGCCAGAGAGGCGCTCGGCAACAAGCTGCGCACCCTGCGTGCGTCCGCCGGCCTGACGGGCCGGGAACTCGCCGGGCGTCTTTCGTGGCCTGCCTCGAAGATCTCGAAGTTGGAGACGGGGAAGCAGACCCCCACCGAGGCCGATGTCATCAGTTGGGTTGGCGCGACGACCGGCGACGAGCAGGACAGCGCCTCGGTGCTGGCCATGCTGCGCACGATGGAGTCGGCGCACGCGGAGTGGCAGCGGCTTTTGAGCGGGGGCACCCGGCATCATCAGAGCACGTGGGCCGATATGGAGCGGCGGGCCACTCGGCTTCGAGTCTTCGAGCCCGCCTTCATTCCCGGGCTACTTCAAACAGCGGGATATGCCCGTCATCGGCTGGCTCAGGCCATCACCGTGTTCGGGACCACGAACGACATCGACGACGCCGTTCGCGCCCGGCTGGCTCGGCAGGAGACCCTCTATGACTCCCGGAAACGCTTTCACTTCGTGATCACCGAAGCCGCTCTCCGGTACAGGCTGTGCCCGCCGGAGCTGATGCTGCCCCAACTCGATCGGCTGGTGTCCGCCTCGACACTGCCCAACGTGCGGCTCGGAGTCATACCGTTCGGCACGCCGTTCGTCATCGGCCCTGGATGCGGGTTCTGGATCTTCGACGACCGCCAGGTGATCGTGGAGATCTTCTCAGCCGAATTGACGTTGACTCAGGCCCAGGAGATTGACCTGCACGAGAAGGTCTTCGGGGCGATGGCGTCCATCGCGGCCTACGGAGCCAGCGCTCGCGCCGTCATCACACAGGTGATGGGGGAACTCCGTTCGGCGCTGCCCGACGACGATGACGAAAGTCCCAGGACGTCGTAGCTCGATGTTTCACCTCAACCCTTCTGGCCGACGAGATTCGAGAAATCCCTAGAACTTTCCTCGTCGTTCTCCTCACCCCCATGTCACGCTGACAGCGCCATCCACGGTCCTGACCTGGAGAGTGTCGTGAGTTCAGCGTTCATCCCCTTGCTGCCCAGGGAAGCCATCGCCGCGCTGCCGGAGCGGGCCCGCGCTGTGGTCGAGTACCGGAAGTCGGGGCTATCCCTCAACCACGTGCAGGGCTGCCCGCTCGGCTGCGCGTACTGCATCCGGCACACTTACGGACTCTGGGACGCACGCCGACCGCGCGCCTTGATGAACGACGGCGAGGTGGTCGAGCAGCTCGTCAGCCACCGGTATTTCCGGCCGCACGACACCCCGTTGCAGGTCTTCAACCGGGCCACCGACCCGTTCCTGCCGGGCGTTCGTGACCACCTGTTCGCCGTGCTGGAGGACCTGGACGGCCGCGGGCTCACGAACCACGTGCTGGTGATTACGCGCGCTCACGTGGACGTCGGCGACTGCGAGCGGCTCAACGCCTTGAAGAACGTGAAGGTGACGCTTCTGTTCACGTACTCAGGGATTGACGACAAGCGGATTGAGCCGCACCCCTCGGGGATCGCCGTGCGTTCCATGCGGCTGGCCACGACTCATGGGCCGCGCCGCTACCGGACGGTGTTCTACTGGCGGCCCTTGGTGCCCGGCCTGAACGACACCGCGGCCCACCTGGCGCGGGCCGCGAGTCTGTCGAAGTGGGCCGACGCCACGGTGTTCACCGGCCTGTTCTACCGGGACGAGATCGCGGACTACTACCGGGCCAACGGCCTGCCGGAGCCATACCAGGAGACCGCGCGCCGCAAGATCGTCCCTGAGACGATGGAGGAGCGCATCCTCGCGGCGTTCGCCCGCCGACCATCCGACGCACCGCCGCTGTTTCGCAAGACTTCGTGCGCCGTCTCGTACGCCCACGGCCTGCCGGACTACAACGGCCACTACGGCATCAACGAGCTGTGCGACATCTGCCCGGCTGCCCAGCTCGACCTGTGCGCCCAGGCTCATCGAGTGCCGACCGCGCGCCAGTTGCAGGAGGCCGCCGGCGCCCTGCCTGAAGCGGTAGGGATGCGCGTCATCGAGGTCACGGAACGGGCGGCGCAGGTTGAGGGGCTGCCGTCCGAGCAGCCGCGCTACTACCTCCAACACCGGTTCGGCTTTCAGATCCATGACGCCGCCCACCCGCATCGGCAACAACGGCATGGCCGAGCCGAGATCGGATGGGGGAACACGAATGGCTGACATCGATGGTCAGGCCCCGTGGACGGAGTTCCGCTACGCGGTCGCGGATGTCGAAGGCAACGGCCAGCAGCCTCCAGATCTCGTTGAGCTGGCCGTCGTCCTGATCGACCAGGGCACGGTGGGAGAGCCGCTGACGTGGCTGGTGAAGCCTCCGAGGCCGATCACACCTCTGGCCTGCCGCATCCACGGCATTTCCAACCAGCAGGTGGCGTCCGACTTGCCTGTCGCCAAGTACGCCAAGGACATCATGGCGGTCTTCGACGGCGCTGTCTTCGTGGCGCACAACGCTCACGTGGATCTCAGCGTGCTGGCTCGGGAACTGCCCGGCTTCCAGCCCGCCCAGGTCATCGACACTCTGAAGCTGGCCCGCCGCCTCGTTCCCGACCGCCCCTCGTACAAGCTGGGCACGCTCGCGAAGGAATTCGACCTCGCCGCGGACATGCCCGCCGGCCTGAAACCCCATCGGGCTGCCTACGACGCTCTCGTCTGCGCCCGCCTCCTCGCGCACCTCGCCGCCGACGCGGACCCGCTGCCGCTGGCCGCCCTCCTGGCCGAAGCGAAGACGACCTCCTGCGAAGGACCGACCGATGACGCAGCTCAGCCCCTTTTCTGATCACCGACGCGGCCTGTTCATCAGCATCGACGGCCCCTCCGGCGCCGGGAAGTCGACCATCGTCGCGCACCTGTCGCAACTGCTGGTGGCCGATGGCGAGCACGTCCACACCACCGCCGAACCATCCAACGGGGTCCTCGGCAAGATCGCTCGCGAGATGACCGAGACCGTCACCGGTCCCGCGCTGGCCTGCCTGTACGCCGCCGACCGCTACCACCACCTTGAGACCGAGATCAAACCTCACCTGGACGCCGGCGAAGTCGTCCTCTGCGACAGATATGTACCGTCCGCCCTGGTCATGCAGCGCTTCGACGGAGTGGACCCGACATTCCTGTGGGGCCTGAACTCCCTGGCCGACCGGCCGGACTTAGCGGTGGTCCTCGAAGGCGCACCCGAACTGATCGCGACACGGCTGGCGGAGCGAGGGGCGCACAACCGATTTCAGCTCACCCCCAGGTCCAGCCATGCCGAGGCCCACTTCTACCGACAGGCATGCGAGCGGCTCATCCAAGCCGGATACGACGTCCTACGCATCGATATCGGCTCGGCCGACGCCCACCAGATCGCGGTCACGATCAGGAACCGGCTCAAAGACTTCTTCGCCGTACCCGACGACCAGGCACCGAGGGCCGCCGCATGGTGACACCCGCTCCGGTACCAGTCCTGCGGCTCCCCTTCCTCGAAGCGACGGCGAGCCTGGGTAAGCCGCCAGCCCGCACTCGAACCCCAATCCGCCCCCTCCCCTGAAGGTCTCAACCTCATGGACTCCCGCAGCGCAACCCCGGTGAGCTCGGCCGGCCCAGGAACCCCCGGCGATGCCCCGTCGATAGCCCGTGTCTACGACGCCGCGACCAAGGGGAAGGACAACCGGGCCAGCGACCGGGACGTGGTCAAGGCAATGACGGAGATTGCCCCGGAGCTCCCGGAGGCGGCCCGCGCGAACCTGGAGTTCGTCCCACGCGGGGTTGAGGCAGCCTCCGAGCTGGGCGTCACGCAGTGGCTGAACCTCGGCTGCGGCCTGCCGCAGGTAGGCGAGGAAACCACGCTGGAAACGGCCCGCCGCATTCACCCGGGCGCCCAGGTCGCGTACGTGGACAACGATCCCTCGGTCGCCGTCTTCGGGCGGGCGCTGCTCGCGGCGGAGGGCGCGATGATGTTGGAGGCGGACGCGCGGGACGTGAACACGGTGCTTGCACACGTCCGCCGTCATCTCGACCTTCGCGAGCCTGTGGGGATCGTGGCCACGGCGCTGGCGCACTTCTGGCCGGACGAGCAGAAGCCTGGCGACATCCTGCGTCAGTACATGGCGGCATTCCCCGGCGGCTACCTCGTTTTCAGCCACGCTCGGGGCGACCTGCTGACTGCTGACGAGCTCGACCAGCTTCTCGCCGCGTACAAGCGGACCGCCGACATCTACCCGCGCCCGCTCAACACGATCCGAAGCATGTTCCTCGACGGCCTGCCCCTGCTGGAGCCCGGCCTTGTGGAGGCGTCGACGTGGCGGCCCGCCGACCCGATCCCACGCGATGTCGGCAGAGCCCACTTCGTCGCCGCGGTGGCCGCCTTCGGCTCGTGCGCGGAGGCGGCATGAGGCACCGGCGCAACCTACGGCTCACGAGATGGCGGCTCACCGTGGCTACAGGAGTTTCGGGCTGCAACGGTGCGGCACCCGTCGATGACCAGTACGCCGCCACCACGGACGAGTACCCCGACGACGAGAAGGGCGCCCGCTGGGCGGCCGAGCTGCAGGACGAGTACGGAGTGACCGTGTTGGTGCTTTGGGAGGTCGCGGGCAAGCACCTGACCGCGTTCTACAAGGGGCCGACGCCGGAAGGGATCTTCGTCAAGGGGCGTACCCCGAAGGACCTGCGACGGCGCGTGTCCGCGAGGCTCGGCGAGTTGCAGCTCGCCAGGTCGACCCCCGTGCAGTACCCCATCGTCATTGAGACGCTTCCCGGCCTCTTGAGGAGGCTCGGGTGACAAGACGAGACGCGGCCAGGCAGGCGGCCCCGCGCGCAGGCGGGAACGTCACGTCGTGTCTTGGCGCGGCCGGTCGAGGGCGGCTCATCCATGGCCGGCCGTGCACTCCGGCGCGGACCCAAGTCCCGAATCCGAACATCCGTCGTGGTCCGCGCCGCCTACAACTCGCAGTCCCACGGTGGGCCCCTGGCCACCGTGGGCTGCGAGCCCCACCACCCGGCCGTCATCCCACGTATGCGCCGCACCCCTTGGCGCCCCCGCGGCCGGGACCGAGGGAGGCGGATCTAGGCAGCAGTCTGACCGCCTCCCTCACCACCTCCGGGCGTGTGACGCCTGAACCCTGCACGCGAAGGGCCTGATATGGACGCTGGCATCGCATGCGCTGCCATCTTCACCCTCGACACCGTCAGGAGGAGCCAGTGCACGCCGCCTGCTGAGGACGGCGCTGACCGCCCTCCCGTTACTGCTCACGCCACGGCAGAAGACAGTCAGACCCGTGCGGAGAGTAGTGCAGACGATGGCCAGAGCCCGACAACCGCAGGTTGAGCCGGAGCAGGACAAATCCGCGTTCAAGTGGGAGTCGTACAGGACGGTCGGCGGCCCGCTGCGCGTCTCACACACCTCGTGCTGCGGCCGATACGAGTGGGCGTCCGAAGGCGGGCAGTTCTTCGTGCTGTGCCGCACCGGCGACAGCTACGAGGAAACCGGGCGCGGCCTCTATCGCCAAGCCCTCAACATCTACATCGCTCTCGCCGAAGCGCACCACGCCGAGCACCTGCGCTGCGGGGAGACGCCGGAGCCCGACATCTTCCTCAATCGCAAGGGACGGCGCGGCTAACCCGCTCAGCAACCCACCAACAGCCACCATCAACCAGTTGCCCATCACGACAAAGAAGAGGGGACCCATCTGTGACCACCGACAACGACGTCCAGGACGCCGCCGCCCTGCGTGACGCCATGACCACCGCCGTGGCGACCACATGCGCGCAGTGGGGCTTCCCGCTCCCGGTGCAGGTCGAGGCCGCGTTCCGTACGGTTCCCCGGCATCTCTTCGCCCCCGAGGTGTCTCCGGAGAAGGCGTACGCGCTGGATATTGTCGAGGTCAAGCGCAGCGAGCACGGCGTGCTGACCTCCACGATGTCCGCGCCCGAGACCCAGGCCGTGCAGTTGGTGCAGGCTGACATCAGCCCGGGGATGCGGGTGCTGGAAATCGGCTCGGGTGGTTACTTCGCGTCCCTGATCTCGGAGCTGGTTGGCCCGACCGGTCAGGTCACGACCATGGACATCGACGCCGACGTGATCAGCCGAGCCCGCGCTTGCCTGGACGCAGCCGGCTATGAGCGAGTGCGGGTTGCAACCGGCGACGCCGAGTACGGTCTGAAAGGCGATGCCCCCTACGACCGCATCATGGTCACTGTCGGCGCGTGGGATGTCCCTCCGGCCTGGCGTGAGCAACTCGCCCCGCGCGGCAGGATAGTCGTCCCACTGCGGATGAAGGGCATCAGCCGGTCGCTCGCTCTGGAACCTGCGAACGATCATCTCGTCGCCGTGTCGCAGGTGGTATCCGGCTTCGTCTGGATGCAGGGCGCCGGCGCCAATGACGGTCACCTGTGGCTGCTGCGCGGGAAGAAGGTTGGGCTGCGCTTCGACGACGGGAATCTGGAGCGGCCCAGTGCTCTCGATGGCGTCCTGGACAGCGAGCCCGCCGCGGCCTGGTCCGGGGTGACCGTCCAGAGGTCGGAACCGTTCCCGGACTTGGCGCTGTGGATGGCGACCGCGTTCCCTGGCTTCTGCCACCTGGTCGTGGACACCAGTGACGGTGACCCCGGAGTCGCGGTGGAGCCGGGGGGCCGCCGGTTCCCGTTCGCAGCGGTCGATGACGACGGCGACTCCTTCGCCTACCTGTCGGTCCGGCCGGCGGGCGAGGGCGTCGTCGAAATGGGCGCGCACGGTTACGGGCCTCACGGGTCTCAGATCGCCGAGGCCATCGTGGAACAGGTGCGGGTGTGGGACCGCGACTACCGCAACGGCCCCAGCCCCGACTTCGCCGTCTGGCCGATCGGCACCCCTGAGACGGCGTTGCCTGAGGGCGCGCTGGTCATCGACAAGCGCCACACGAAGATCACGATCTCCTGGCCCGACGTAGCTGCTCGGAGCCAGGTAGCCCCACCCACCAAGTGAAGGAGGAAGCAGTGTCCATCGACACCATCGAGGCATCCAACGGGTTGCCTGCCAAGGAGATCCCCGCCGACGAGTTCGAGCTCGACATGCGCGTGATCGAGGCAAGTATGCCGATGCCCGTGCTGGCGTGCGACACCAGCGACGGCTGCAACCCCTCGTGCGCGAGTTCCTGCGCCACCGCCGTCGCCGACCCGTTCTGACGACGGAATGATCCCGCTGTCGGCGCCTGCCCTTGGCGGCGCCGACAGTCCCACCCCCTGAGGCGGAGGATCATGAGATCAGCGCCGTTCTTCCGGCCCTCTGGCCCGGTACTGGCCCGGGTGAGCACCTACCCGGACGGGTTGGAGGCGCCCAATCACCTCAACAATGCGGACGCCCAGGCCGAAGCCGATCGGCGATGGCTGACCCAGGTCTGGGCTCGTCCCGACGTCCGGGCAGCCCTGCGCTTGGCCAGCCCGTCCCTGGCCGGCCAGCTCGACATCGTCACCTCCGAGGAGGCGAGTGCCGAGCGGCTACGGCGGCTCACGCTGACCGTAGTGTCCTATCTGCTGCGCTGGCAGCGCCGACCGGTCCCGTTCGGGTCGTTCGCCGGGATCGCACCAGCACGCGTCGGAGACGCTGTGAAGTCCTGCTTCGGCTCGGACCATCAGGTGGTGATGCGCGCTGATGGTCAGTGGCTCGCCACGCTCGTTGACCGGCTGGAGAGGCATCCCGAGCTCCTGGCCCGTCTGCCGGTGCTGGTCAACAACACGTGCTTCGTGCGGGGCGACCGGCTCATCATCCCCGACCGCCCGAGCGTCGGGCAGCCAGGTCCGCTGACCGAAATCTCGATCCGCCACACCAGGCCCGTGCGGCTCGCCCTGAAGGCGGCAAACGCGCCGGTCCCGTTCGGACGCCTCGCCGAGCAGCTTCACGCGGCGTTCCCCGCCGCCACGCTCAGCACGGTCAGCACAATGCTGGCCGACCTCGTCACGCAAGGGTTTCTGCTGACCGCCTTGCGTCCGCCCTCGACTGTCGTGGACGGCCTGTCGTATGTGATCGCCCAGCTGCACGCCGTCGGCGACGGCCTTGCCGATATCGCGGACCTGCTGAGGGATCTCGAAGGCATTCAGGACGAGCTCGCCCGACCTCCCACGGAGGACCCCCTGGCGCACGCCAACATGGCCGCCGTCGCGGACCGGATGATCTCCGTCTGCGGCGGCACCGATACCGTGCTGGCCGCCGACACCGCGGTGGACGGGCGGATCAGCCTGCCGCGCACGGTGCTGGACGAGGCAGCCACAGCCGCGTCGATGCTGCTACGCCTGACCGCGCGCCCGTTCGGGCCAGAGGTCTGGCGGGACTTCCACCTCGCGTTCCGGGCCCGATACGGACCCGGCGCTCTCGTGCCGATACGAGAACTGATCGCAGACTCAGGGCTCGGGCTTCCCGCCGGATTCCTCGGCGCGGCGCGGGAGCGGCCTCTCCAATCCCTGAGCGACCGCGACAGCACCCTGCTGGCGCTCATCCAACAGGCCGCAGTGGACGGCCGCCCAGAGATCACGCTGACCGAGCCGCTGATCCGACAATTGACGGTCGGCGACCCCGCCGAGATGGTCGTCCCGCAGCGCGCCGAGTTGCCCTTCCAGGTGGACGCGGAATCGGCGAACGCGGTCGCGCGAGGCGCATTCACCTTGTGGGTCACCGGCGCACCGAGGACCAGCAGCAGCATGGCCGGCCGATTCGCCCACCTGCTACCACAGGAGGAACGCGACCTACTGGCGGTCTCCTTCGCGCCTGATGATGACGCGGTCGCGGCGCAGCTGTCCTTCCCACCCCGCCGCAAGCACAACGAAAACGTCGTCCGCGTCCCGCAGCTCCTGCCCGGGGTGATCCCTCTGGCCGAGCATCCCGCCACCGGCACCGACCCGATCAGCGTGGACGACCTCGCAGTGACCGCCGACGCGACCCAGATGTACCTGATCCAGCTCTCGACCGGCCACCGCATCGTGCCCTGGGCATTACACGCGCTGGAGGCGTCGCTACACACCCCGCCGCTGGCCCGGTTCCTCGCCGGAGTACCGCGCGCCCGCCACGCCGTCTACGGGCTATTCGACTGGGGCGCGGCCCGCAAGCTGCCGCACCTGCCGCGCCTCCGCTACGGCCGTACGGTGCTGGCCCCGGCCCGCTGGATCCTCAATGCTTCCAACCTGGGCACGCGGCGCGACCCCGTACCGGTGTGGGAGAAGCACCTTGATGCGTGGCGTGACCGATGGTGCGTCCCCTCCTGGGTCGTGCTGTACCAGGAAGAAGCTCGGCTCCCGCTCGACCTCGACTCTCGTCTGGACCGGATCCTGCTGCGCAGCCGCCTCGACCGCGCCGGGCAGGTCGAACTTCGCGAACACCCCTCCGGGAACTGGACCGGCCGGGCGTGTGAGTTCCTCGCCACGCTGACCGCTGCCCCACCCACGCACCGCTCTGCCCCGCCCACTGTCCTGGAGCGACCCGCCGCGATACTGATGCCCGGCGCCAGCAGCATGATCCACGCGCAGTTGCACGGTCACCCCGACCGTTACGACGAGATCCTGACCGGCCACCTGCCCCGCCTCCTTGAGGCCCTCGACCTAGATGGCTGGTGGTTCCGCCGCCACCGCGACACCCTTCGGCCTGACAGCGCCCAAGAGCTGTGGCTCTACCTCCAGCTCGCCCACCCCGACCAGTACGGCGCAGCCGCCGCCCACCTGGCCGACTTCGCAAGCGACCTGCAAGCGCAGGGACTGCTCGCCCACCTGTCGCTCGCCGCCTACCAGCCGCAGACCGGCCGATACGGACCCGGGACGGCGATGGCGGCCGCGCACCGGGTGGCCGCCGCCGACTCCGCTGCAGCACTGGCACAGATCACGATGGCCACGCTCGCCGGGCTGTCCGGCCAGGCGATCGCCGCGGCGTCGATGGCCGATCTCGCCGCCGGCCTCGCCGCGTCCGAAGAGGGGTACGGGTGGCTGGTCAACCAGCTCGACCGCGAGTTCGGGGAGCTCGACCGGGCGCTGCGGGACACGACGCTGCTCCTGGCCGACCCCGCCAACCACTATCAGGTCTTGCGCGGCCACCCGGGCGGCGCGGCGGTGGCCGACGTATGGGCGGCGCGGCGGGCCGAGCTGAACGCGTACCGCGCCCAGCTCGGCCGCCACCACCGTCTGCCCATCACCGTGCTGCGGTCCCTGCTGCACGACCATCACGTGCGTGCCCTCGGCGTCGACCCCGTCACCGAGGCCGTCACCAACCGTCTGGCCCGCGCCGCCGCAATGCGCCGCCTAGCCCTCACCGAACGGATTACGCCATGACCACGCCACCCCATGCACCGGCGCAGTCGCTGGCCAGGGGTGTTGCCGGAACGGCGCTGCTACATATCGAACGCGCCCACACGGGAGCGCAGTCATGGCGCGCTGTGCACACCTGGATTCAGGCTGCCACCCGCGACGACATCAGCGCGGCCGACGACGCCGGACTCTATTTCGGAGCCCCGGCCATCAGCTTCATCCTGCACGCGGCTCAGATCGGCCATGCCCGCCGCTATGACACCGCCGCTATCGACGGCTCCGTCATCCGGCTCGCTGAACGACGGCTGGCGCACGCGACCGCCCGCGTCGATCGGCGCGAAGCGGCGACGTTCGCGGAATACGACGTGTTCTATGGCCTGACCGGGATCGCCGCGCTGCTCCTCCGCTACATTCCGGACGCCGACGTCCTGCCCTCGATCCTGTCCCACCTGGTACGGCTGACCCAGTCGGCCGACGACGGGCTGCCCGGTTGGTGGGTCAGCCACGGCCCCGGTCCAGCCTCACCCACCCCGGGCGGGCACGCCAACTTCGGCATGGCCCACGGCATCACGGGCGTGCTCGCCCTGCTCTCCATAGCCTCGCGCGACGGCATCGTCGTGGACGGGCAGGCCGACGCCATCCAGCGTGTCTGTGACTGGCTGGACCAGTGGCGCCAGGACGGCGAGACCGGACCGTGGTGGCCGCAGTGGATCACCCGCTCGGAGCTGGAGACCGGCCACGTCCTGCAGAAGGCACCGCTGCGCCCCTCATGGTGCTACAGCACTCCGGGGATCGCCCGCGCTCTCCAGTTGGCCGGAATCGCCCTCCGCGACACAGCCCGCCAGGACATGGCCGAGCACGCCATGGCCGCCTGCCTCGCCGATCCCACCCAGCTCGGGCACCTCACCGAACCAGGGCTCTGCCACGGCGTCGCCGGCGTCTACCAGACCGCATGGCGCGCGTCCCGCGACGCCCTCGGCCCCGGGATCACCGCCCGCCTTCCCACGCTGGCCATCCTGCTCAACAAGCACGACGTAGCAGAGCGGTACTACGACGGCAGCCTGCTCGACGGATCCGCTGGCCTTGCTCTGGCCGTGCACACCTCCGCGTACGACACACCCCCGCACTCGGGATGGGACACATGCCTACTGATCACCTGACCACTGCCGAGCCAAGCCGGCTAACCGATGCCGTGCTGGCGGTTCTATCCGGCACCCCCGTAACCGTGGCTGCGGCGGCGATCGACGCACAACCCGGCAACCTCACCGACGCGATCGAGGTCTACCAGGCGGCCGGACGCGAGGCGCTGGAGGCCCGCGGCGCCGACAACGCCTGGTACCAGGTCAACGCGGATTTCCCCGACACAGCCGATACCGCAGCCGCTGCCATCGGCCAGCAACTGGACCGCCTTCACGAACTGGTCGGCGCCTGGTGGTTCATCCGCAAGCAGCCCGGCCTGCGGCTACGGCTACGCCCACGCTCCGACTGCACCGCCATGAGAGCGGCAATCAACGCCGCACTGAACGACCTCGCCCGCTCCGGGGCGATCTCACGCTGGCGGCCGGCCATCTACGAGCCGGAAACCGCCGCGTTCGGCGGACCCACCAGCATGGACATCGCCCATGACCTGTTCTGTGCCGACAGCCGTCACATCGTCACCTACCTGCGGCAATCGGCGCCAGACGTGGGCCGCAAGGAGGTATCGATGCTGCTTCTCGGCACCATGCTGAGCACCTGCCTGGACCGTTTCGAACGCGGCGACGTCTGGCACCGCGTCGCCGAACTACGCCCTCTGCCCACGCCCCCGTCTCCCGGCCAGATGGAGGCGCTGGCTGACAAGATCCGCCCTCTGGTCGCCTCTCCTCTCAGCCCCATCGCCCCTGCCGGGCCGCTCGCCTTTGCCGCACCTTGGGCAGACGACTTCCGCCAGGCTGGGCAATCCCTGTACGAGGCGGCCACCGCCGGACACCTCACCCGGGGCATCCGCAACGTCTTTACGCACCACGTGATCTTCCACTGGAACCGGCTCGGCCTGTCCGCAACCGCACAGGGTGTCCTCAGCCGCGCAGCCTGCGAAGCGCTCCTCCCCGCCGGGAGCCGGCCATGACGGCGGCCGATATGGCCCGGCTCGCCCGCTGGTTCCCGCTGGTCGACCGGCCGCGCCCCACGTACCCGCCCCTCGCCGAACGGGTGGCCGAGGTCCATATTCTCGCCCGCGACGTCGAGGACGCCGCCGACCCGCTTCTCGGCGCCGCCCGAGCGCTCAATCGGGCCGCCCTAATTGCCAGCGACTGCGGCCTGCCCGAACTGGCGCGAGAACTGTGCTGGCGGCAGGTCGCCCCGTATCGCAACGCTGGCCACCTCACCGTCCGGCAAGCCATGCACATGCTCGAACCCGTGGTGAACCTGGCACGGCTGCGCATCCGGGCAGGCGACGCCGAGACGGCTTGGGCTTCACTCAGCACCCTCTCCCACGCCCTGAAGACCAACACTCTTGCCGTCATCGAGGGCCGGTCGCTGCCGACCCAGGACCTGACCGGCAGCCCGGAGGAGCACCAAGAGCTACGCGTCTGGGCGTATCGCGTCTACCTGTCCGAAGGAACCCGCGCCCTCGTATGCCTCGGCCGGTGGCAGGAAGCGCTCGCCCACGTCGAACAGAACAAGGGGATCGGCCTGCACCTGCTGGACGGCCGCCAGGTCAAGATCGTGAACGCCTGCCTCGGCGGGGACGCGGACGCCGCCCTGGCCGTGCTGGACGGCAGCACGATCACCCAGCCGTGGGAAGCCCAGGTTTCCGCGTGCCTGGAGGTGCTGTGCCGCCTCGTGGACAACCCGCACGCCGACCGGGAGACCTTCCTGATGATCGAACGGTACCTCGCTGGTAGGCCAGAGCCTGGACACGCCGTCTTCCGCGCCCGCCTGGGCCTGGCCGTCGTCGACCTCGCCACCTGCGCCGCTCCCGCCAGGGTCCACTCAGCGTACGCCCGCCTCATGGAAGACGCTCTCGACTCCGCGGACGGCTACGTGGCACGGGAAGTACTCGCCCACGACGGGTGCCGAGCGTTCCTCAACCACGTCGACGAGAAGGCGCTCACCTCCGCAGCAGAAGCCGCCGGGCTCGGGCACAGCACTATCCCGGACCCGCTGATGGCTGATCTCCTCACAGCCGTGGAGAGCAGCGAGACAGCGATCGAACGCACCCTGGGGGCGTCCACACGTGTCGTCAGCGGGTCATCGCGACCTTGAAGGCCTGCGAGGCGCTGACCAAGCTGCGCCGCTCCCCACGCCGCACAGTCCCGATCGTACAGGCCATCCTCGTATTCCCCTTCTGAGAGGGGCGTTACTCATGGTGACAAGGAGTCAATTGCCCGACCTTCTCGAAACGGTCATACAGGCACTTACTTCGCGCTAGCCGTGAATTTAGGCTGAGCCCTATCTCGCCAAGGCATGCATTTTAATCAGCAGGTACTTTCTGCACGCAAAGCCTCGAACGCTTCCATCTATTAGAACAATGACACCCAATAGCTCAAGAATTCAGGGAATAGGTAGGGGCATATGAGCAGATATCGTTCACATGTTCGCCTACTGCTGCCCATTCATCGCAAAGCAGCCCTACAAGGACGGAAAGCATCGGGGAGTAGCAAACGCGCTCGACCATGAGGGTTCGGTAATACGCCTCGCATTCCTGTTTGAACGGGCACATACGACTTCTAGGGGCATCACAGACCCCGCTAGCGGCCGATCAGGCTACCCCGCCTCGTCGCGTCGGCGCAGGTGAACGCGATCCACATCAACGGCGAAACTTCCGAACGCGCCAACAATCGCAAAGACTTGGCGCGCAACTATTGCTGTTGCTTTACCTTTGGGCGGACAATTCAGCTTCAGTTCAGCGACCGACAGGGCCCGATACGACAGCGGAGAGACTGCATGCTCGAAGGTCGGTGGACCACAGTCACTGAGTCCGAGTTTGACCATGAGCGCCGTGGCCTGGAGGCCATCCGCGAGAAGCTCCCGGACGCCGAGCCTTGGCGGGCCTGGTCGAACTTCACCTTCACTGCACACGCCGGGCACGTGCGTGAAGTCGACCTTCTCATCGTCACTCCCGGCGGCGTGTGCATTGTCGAGCTGAAGGACTGGCGCGGCAGCCTCACCACCGAAAACGGCACTTGGGTGCAAACTACCAAGGATGGCCGCCGCATCCCCCATGGGAACCCCCTGCACCTGGTGAACAAGAAGGCCAAGGAGCTGGCGGCGCTGCTGGGGCAGTACGGCAAGCGCGTGTGGGTGTCCGCTGCGGTCTGCTTCACCGACTCCTCGCTCAGGGTTCGCCTGCCCGCCCATGATCAGAACGGCGTCTACACGATCAACGGGCTTGTGGAAATGCTGCATCGGCCGGCGCACGACGACCGGCGGCGGATCACCCCGAGAGACTCCCGGGAGGTCAAAGCCGCCCTGGAGCAGGTGGGCATCCGCCGCAGTGACGCCGAGTACAAGGTCGGCCCGTACCTCCTGGAACGCAAGTCCTTCGACACCGGCCCCACCTGGGCTGACTATCTGGCCCGCCACAGCGAACTGCCCGAGGTGGCCCGGGTTCGCATTTACCTGCGTGAGCGTGGCTCGGACGCTTCGATCCGCACTTCGGTGGAGAACGCTGCCCGGCGTGAGGCGGCCGTACTCCGCCGCTTCCACCATCCCGGCGTCGTCCAGTTGAAGCAGTATGACCCCTCAGGACACTCGGCCGGCCCTGCGCTGATCTTCGAATACCGCCCTCAGACCTTGCGCCTAGATGACTACCTGGTTCAGCACGGCGACAAGATCGACATCCTCGGCCGAATGGCCCTGGTCCGGCAGCTGGCCGAGACGATGCGCTCGGCGCACTCCAGCCGCATCCATCACCGCGCGCTGGCCGCGCGATCCGTGCACGTGGTCCCCCGCGACCGAGGCCGCGAGGGCAGGACCATCGGGGAGGAGACTGCTTGGCGCGCCCCACACCTACAGATCTCCGACTGGCAGATCGCCACGCAACGCAACGGCAGCGGGCCATCGCAGGGCATGACGAGGTTCGCCCCGACAACTCTGTCAACAATCCACTTGGCCGACGACTCGGACGCGTACCTCGCCCCCGAGCTGACCGCGGTGAGCCCCGACCCCATCGCCCTCGACGTGTACGGGCTCGGCGTCCTCGCCTACCTGCTGGTGACAGGCAGGCCCCCGGCCACGAGCCAGGCCGAGCTGCTGGCGCGACTGGAAGCTGGGGAAGGACTGCGACCCAGCACGATCGTGGACGGCCTGTCGGAGGACATCGACGATCTGGTCCAGGCCGCGACCGCCTACCGACCGGCGCAGCGGCTCGCCACGGTCGACGAATTTCTGGAGATGCTGGAGTATGTCGAGGACGCGCTGACAACCCCCGTCTCCGGCCCGGCCGACAACGACGCGGTGGCGCAGGCCTCGGAGAAGGATCCGCTGGAGGCCGTGGCAGGCGACGTGCTGGCCGGTCGCTGGGAGGTACGGCGTCGTCTAGGAACCGGCTCGACGAGCCGCGCCTTTCTCGTCCGCGACCTGCGGGCGGACCCGGCGATGCGCGGTGCCCGCGCACTCTCCGTACTGAAGGTCGCCCTGTCCGACAGCCGAGGCGAGGTCTTGGCCCGGGAAGCCGAAGTCATGGGACGGCTCCGCGCCGACTCCCGGATTATCCGGCTGGTCGAGCCGGAGCCGCTGGTCATCGGCGGCCGCACGGCTCTCGTCCTGGAGTATGTCGGCGACGAGCGAGATCCAGAAGAGAACGGGGAATCCGCGGGCGGAACGCGCCGCCGCGAGGAGACCGTGGCGCGCCAGCTGCGCGAGCGCGGCCGACTCCAGGTTGACCAGCTGGATGCGTACGGCGACTACCTGTTCGGCGCGGTCGATTTCCTGGAGGGCGAGGGCGTCTGGCACCGCGACATCAAGCCGGACAACATCGCGATCCGTGTCCGTCCCAACCGCACCCGTGAGTTGGTGCTGATCGACTTCTCACTGGCCGGATACCCGGTGCAGGAGACGGACGCCGGCACGGACGGCTACCTCGACCCGTTCATCGGAACGCTGACCCGGTCGGTGTACGACGCCCAAGCCGAGCGGTACGCCCTCGCCGTCACCCTGCACGAGATGGCCTCCGGCGAGCTGCCCAAGTGGGGCGACGGCAAGGTTTCGCCCCGCCAGACCGATCCCCAGGAGTGGCGGTTCGCGAAGATCGCCGCTGACGCGTTCGACCCTGCGGTCCGGGACGGGCTCGTCGCGTTCTTTCGGAAGGCCCTCCACAGGGACGCCGCGCAACGCTTCCGGGACCTCAAGCCCATGCGGGACGCCTGGAAAAAGATCTTCCTGGACATGACGCAGACGGCACCGTCCGGCCCTCGCGCATCCAGGCACCCGGCGCCCGCCCCGGCCAAGCAGGCAAGTCCGGCGGAGGTCGTCCCGACGATTGCCGACGCCGAGCCGGAGTCCGCCGAGCAGCAGCGTGACCGGCTCGCTGCCGAGGTCACCCGCGAAACACACCTGTCAGCCGCTGGCCTGACGCCGGCCGCCGAATCGTTCCTGTACGGCCTGAGCGTGACGACGGTGGGCGAGCTACTGGACTACAGCCAGCGCAACCTTGTCAACGCCCCCGGCCTAGGCGCCAAGACGCGCAACGAGATCCAGCGCCGTCAGCGAGAGTGGGGCGAGCGGCTGCGCCAGATGCCCCTTTCCCCGCTCACCCCCGAGGGCCGCCTCGCCGCCAAGGATGAGTTGGAGAGGCTCAGTGCTGCAGAGTCCGCCCTGGTGGACACCTTCGCCGTCATCGACGGCGCGGATGACCTTCCCCGGCGCGCCCTGCGCTCCGTCAGCCTCGACACCCTCGCCGCACTGTTGGTCCCAGAGCTGAAGAAGAATGGGTCGAACCAGAACGAGGTCGAGATGGTGCGACTGCTGCTGCGCCTGCCCGACGAACGGGGCGAGCTGCCCGACATCGGGGTCTGGCCGAAGCAGAAAGACGTCTCCGACGCCCTCGGCTTGAGCCGAGGACGTATCCCGCAGATGCTGAAGACTCAGCGGACGCGATGGAAGAAACTTCCAGCCGTGCAGACGCTGCGTGAAGAGATCCTTTCGCTGCTGACCGAGTTTGGCCGGGTCGCCTCCGCTGCTGAGATCGCCGATGCTCTGGCGGTACGGCGCGGCACCCGCCTGCAGGGTCGCGAGCAGCGACGGGCCATGGCCCTGGCCGCCGTGCGGGCCATTGCGGAGGTTGAGCAGCTCGTCCCGGAGGAGAGCGCGTTCCGGCACACCGCCAATCGCGAAGCCACGGACGAGGCGACGAGCGCAGGCCTGCTCGCTCTGGAGGTCGACGAGAACGACGCCCCTGACACCCCCTCCGCTCCCGGCCTGCTCGACTACGCACATCGTCTGGGGCAGGTAGCCGACCGCCTCGCGAAGCTCGACACGCTGCCGACGGCGACGACCGTACTGAGCGAACTGGCGGCGATCTCCCCTCCGCAGGGCGCCATCGAGTGGGACGAGCGCCGTATGGTCGAGTTGGCTGTTGCTGCCTCTCGGAACGCCGCCGCCACCCCGCGGCTGGAGGTCTACCCCCGCGGCCTGGCGCTGGTGCGGGCCCTGCGGCTCACGCAGGCTGGTCTGGTACGGCTCATCCCCGGCGTGCCCGAGGGACGGCAGCCGGGTCTTACCGCCGACGATGTTCACGAGCGGGTGCGCGCCCGCTTCCCTGAACTGACGGACGGCCGGGGCGGGCACGCCCTGCCGACCGGAGGAGCGCTGACCAAGGCTCTGCGGGACGCCGGATTCGACCTGGCCCTGTCCACCCGAGAGGACACCGGGACCCTGCGCTATCTGCCCAAGCGCATGGACGTCGCCTCCAGCTACCTCACCGTACGCGCCTGGCGGCACACCACTGCCAGCACTGGCATCACCCAGTACGCCGATGACCCGCAGATCGCCAGTGCGGCCCGCGCGGAGGAACGGCTCGCCGCCTCGACATGGCGGGACGGCTTCCGGGTGCTGACCGTGCGCGCGGGACTGACCCGGGCGGCCGTCGCCGAGATCTCGGGTGCGTTCAGCAGGTTCGAGGCCCAGGCGGTCTCGGTGACCGAGCTGTTCCTTCAGGTCATGCACGAGCTAGTACCGCCGGGCACGAAGCCCACCTGGGAGACCATCCTCCGCGCGGACAGCGCCAAGCCCGGCACGCGGGCGGCACTGAAGTTCGCAGAGTACGCCCGCACGGCCTGGGGCCGGATCGAACCCAACATCCAGGAGCTGCTGGAGACCGGTACCGGCCCGGTGCTGCTGACGGACGCCGGAGTGTTCGCCCGCTACGACGCGATGGGCGTGCTCGATCGGCTCGCGGCGGCAGCCCGGCAGGGCAGGCGCGGCCTCTGGCTGCTCTGCCCGCAGGGCGACCCGGGACGCGAGCCGCGCCTGGGCACGGTCGCCGTGCCATACCAGGCCGGGTTGGGCGAGTGGATCGAACTACCGGACTCGTGGGTGAGCAACCAGCACCGAGCCGGCGTGAATAGCCAGACGGTATCCGGAGGGGCGAAATGATCGACCGCAAAGCGCTGTTGGATGATCTGAAGCAGCAGGTCAAGGCGGTCGAGAGCGACCTCGCCAAGCAGGCTAGGGGCCTGCCGGAAGTCGGGACGCGGCTGCGCGCCGAGTACGACCAGGCGCGCAAACTGGGTCGGACGGCAACGACCTGGAACACCTGGCTTTACGGTGACGGCAAGAAATATGAGGGACGCATCACGCAGGTTGCCGCGGCGTGGGTGCTGGGCACGGTCTTCGTGCGCTTCTGCGAGGACAACGGGTTGATTCCTGAGCCCTACCTGACTGCTCCGGCAGCCGAGCGCCGAGACCTGGCACAGGCACGGTACGAGGCGTACGTCGAGGACGACCCCGACCCCACATATCGCGGCTGGTTGGAACGTGCCTTCGCGGAGCTGGGCGAGGGCCAGGCGGGCAAGCTACTGTTCGACCGGGTGCACAACCCGCTCTTCCAGATCCCGCTCTCGCACGACGGGGCCCGCGTGCTCGTGGACTTCTGGCGGGAGCGGGACGAGGCAGGCGTGCTCGTTCACGACTTCACCGACCCGCTGGACGACGACAGCACGCGAGGCTGGGACACCCGCTTTCTGGGCGATCTGTATCAGGACCTCTCAGAGACGGCGCGTAAGACGTACGCGCTGCTGCAGACGCCGGAATTCGTGGAGGAGTTCATCCTCGACCGGACGATGGACCCAGCGGTTCGGGAGTTCGGCTTCGAAGAGCTGAAGATGATCGACCCGACCTGCGGGTCGGGTCACTTCGTGCTGGGCGCGTTCAGTCGGCTGGTACGGCTCTGGGCCGAGCGCCGGCCGGATGCCGACCGGCACGAGCGGGTGCGGGCGGCGCTGGACTCGGTTCACGGGGTAGACGTAAACCCGTTCGCGGTGGCGGTCGCCCGGTTCCGCCTGTTGGTGGCGGCAATGGCCGCGGCGGGCAAGCGGACGCTGGCGGACGCCGCCAAGTACGACTGGCCGATCCACCTCGCAATCGGCGATTCCCTCATCAAGGAGCGGCAGCTCGAACTGACCCTGGGCGACGAGGTTCCCCACGACCCGCTAGCGGAGTTTGCCTACTCGGTGGAGGACGTGCACGAGCACCCGGGCATCTTGGAGCACGGCCGTTACCACGTGGTGGTCGGCAACCCGCCGTACATCACGGTCGCGGACAAGAAGCTGAGCGAGTTGTACCGGAAGTTGTACAGCGCCTGCCATAGGGAGTATGCGCTGTCGGTGCCGTTCGCGCAGCGGTTTTTCGAGCTGGCCAAGCGAGGAGACGCCGACGGGCGAGGGTACGGCATGGTCGGTCAGATCACAGCGAACTCGTTCATGAAGCGGGAGTTTGGCGAGAAGCTAATTGAGGAGTTCTTCGCCCATGAGGTGGAACTAACCGAGGTTATCGACACGTCGGGGGCATATATCCCCGGACACGGAACTCCGACGATCATCCTCGTAGGCACACGGCGTTCAGACAAGGAACGGTCAGAGACCATCCGAACAGTTCGGAGCGTCCAGGGTGAGCCAGCAACACCCGAGATCGGTGCGGACGGACTGGTCTGGCGGGCGATCATCGAGCAAATCGATAGGCCGGACTCGATTAGCCCATGGGTGTCGGTAGGCAATCTCGAACGCAAGCGATACTTCAACAGGCAGCCATGGATCTTGAAAGATGGCGGCCTAGAAATGCTCGAAATAATCGAGCACGCATCACAGCTAACTCTCGGCTCCACATGTATACGAATCGGCTTCACCGGAATGACCCATGCTGACGATGTGATGATTCGCCCAAGTCACTCATGGCCTACTGGATTGACTTCGCATCTGATCCCTATCGGATCTGGAGACGAAGTTCGAGATTGGAGTTCAAACACCAACAACGCGGCCTTTTTTCCCTATGCAGAAGATAAGAAACTTAAGTATATCGATAAAGATACAGCAGATTCCCCTGCAATATGGCCTTATCGGACCTATCTGGGGAATCGAGCGGATTTCGGTGGCGGAACCTACTATTCCGCAGGTCGTATGTGGTGGGCGTGGCATCAGTTGCCCAGAGATATCGAGGCTCATCCTTGGTCCATACCGTTCGCCTTTGTGACTACACACAATCATTTCGTGCTGAACCGAGGCTGGGTGCTGTTCAAACAATCCGCACCGGTGATCAAGTTGCGGAAGGAGGCAAGCAGAGAAGAGCACCTTCGACTACTTGGGCTACTCAACAGCTCTACCGCGTGTTTCTGGCTCAAGATGGTGAGTCACAACAAGGGTAGCCAAGGGGTCAACGAAGGGTTCAAGGCGCAGGAATGGGAACGCTTCTATGAATTCACTGGCACCAAACTCCAGGAGTTTCCGCTCCCCGCTGAATACCCCACACATCTCGCTGCCATCCTCGACGACCTCGCTCAAGAGTTAGCCGCCACGAGCCCTTCGGCCATCACTAATTCCGGGCCTCCCACGGCTACTGCTCTTCGTGAGGCCAGAACCGCCTGGCACTCCATCCGTGCCAAAATGATCGCCCTCCAGGAAGAACTAGACTGGGAGGTCTACTCTCTCTACAACCTCCACCCCGAGGGCCTGCGCACTCTTGACGAGGCCGACATCCCTGAACTGGTTCTTGGCGAACGGGCCTTCGAGATCGTGCTCGCCCGCAAGGTGGTCAAGGGAGAGGCGTCCGACGAGTGGTTCAGGCGGCACGAATCCTTGATGATCACGGAGATCCCAGCTCACTGGCCTGAGCCGTACAAGCAGATCGTACAGAGGCGCATCGACGCGATCGAGTCGTCCCAAGCTATCAGGATGATCGAGCGGCCGGAATATAAGCGGCGCTGGGCGACCGAGGGGTGGGACGCGCTCCAGGAGAAGGCGCTGCGATCCTGGCTACTGGACCGAATCGAGAAGCGTGAGCACTGGTACGACGAGAATAGACAGCCTGCCATGGTCACGCTTGCCCGGCTTGTTGACGCCCTCTCCCGTGACGACGAGGACTTCGTCTCCGTTGCCGCCTTCTACGCCCCCCGCCGGGAGCTGGCGGCCGTGGTCGCCGACCTGATGGTCGACCAGCACGTGCCGTTCCTTGCCGCTCTGAGCTACAAGCCGAGCGGGCTAAAGAAGCGTGCCGACTGGGAGCACGCCTGGGATTTGCAACGCCAGGAGGACGCAGCTCCGGACGAGTCGGTCAAGCGGAAAATCCGGGATTCGATCCCGGTGCCGCCGAGGTACACCTCGGCCGACTTTGTCAAGCCGTCTTACTGGCGGACGCGTGGCAAGCTTGACGTGCCCAAGGAGCGGTTCATCTCCTACTCCTCGACCACGTCCGGCGCCCCTGAACTGTATGGCTGGGCAGGCTGGGACCACCGGGAGCACGCGCAGGCTCTGGCCACGTACTTCACCAACCATCCCCTCACGACCGAGGAGATCACGCCGTTTCTGGCGGGTCTGCTGGAGCTGCAGCCGTGGTTGTACCAGTGGCACCACGAGATCGACACGATGTACAGCGGCTCCCCGGCCGACTTCTTCGCGAGCTACCGGCAGCACATCCAGGGTGAGCACGGCCTGACCGACGACGACCTGCGGAACTGGCGAGCGCCTGCGCACGCCCGTGGACGCCGTCCCGCCACGAAGACGTAGCGGGGCGCATCGGGCACACGACACAGACGTACGGCACGGCGGCAGCGAAGGAGAACGAGACAGTCCATGGCAGAGCAGCCTCTCCTAAGGGATGTCATCGACATCAAAGAGTCCATCTCCACCTCGGACTTCGTGCTGAGCCTCGCCGAGGCGGTAACGACCGAGGGGGCCGGGCACGCCCTCAAGGACTACGTCGTCACCGAGCGGCTGCTGGAGAACTTCGACGAGGCGCTCGGGCTGATCAAGTCCGCTCTCGATGGGCGCACCTCAAAGGCCTCCTACCTGCACGGTTCGTTCGGCTCCGGTAAGTCACACTTCATGGCCGTGCTGTACGCGCTGCTCAGCGGGAACCCGGCAGCCCGCGCACGCGGTGAGTTCGATCGGGTGCTGGCCAAGCACGAGTGGCTGGACACCGACGGTAAAAAGTTCCTGCTCGTGCCGTACCACATGCTCGGTGCCAAGGCCCTGGAGCAGCGGGTGCTGGGCGGCTATGTCAGCCATGTCAAGGAGCTGCACCCGGACGCGACAATCCCGCAGGTGTACCGGACGGACGCGCTGTTCATCGACATCCGGGCCATGCGGGAGAGCATGGGAGACGCGGCGGTCATCGGCGGGCTGGGCTACAGCGGCGGGGAGGTGGACGAGGACGACGAGTGGGGTGAGTCGTTCGCCTGGACGCCCGCGCTGCTCGACGCGGCGCTCTCCGCCGAGGAGGCGCACGACGGTGGTACGCCGCTGGACCTCGTGCACCCGAGCACCCCGGCCGAACTGCGGGCCAAGCTCGTGCATGACGCGAGCACCTATCTGCTGCCCGGGTTCGCCAAGAACGCGGCCGAGGACGAGCACGGGTTCATCTCTCTCGACGCCGGCCTGTCCGTCATCGCTGAGCATGCCAGGTCGCTGGGCTACCACGGCCTGATCCTCTTCATGGACGAGCTGATCCTGTGGCTGGCGACGCTCATCCACGACCAAAGGTTCGTGGCCCGCGAGGCCAGCAAGATCACGAACTTTGTGGAGGGCGGGGACGCCAGGCGGGCTATCCCGATCGTCTCCTTCATCGCCCGCCAGCGCGACCTGCGCGAGCTGGTCGGCGAGGAGGTCTCGGGCGCGGCGGAGGCGTCGATCCAAGACACGCTGAACCTCGCCTCAGGACGGTTCGACAAGATCACGCTGGAGGACCGGGACCTCCCGCGGATCGCACACGCCCGCCTGCTGACGCCCCAGCCGGGCCAAGAGGCTCTGATCGGCGCGGCGTTCGAGCGGACCAAGAAGATCGGCTCGCAGGTTTGGGACACGCTGCTCGGCTCGGACAAGGGGACGACGGGGGCGGACGAGGATTCGTTCCGGCTGACCTATCCCTTCTCGCCCGCCTTCATGGACACCCTGGTCCACATCTCCTCCGCACTACAGCGCTCCCGCACTGGTCTCAAGCTGATGGGCCAGCTGCTCGCCCGCCGCCGGGACGACCTTCGGCTCGGGGATCTGGTCCCGGTGGGCGACCTGTATCCGGTGCTCGCCGATGGTGGTGACAAGCCGTTCGTGGACAGCCTGAAGGTGGTCTTCGAAGCCGCCGACAAGCTATACAAGACGAAGCTGCGGCCATACCTGCTGACCTCTTACGACGTCAGTGAGGACGACGTCGAGCGGTACCTGCACCGGCCCGACAGAGTCACCGACCCCGGTCTGGTCCAGCGCTGCAAGTCGTTCGTCGGGGACAACCGTCTAGTCTGCACACTGCTGCTCTCGGCGCTAGCGCCCAGCGTGCCCGCTCTCAGCGACCTGACGATCCGCCGCCTCGGCGCGCTCAACCACGGCTCGGTGATCGCGCCGATCCCGGGCAGCGAGGTCGGCATCATCAAGAGCAAGGTGGCCGAGTGGGCCGCCCGCTTCCCCGAGGTCAAAGAGACCGGCACCGGCGCCAACGCGGGTGTGCGGCTGGAGCTGTCCGGTGTCGACGTCGACTCGATCATCGCGAACGCCGCTGTCAACGACAACCCTGGCAACCGGATGGCACTCGTCAAGCGACTGCTCGCCGATGAACTGGGCGTAGACCGCTCCGACGGCAGGCTCGGCGCCGACGACCTGAACTTCGTCTGGCGCGGCTCCAATCGCTCGACAGAGGTGATCTTCGGCAACATCGCTGACGACGACGACCTGCCCGACCACGAGCTGCAGCCGCAGCTCGACGGCCGGTGGCGTATCGTCGTCGACCTGCCCTTCGACGAAGGGGTGTACGGTCCCGTCGACGACGTCAACCGTATGCGCGCCTTGCGGGAGCGGCAGAGCGAGCCGGCCCGCACAGTCGCCTGGGTGCCCACCCACCTGTCCGCTCAGCGGTTCGCGGACTTCCGCAGGCTCCTCGTCATCGACAAGGCGCTCGACAACGAGCACCGGTTCGCCACGCAGTATGCCGCCCATCTCAATGCCGACAACCGGGCCCGCGCCAAGGGCCTGTTGGAGACCCAGCACGCAGCCCTGCTCAGACAGGTGAAGACCGCTTTCAAGCAGGCGTACGGCCTGGCGGACAAGAAGGCGTCCGACGTCGAGCTGGACTTCGACGACCACCTCGTGGCGCTGCCCGACATCGGCGGCCTGACCATCTCCTTCGCCAAACCGATGCGGGACTCCATCAGGGACATCGCGGGCAAGCTGCTCGCCCACCAGTTCCCCGCGCACCCGGACCTGGACCGGGACGGCACTGGGGTCGCGGTGAAACCGGCCGACGCCAGGACTGTCTTCGCTCACATCCGTACGGCTGCCGAGGCCCGCGACCGTCGGGCTGAGGTACCCGAGAAGGACCGCAAGCTGATGAAGCGGGTGGCCGAGCAGTTGGAGCTCGGACACCAGAAAGAGGCGTATTTCGAGCTGTCCACCCGCTGGGCGGACCACTTCCGCCGGATGGCGCAGCGTGAGGGCTTCACTGGCGACCTCAGTCTGATAACCCTCGTGGACTGGACGGACAAGCCGGACAAGCGCGGGCTGGAGTCGTTTCTCGCCAACCTGGTCGTCGCCGCGTTCGCGGAGATGGACGACCGGGTGTGGGTACGCGGAGGGGTCCCGCTGGACCCAGCGCCGGAGCTATCGCAGGTCAAGGCGGGAGATGCGCTGCGCAGCCAGCCGCTGCCGAGTGAGGACGACTGGATCGAGGCCCGGCGGCGATACGAGGCCATCTTCGGGAACAAGGCGCCGGCGCTGCGACGAGGGCGAATGGTGAACCAGTTCGCCCGGCAGGTCGTGGAGAGCGCCCGAGCACACCAGGAACCCGCGGCGGAGCTGGTCCGCCGCCTGGAGACGCATGCCGCGTTCCTCGCTCTGGACGAGACCGACGAGAAGGGGCGCCTGACGCTTGCCCGGCGCTCGCGTGATCTGCTGAAGGAACTGGTGGCCGTCAGTCAGGGAACAGGTGGGGCAAGCGGAGCGAAGAAGATCATTGAGACACTGGCTCGGTTCGATCTCGGTGAGATGAGCGCCAACCGTTACGGTACCTCCGTCACGCGGGCGCACGACGTCACGCAGGCGCTGACCGCGGCGGCTTGGGACACGCTGGAGCTGGCCGAGGGACAGGGCGCGGAAGGGCAGGCACTGCTGGAGTCCTTGCGCGGGGTCGCACAGGCCGATCAACTGACGGCCGACCTCATCGGTGCTTTGGACAGAACTCGCCGCGAGGTCACCGCGCTGGTCAAGCGCAACCAGCCTCCACCCGTTTCGCCGGGCCGCAGAGCGGTGGATGTGGACCTGGACACGCCTTCGAGCCATCCCGGTGTGCCAGACAACTCCGGCTCCGATACCACCCCCATCCCTACTGCCGGAGTAGCAAGGCTGCGGGGCACGAAGCGCACCACGGCGGCCAAGGCTGCCACAGACATGCAGTCTGAGCTGGCCGAACTGGCGAAGACGAACCCGGGCGCCACTATCGAGATCAGCTGGCGGGTCGTGGACTGATGGGCACAGCGACTACTCACGACTACACAGGCGCGATGCGGCTCACCTCCGCGACCGTCACCCAGTTCCTGTCCGCCCAGTCGTCGCTGGCGGACTCCCTGACCGGCGGCGAGCGGCGGCGTGTCGTGCTGCTGCGCTCAGCGCCTGAATGGGATGGGCCTGAGGAACTGGCCTGGGGCGAGGAACGGCGAGCCCGGATCGCGGCCGCCCCCTCGCCGCTGGCTGTACACGAACTGGCGCTCGGCCACCTGGCGGCGCACGCCGCAGGACCGGCGGTGCTGGTGGTGCTGACCGACCGGGAGCAGAACGAACTCGATCCGGCGATTCTCGCCCGCACGCACAAGCAGCGCATCGAGACCGTCGATGGCTGGAACGTCGTCCGGGACGCGTTCACCGCTGAACAGATCGACTCTCGCCTGAGGGCCGACGGCTGGGCCGCCGAAGCTCTCCTCGACGCCACTCCGCCGGGGGGATGGCCGCCGCTCGCCGGAGGGATGTTGTCCCGCCGTACCGCGTTGTCGGCACTCGCGTTGCGCCGCCTACGCCTCGGCCGCTACGACACTGAAGCGGCGCCGGCAACCGGCCGCACGCAGAGCGATGACGGCCTGGACATCCACACCCTGTTGCGGTGGTCGCTCGCTCCCGGCGGACCAGAGCGGCTCCTTACGCTGCGCGGCCCGGAGCGCACTGGACTTGCGGCGTTCCTCGGCGAAGAGGACCAGGCTGGCCTCGCCGGGCGAGCGCTGCTCGCACTGGTGGAAGCCGAGCACGGAGCGGACGCGGTCCCGTTTGGACTGGTGTGCGCGGCGCTGTGGCTGCACGCCAAGGCCGACACTAAGACGTACCAGGTGCGGGGACGGGCCGAGCGATGGTTTGGGGAGGAGTCGCCCGCGACCGGTGAGGCGCTCGACGCGCTCGTTGCCGCTTTCGCGGGCTCCTGCGAGCAGTTCGTGATCAACCTGCTGGAGGCGGGCCGTACCGGGGGCGACGAGGACACGGCACGCGAGGCACGACGGAACACGGGTACTGTGCTGGACCGGGCCGCCTCTCTGACCCGGCAAGTCGGCGCCGAGACGGCCGTGGAGGCCAGTCCGGTGCTGGTGGCTGGACTAGAGGCCCAGTTCGCGCATGTTGGGCAGGCACTGGCTGCTGGCAAAACGAAGGCACTCACGGACGCTTTACAGGACCTGGACGCTCATTTCCTGGCAGCCGACCCGGACATGCGGGTGCGCATTGAGCGGGCCCGGATGGGACAGCGACTCGCACGGTGGCTCGCCACTGACCCACCCACCGACGCTGAGACGGTTGCGGCGGCGATCGAACGCCACATCGCCGAAACCGGCTGGGTCGACCAGGCCCTGGAGCACGTAGAGGCGGGGGGCGACCCTAACCCCCACTTGAAAGCCGCCTACGACACGCTGGGCTCTCAGGTGCGCAAACGACGACGCAAGATCGACAAGGTCTTCGCGCGTACGCTCGCCAACTGGACTGCGGCGGGTACGGAGCCCGGCTCGATGCTGACCGTGGAGTCCTTCCTTACCCGGGTCGTGAAGCCGGTCGTAGCCACAAAGACGGGGCGGCGCACGCTGCTGCTGCTCCTGGACGGGATGAGCGCGGCGATCGCCACCGAACTGGGCGAGGAACTTCGCCGGCACTGGGCTGAGTACGACCCGCTGCCAGATCTTGCGGACCGACCGCCGAG